>NZ_JBSFHO010000027.1:0-113983 GCF_053597075.1 Streptomyces sp. NPDC001514
ACACCAGTCGGGATTGGGCGGCGACCGCGACAACCGCCGGTGTTGGTGGCACGTCCGGGCGTGCCACCATCAGCGGACAGCGTCGCGACCGCGGCGTGACACTGCTCGCCCATGTCGACCCGGCCACCGGCGCCTTGGCGGAGCCCTCCCTCGTCGGCCTGCCGGGCCCCGGACCGCGGACGGCGGCGCCCGCCGCCCCGGGACGGCCCGAGCGAGTCGAGGTGCTAGGTGCCTACGGCGTCCCGCAGACGCTCTCCGGCGAGACGTTCCGCCGCTGGGCGGACGGCCTGCCGCCCGGCGCGCCCCTGTTGCTGGAGCCGGTCCCCGACGCCGCTGCCGCCGGTCTCGCCGCGTCCCGCCCCGGCATGGCCCCGTCCGCCCCGACGTGGGACAGCGGGCCGGAGCCGCACGAGGCGGACCCGCTGGGGCACACCCCGGCCGGGCAGCGGGCGGCCGACGCGAGCGGACGCGAGGTCTTCGTCGTCGAGCCCGGACCGGCACCGGCCGCGGACTCGACGGAGGCGGCCGACACCCGGGCGCGGGTCGTCCGGTACCTCCCGGCCCCGACGCCGCAGGAGCTGGCGCGCGTGGCGGAGTGGGCCGGGCTGCCCGAGGGAGAGGACCGCGAGGAGACGGCCGGGCGCCTGGACCGGGCCCTGCGACGCGCCTTCGGCCCGGACGTCGCCCGGCAGGACGGCTACCGGGAGCGGGTGGCGGCGATCGGCGCGCTGGCCCGGCTGTGGGCCGAGGACCGGAAGGGCACCGCCTACGGCCTGTTCACCATGGACCTGTTCGACCAGGTGACGCGGGGCGCGGCGGACCTCACCGCGCCGGAGCGGCCGACGGCGGACCACTACGACCAGGCACTGGACCGGGTCCGGCGTCTGGTCGCGGAGAACGAGGCCGCCTCCCTGCGCGACCTGCCCGGCCTGTCCGCGCTCACCATCGCGCTGGACGTGGTCACCCCCGCCGCCCCGCCCGCAGAGGCGTCGCCGACCGTGGCCGCCGGTGCCGGGCGGGAGGCCGGCGACTTGGGTCCGTTGTCCGCGACGGCGGGTGGGGAAGAGCGGTCCGCCCCTCAGGTCAGGGTCGATCCGACGTTCGACTGGGACGATCTTGACGACATGAGCGACGGCTCGGCCGAGGAGGACGCCGATGTCGTCGACGCGGCCGCCGCCGAGTTCGCCGAGGGCCCGCTGCCTGCCGCCGTGCGGCCGACAGACGCTGCTGACATCGTTCCACCGCCTGTCTTCTACCCGCATCGGGTCGTGTACCGGGCGGATCGGCGCGCGCCGGAAGTGATCTTCCGTGAGGGCTTTGTGCCGCGTGGCGGAAATCTCGACCTTGAGGAGTACGTGCGGCTCGGGATGGGGGAGAGCGCCGACTACGGGTTCGTGGGGACCGGTGCTTCGCGGGAATGGCTGGCTGGATGGGTGGGCGATGGCTATGTCTATGAGATCGACGCTCCGGGCGGCATCGACGTGGCCGAGACGTTGGTCGCGAACGAGATCCCTTACGAGGCCGCGGAGACGGACGAGATCGCGTTCGCGGGGGGTGTGGCATCCCGCTTCATCAAGGGCGCCTGGCGGATCGTCCCGGCGCCGCCCGGTGTCGCGGCCGAGAACACACTCGGCGAGTGGATACCCAATCCGTACTACCAGGGGGCGCGGGGTCCGGCCGGCGAGGACGACGACGGTGAGTCCGGTCCCGCCCTCACAGAACCCGGGTCCCCCCAGGATTCCCCCGAAGCCGACCGCGACACGGGGCAGCGACGGGCCGGGGACACCGGCCCGGGAACCGACTCCGCGCCGGACACCGGGACCGGACGGTCCGTCACCTCCGAAGGACGGTCCTACGGGCTGACGCCGCGCGCCCACCCCCAGCACCTCGTCCGGGAGACGCTGCGCCTGGCCGCCGACGCGCCCGTGGGCCCCGTCGAGTACGCCCGCTACCTGTCGGCGACCGCCAAGGCCGTCGCCTGGCTGCTGCCCAAGGACGACCGCGAGCGGGCGCGTATCGCCCGTAGCGTGCTCCACCTGGGCCGGCCCGCCACCGGGCGCGACCTCGTGGAACTGATCCGGCTGGTCACGACGGCCGCCGCGGCCGGGCTCGACATCCACCAGGAGGCCGTCCTCGGCGCGTTCGACCTGGCCCTGACGGGCGCCCTCGCCGAGGACGCCCAGCTGACGGACGAGAACGACGAGGTCATCGGCTACGACTGGCGCACCGGCTCCCGCTCCGCCGCGTCCGTGGACCGGCGTCGCTTCCTCGGCGGCCTGAGCGGCCGTCAGGAACCCGCCGTCTGGGACGACGGAAGCGGCGACGACGGGGACGGCGCGGCCCCCCTGCCGTTCCTGACCGTGGCCGACGAGGGCGAACCCGGGCATGTGACCATGCGGTTCACCGACCCCGCGACGGGCGTCCGGCGGACGGTCAGCGCCTCGCACACCGAGGTCGCCGTGCTCCTCTCCCGCGCCGGGGCCTTCGCCCGGTACGCGGGCACCGTGGGAGGCGCACCCCGCGTGGCCGTCCTGGTGCCGGGCGCCGCCCGCCGCCGGGGGACGCTCCCGGTACCGCAGGACGTCTTCCCCCAGGTCCTGGGCGCCACGACCTGGGCCACCAGCGGGCACGTGGCCCTCGCCCAGGACACCACCGGCGGCGCGGAGACCACCGACTCCACCGGCACCGTGCACGGAAACGGCCGGCCCGCCGGTCTGCTGATCACCGTCGTCCCCCCCGTCGCCGATGCCGCCGGCCTCTCCGGCGGGTGGGAGTCCGGCGACGCCCCGGCCGGCGTCCGGCCGGCTCCGGGGGCCGGGACCGGCGCCCCGTCGTCCGCCCCCGCGCCGGACAGCTCCCTGTCCCAGGCTCTGTCCTCCGGCCTCGGCGACCTGGCTTCCGGCGCTTCTGGAGCAGCCGGGGAAGCCGGGGCAGCCGGAGCCGCCCCGGCGGTCGGCCCCGGGACCGCCGTCGGGCGTCCTGCCGTGGGCACCACCCCCGACCCCCGTCCGGCGGCCCTGGTGGCGCGGGCGTTCGGCGCCGGGGCGGCGAGCGAGGACGGGTACGCGCGGCGGCTTGCGGCGGCGGAGCGTCTGTACCGGCTCTGGGCCAAGGACCGGACGCTGCCCGACGACGGTTCGGACCTGGCCGTGGACCGGATGGCCCGCCGGCTGCTGTCCCTCAAGCGCCCGGACGCCCGGTCCCAGCCGGAAGCGCCGGTCGGCCAGGACCGGTTGCGGCAGATGATCGAGCTGCTGGCGCGCGAGGACCTACTGGACGCGCGGAGCATCAAGGCCCTGGCCGCCCTCCGGCTGATCGACGCGGGCGTCATGGGCGAGCACAGCCTGCACCGCACCCGAGAGGGCGTCCCCGCCGGACGCGACTGGGACCGGGAGGGGCGCACGATGCCGCCGCTGCCGGACGACGCCACCGTCGACCTGTCCCGTGTACGGACCCGGCTGGGCCTGGTGGAGACGGGGCAGGCGGGTGAACCGCCGTACTGGGTCAGGGCCGACGGCGACAACGAGGCCGGCCACCCGGGCGTGTGGGTGCACGGACCCGGCACGACGGCGGAGCCGGGGGCGCCGGAACAGTCGGGAGAGCCGGAGGAGTACTTCGCCGACCCCGACGTCTTCGGCGAGCTCATGGCCCTCGACACCGGGCTGCTCGCGCGTCCGCGCACGACCGAAGTGCTGATCGAGATCAACGGGGCCGCCGACCGGTACCGCGAGGTCCCGGACGCGGTGTCCGACGCCACCGGGCACGGCGCGCTGTCCACCGACGGCCACTGGGGCGTCTCGGCGGCCTCGACGGAGTCGGACAAGAAGGTCCTCACCGTCTCCGGGATGTTCCACCGGTCCCGGCGCGGCAAGGCGGCCCCGCCCGTGTTCAAGAACCCCGAGGCCGCCCGGATCGACGTCCTGCTCATCACGGACCGGCAGGGCGACGAAGTCGGCCTCGCGAACCTCCCCGAAGCCGACCACGGCCTCGCGCGCGCGGTCTCCGCCAACCCCTCCCCCCGGTTCTTCCGGCACTGGGACGCGGCGGCCAAGGCGCTCGGCGAGCCGATCCCCGCGTCCTGGACGCACCTGCTCTACACCTACCTCGGACACGGCGCGCCCGGAGCCGACGTACTGTCCGTCGAGGGCGGGCTCAGTGCGATGTCCGCCGAGGAGACGGCGGACTGGGCCGCGGAGGTCCTGCGCCTGCGCGGTCTGCCGAAGACCATGGAGATCTTCCAGGCCCAGTGCGCCGCGGCCAGCCCGGGCGGCACCCGCCGGGCCGCGAAGCGCTTCTGGCTCGCCGGCCCCCTTCCGTTCGTGCACGACCGGCTGCGGAACGCCGACCGGGCGCAGGAGACGGCGAACGGGAGCGGACACCGGGTCCACGCCGGCACCAGGCCGCTCGCGGGAGACCGCGACGGCCGGCTGGACGGCTGGGCCGTCGTCGCCTCCGCGCTGTGGGGCCACGGCGAGATCGTCCGGCGCGACCCGGAGCCGGACGACCAGGTCCTGGCGGAGGTGGCCCGCCGGTCGGGGCTGCACACCGGCGACGGACCGGTCCCGCCGGACACCCTCCGAGAGGCGAGGGCCCTGGTGCGGGCACTGCGGACCGCGTTCCCGGCCGAGTCGGACGGCGAGCCCCGGTTCTGGGAACACGTCGAGTCGTTCGGCGCGCTGGTGCGGCTGTGGGGCAGGGACCCGAGGGTCGAGTTGTTCGGCCCGTTCACGATGGACCTGTTCGACCGGGTGGCCCGGGACACCGCGCGGCGGAACGGCGACCCGCTGGACTCCGCCCAGGCGCCGTCCGCCCGGCACTACGGCGACGCGCTGGCCCGCGCCGTGGCGGTCGAGACGGCGGCCGGTCCCGAAGCAACGCTCCAGGACCTCTTCGCCTCAGGTCCGTCCGGCGAGCCCGGGACCCTCGGCCAGGACGAGGCCCCCGGCCAGGACGAGGCCCCGCACGCGCTCGACCAGGCGCTCGACCTGCTGAAGGGCCTCAGCGAGCGGTGGGACGCCACATCCCTCGACGCGCTGGCCCGCGACGTGCTGCGACTGGAGCCGGACGAGCCGGTGGGCCCCGAGCAGCGTGGCTGGCTGCTGTGGGCGGCGGTCCGGGTCAGGGAGTGGGAGCAGCGCACCCCGGTCCAGGAGCGGCTGGCCATGGCCGCCTCCGTGCTGCACCTGGACGGTCCGGCGGACGAGTCCCACCTGGTGGAGCTGAGCCGGGTGGCGCTCGGGGCGACGGCCGACGGCCGCCCGTTCGACACCGACTCGCTGGGCGCCTACCACCTGGAGCTGATGCGCCTCTTCGACGCCGAGTTCGCGCTGACCGACGCCGAGGGCCGGGTGCTCGGATGGGACTGGAGCGGCGACCCCGAGTCCTTCGGCGGCCGGGCGACGGAACAGAGCTACCCGGAACTCGACCCCGACCGGCGGCGAACGGACGCCGAGGGCGCCGAGCCCTCGCCCGCCGCCCCCTTCACCGCCAGGTTCGCGGGCGCCACCGACGGTGGCGTGGTCCTCCGGCTGCGCGGCAGGAACGTGAATGTCCCGTGGGGCCGGCTCGCCATGGTGTTCGCCTACGACGCGGGCCTCGCGCGGTTCCCCTCGGACCACCCGCTGCACATGCTGGCCCCGGGCGCCGACCGCGTCACGCCCGGTGAGTCCGGCAGGACGGGCGAGCAGGAGCTGGCGTACGTGCTCCGCAGGCCCGTGAAGGTCACGACGACGGACCCCGCCGTGCAGGTGAACCCGGGCGCGGAGCACGCCGCGCATGTGCTGACCATCGGTGAGGCCGCCGAGGACGGAACGGTCGACGCCGACCGGGGGCCGGTCCTCCCGGAGCCGATCGAGGGCCTGACCCGGGCCGCGGACCCGGCCGAGATCGCGGGCCTGACCCCCCTCTTGGGTACGTCCTTCCTGGGGCTTCACAGGCTGCGCCGCGGTGGCGTCACCACGAGCGCCGTGGTCGTCGGCCCCGCCGGTTCCATCGTCGGCCCCGACGCGTCCGTCGTGGGCGTCGGCGCGTCCACTGTCGACGCATCCGCCCCTGTCGACGCATCGGTCGGCGCTTCCGCCTCCGCCGGCAGCACCAGGCCCGCGTCGGATGGCGTCCTCTCCCTGCCGGAGCCCGCCGCCTCCAGTGACCTCCTCGCGGACTTCGAGGCAGGGCTGACGCGGCACGGACGGGAGGAGGACGTCACGGACGACGCCGCGCCGACGGCCGTACGGGACGTCGCGGCCGCCCCCGTACGGTCCCTGGCCGACGAGATCTTCGCGGCTGTGACAGGGACCGCGCCCGTCGACACCGCACCGGCCACGGCGCCCCCCGCACCTACGGCGCCGGCCGTGACGGCTCCTTCAGCCCCGGCGGGTCCGGCCGACCCGGCGTCCCAGGCGGCCTCGTCCGCTCCGGTGGCCCCGGTGCCCGCGGCCGACGGGTCCGGAAACGTCGGCGCTGACGGTACCGGCCGGGCTGTTGGAGGCGCCCCGGCCGACGGCGCCGCCCCGTCTGCGGTGGCCGCGTCCGCCACCGCTCCCCAGGCGGCGACCGAGCCCGCCTCCTCCCTCCCGCCGTCCTCCGGCCCGGCCGACGACAGCGGCACCGGGGCGGCCCCCGGCAGCGCCCTCGGGGCCCTGCTCACCCTCCTGCCGCGCCCCGGTGTTTCTGCCGCGTCCGCGTCCGCCCAGGCGGGCCCGGCCCCCGCCCCGGCGGACTCGGCGTCCGCCCCGGCAGGCTCCGCGTCCGCCCCCGTCGGCTCCGCCCCGTCCGTCAGCGACAGCGGCGACGAGGTTTCGCTCTTCAGCGTCGGCACCACGGGCACGTCATCGGACGGCGGCGACCCGACCGAGGCAGGCCCTGCCCAGGCCACCGAGCAGGAGGACGCCGCCCAGGACCGGCCGGTGAACCTGGTGGAGCACGAGCTGGACCGGCGGCGCCCCGTCCGCGTCGACCACAAGATGCCCGCTCCTGGGACCCGGCCGCGCGACATCGTCTTCGCGGACGAGACGCGCCGCCCCGCCCTCGCGCACACGGTGACCAAGCTGCTGCCCGCCGCCGCTGCCCGGCAGCCGGAGCACCCCGTGTTCGGGCACACCCTGCAGACGCACCTCATCCGCGGGGTGCCCCTCCTGATCGACACGATCGTCCAGTTCCTGGAGGCAGACTCCGCCACGAAGCCGTGGGAGTCCCGGACCCGCGCCGAGGCGGCCGCACTGCGCTCGGAGCTGGCGAAGATCCTCACGACGGACGCCGAAGGCGTGCTGCGGGGCGGACGCGAGGTCGCCTACAAGGTCGCCGGAGAGAGCCTGTTCAGCCGGTCCCGCACCCGCAAGGTGCGCGTACGGGCACGGCAGTACGGGCTGGGCGAGAAGTTCACCGGCAAGGCCTCCGGCGCGCCGATCCGTACGGGCGCCTCGTGGAAGGACCTCCTGACGGTCGGACGGGTCGCGCAGCTGAACACGACCCGGTCTCTCGCCCCGGTGGTCCCGTTGTTCCCGCTCGTGCTGCCCGTCTGGCTGTTCGCCCGGATCAACCTCCTGGCCGGCCAGTCCCGCGCCATGACCTACCGGAACACCACGACGGTGGCGCGGCTGACCGAGGACCGGGCGCCGGGGGCCCAGCCCGACGTCCACCTCGACCACGGCTGGTTCGAGGTCGACGCGCTGGACAAGCACGGCCACGTGCTCCGCACCCATCACTTCGCTCTGCTCAACGGCATGGTCACCCTGCTGACCCACCAGGAGAAGGAGCGAGAGGAGATCCGGCTCCGGATCCCCCCGCGGCTGACCTTCACCTCGCGCCCGGACCTGCGCCTGGCCGCCACGGAGCGGTGGGGACCCCTGGACGAGGTGAGGGACTGGGTGCTTTCCCAGCTGGGCGTCGACCACGAGGCTCCCGCGCACCACCACATCTCGGAACTCTTCACGCCGGAGGGATTCGAAGGCCTGGGCGGGCTCAGCGCCGGGCGCGTCCTCACGCCGGAGACGCTCTACCGCGACGAAAAGAAGAAGAAGGCGCTGGGCCAGGTCGAGATCTCGGCGGTCCCCCAGTCGGCGGTCCTGCTTTCCGAGTCGCTGGTGAGCCGTCTCCGGCAGGGCTTCGAGCTGGCGACGGCGGGCGGAAGCCAGCTGACGAAGACGAACTTCCAGGGCCTGACGGGTGCTCTGGGACCCGCCGGGTTCCTGTTCGACGACCTCACGGCGATCCGGCTGATGCTGGCCTTCGTCGCCCGGTTCACCCACGCGAGCGGCCGTGACCAGGCCATGGGCGGCGGGGCGAGCGTCCAGATGCTGCGGGAGCAGTTCCCCAGCCAGGGAGCCACGGGGCTCTACCTGGTCGTCCAGGCCGTCACGGTGCGGCGCACCGGGCGGGACCGTTCCCTGCCGACGGGCTCGGACGGGCAGCACCCGCGCCACCCGGCCAGGACGTTCCTGACCTGGTCGCTGGAACGGATTCCGGTCTCCCTGGCCCGCGAGCTCGCCGGCTGGGACGACGGGAGCGGCCTCAGGCTGCGGTCGCTGCGGTCCACCGACCCCAAGGCCGCAGAGCCCTTCGTACCGCCGTACCTGACCCTCGACCATCCCTCGACGCTGGGCGCCAGCGCGGTGGAGAAGTTCTACTTCCCGGACGGCTCCTACACCCGCCAGGCCCCTGACGAGAGCGAGCGGACCTGGCTGGAGGAGCTCACCGACCGGGTGCTGGCGGGCGCGGCCGAGAAGTTCCCGGAGCTGGTGGCCCCCCTGAGCGAGCTCGACCCCGACCACCCCAAGTGGAAGCGCGACCGGAGGCGCTTCGAGCGGGTCGTGGGCAACGTCCACGAAATCGTGCGCACCTTCTCCGAGGCCGCCATGAGCACGGGCCTCGAGAGGATGATGACGACCGGCGTCACGATCACGCTGCGCGAGCACGTCGGCGTCAAGCGCGGCCACCGACACTTGCTGGTCCGGGTCAAGCTGACCGGGCGGAAGTACGAGGGCATCCAGTACGGCTACGGCCACGAGCAGTCGATCACCGGAACGGAACGGCTGTTCACCACGTACAGCAAGACCCACGGCCTCGAGGCCGGCTTGGAGGGGCACGCCTTCGTCCTGGGCGGCGAGAAGACCGCGTCGGGCCGCTCCCTGAACATGGGCGGGGCGATGCTGGGGGCCATGGGCGGCGTCATGCGCCAGGCGCGCAACGGGGCCGGTCCGCTCGTGCTCTTCGACCAGGAGAACATGACCAACTTCCCCCCGTACCAGGTCAGTTACCAGGTCGAGGTGGAGGTGGAAGAGAGCGGACTCTGGCAGCTTCCCGCCACCTTGCGAGGCCCGCTCTTCGCCGGTGTCGGGGCGACCCGGGCGTTCGTGTTCAGCAGGCCGAGCGGGCTGCTCCCGCTCGGCGTCGCCCCGGCGGACCCGAGCCCGGCGGACGACGCGACGGACGACGGGAGCGCTCAGGGGGCCGTCACGGTCTTCTCGGGACGGGTCCTGCTGACCGCCAACTCCCACCACACCCCGCTGGTGGACCCCGACACCGAGGCCAACCCGTACCAGCGCAGCCGGGACGCCGAGGTGCGCCGCCTGCCGGAGGGCGACGCGTTCCAGAGGTCCGCCGCCCGCCCGGCCCAGCCCGGGGCCCGACGGGACCTGATGCGCGACCTGAGCAAGTACTTCGTGCACACGGTCTCGGTGGCCTCGCACCCCCTGCTCGCCGAGACGGCACGGCAGGCGATGTCCGAGGCGGCGCACCGCTCCTGGCAGTTCACCCTCCCCGGGGCGCCCGTGCTGGAGTCGGCCGTCGACCAGTTCAAGGCCCCCAACACCACGGCGGACATCGACCAGACCATGACCCCCGGCGGCAACCGCACGCTGTTGTGGGTGCCGGGCCCGTACACGAACCGGTCGGGAATCCTGCTGCACCGCGTGGGGCTCGGCCCGATGCGGCTGATGGGCCCGGCCACGTACAACGAGCTCGTCGACGGCCACATCGCCGGCCAGCTGTTCTCGGGACGCCGCGCCACCGGCACCGCCTACATGGCCGGGCTGCTGGGTAATCACTTCCGGGCGTTCATGGCGGGCGAGGGCGGATTGACCGGCGTCGTCGCGGCCGGGCAGTTCCAGCGCGTCAAGCGGCACGACAGGATCACGGCGATGGTGGGGGTGACCGCCGCACTGCGCGCGCTGACGGGGCGGACCTACCTCGTGGTCGCCACCGCCGAGCACGACATCGCCGTCGCTACGACCACGCTCGGCACGATGTCCTCGGTCGGCGCTCCGTTCGTGCCGAAGGCACTGGCGGACTCCGCCGGGTTCCGGGTCTCGGTCCCGGCCGGGTGGACCGGCATGCTGCCCGAGAAGGCCGTCCACGAACTCGGCATGATCCAGGACGGCATGGGGAAGGTGCCGCACTACACGGACGCGGTCTGGGTCCCGCGGCCGTGGATGATCGGACGCCGGTTCGGCACCTACCCGGTCAACACCCTCGACACGGGCGACGTGGTCGACCGGTTCCTCGCGGAGCTCGACAAGCTGTTCCCGCGCCTGTCGGACCAGGAAACGATCCGCAAGGCCGTCTCCGCCCGTGTCAGCCGCAGCCTGAGCGGCACGATGGCGGAGGGCGGCGGGGCCTCGCTGCCGGTCCGGGTCGGCCGCTGGGGCTTCCCCCTCCTGCGTATCGGCGGCCGCACCCTGCGGGTGGAGGCCCACCTCGTCCCGGGCACGCCGAAGTTCGACGGCGTGGACCACAGCTCCTGGCTCATCGACGACGTCCTGGCCAGCGAGACCCGTGCCCACGGCGAGATCGTCACTCACACTCACATGCTCGGGACCAATACCAACGCGCGCGGTTTCTTCGAGGACGACCAGCCCGAAGCCCTGGGCGCCGGCTACGGTTCCGCGGGCACCCGTGGCTCGATGCGGACCGACTTCGAGGGAACGAACGAGCGGGCCGGGTGGACGATCGCCCTGACCTCGCCCTACACCGTGGAGCACATCCCCTACCAGCTGACGCTGTCCCTGGAGGTCGACAACACCGGTCTGGGTGACGCGGACGCGGAGACCGTCGTCCTCGGTGGCGATCCCGACGACGCGGTCATCGAGATCGCGGACGACGCGCTGCTCGTGCCGGTCGCGGACGCGGGTGCGGGGGCGGACGTGGCGACGGGGGCGGAGGACGCGGGTACCGGTACGGAGGCGCCGGCGGCCGGCGGCCACCGGCTGGCCGACTTCCGCGGCCTCAAGCCGTTCTCCGTCGAGGGTTCGATCGGCGAGCAGACCGTCCACCGCTCGCTCGCCTTCAGCACGCCGCAGCTCCCGTCCACCGCCGGCTCCGTGCTCGACGTGGCGCCCCAGCCGCCCCAGCCCGGTCCGGTCCGGCATCTGCCGCTTCCCTCCCTCGCCGAGCGGAACGACTGGCACCGGATCCGCTTCGGCGACGGCCGTCTCGGCACGTTCAAGCTGCCCGGCACCGGATTCATGATCTTCGACGTCGTCGGTGCGGAGCAGGTGCAGGAGAGCGCCCGCCGCGCGCTGGCCCAGGCATACGACAAGACCTTCCCCGTCGACGTGGGGAGTGGCGCACAGCCGCCGGAGTGGATCGACAAGACCGGCCTCACCAAGGCCGGCTCACCCGGCGACACCACCCTGCGGTCGGCGACTTCGGACAGCTCGCTCGCGGCCTTCGCCTACCGGGCCCTGTCCCGCGAGGGCTTCCAGCCGCCCACGCTGGAGCAGGACAACCTGATCGGCGGTGCCAGGGGCAACCTCACCCTGCTCGCCCGCCCCCTCGTCGAGCAGTCGGTGCTGATCACCGTCGCCGACGGCACCCACCACGTCATGTACGTACCGCAGCGGTACACGGGATTCGAGCACGCCGACTTCGGCAACGCGCAGAACGCCGCGGAGAACATCACCGTGCAGGGCGCCGACAGCACACCGGCCGGACCCCTGTGGCCGGGCGTGACCGGGTCGGGGCCGAACGCCGGCGGCTTCGAGAGCCTGCCCTCGGGCGCTGAGTCCCTCGGCTGGAAGGGCGCGTTCGTCACCGACAAGCCCGGGGAACGTGCCTTCCTGTTCGCGGTCCCCACGGAGTGGCTCACCATCGCCGACGTCCATCGCAGCATCAAGGACAGCCGGATCGGGCGGGCGCTCGCCCACCCGCTCCAGAAGATCGCCCCGAACCACGTCGGGAACGCCGGCGCGCAGGCGTACGGCACCCAGGCCGCGCTGCTCGTCTGGATGTCCGAGGCGACCGCGCGGGACCTCGGCCTGCTCACCGACGAGAGCTACCCGGCCAAGGTCGCCAAGGCCTGGGACACGGTCAACGAAGCCATGACCGCCTGGGTCACCGCCGACAAGGCGTACTGGGCCGCCCGTCGGCAGGTCGGCCCCGGCCCGTTCACCCGCCACGACGAGGCGGAGGGCCGTGCCGAGGCAGCCCGGTCGGTGTTCGACGCCCGCGAGGCGGGCGTCACCTCGGCGGATCGAGGCCGGGCCGAGGCCGAGCAGGCGGTCCAGGAGGCCGAGGACGCCGTCGAGGCGGAGGAGCGGGCCCACGAGGCGCGGGAACTGGCCCGGCGGCAGGAGTCGGCCCGGCAGCGGGGGCCGGCCCGCGGGCAGCAGATCGAGGACGCCGGCCCGGTCGCCTCCGGAAGCGGTGCGGTCGCCGGAGCCGGTGCGGTCGCCGGAGCGGGTGCCGGACCCGCCGCGGACGCCGGACCCGCCGGACCCGCCGCGGACGCCGGACCCGCCGCGGAAGGCGTGTCGTCCACGGACCAGGCACCCGCCCCCGATGACGTGTCCCTCACGAGCGGCGACACGGACGAGGAGCCGGCACCGCTGCCGCACCCGGAGCTGGACGCGGCCCGGGCCCGGCTGAGCGCCGCCCGGCACGAACTGCGCCGTGCGAATACCGGGCTGAGCGCCGCCCAGGACGAACTGCGCCGCGCAAAGACCGCGCTGAGCGCCGCTCAGGACGAACTGCGGGACGCGAAGGCCGTCCTGGACGCGCTGCACAAGGAGCTGCGGCCCCTGCGGAGCCTCGCGGACACGCTCGCCCAGGAGATGCACCGGGTACGCGCGGAGGCGGACCGCCTGACCCGCTGGCACCGGCTGAACGCGACGGCGGAGGGCCGGGACCTGCTGGCCGGCACCCCCGAGCCCGCCGAGGTGGAGTTCGACGACCCGACGCCGAGCAAGCCCGAGGCGCCGGTGTTCACCAAGCGGGACGCCGACGGCCGGACAACCCTCACCCCGCCTGCGGACCAGGTCTTCCCCGGCGAGGAGTTCCTCGTCGTCGACCCGCCCGGCACCACGGAGGGCAACGGCTTCTTCGCGTCCTTCCTGGCCGGCCTGCGGGCCCAGGCCCCCGACATCGCCGGGACCATGAACGAGGCGGAGCTCCAGGCGGCCCTGGCGGACACGCTCGCCGACCCCGCGAACACCGCCCTCATCGACTTCTACACACCGGACGACCGGGACACCTTCACCCGCGAGGAGCTGAAGGCGGCCGGCGTCGACCTGGGGAAGAACACCCCCGAGTACCGTGAGTTCGAGGCGATCGGCGTCGTCCCGCACTCCACGGCCCTCACCTCCGCGCAGAAGCTGAAGCTCGCATACGCGCAACTCACCCGGTCCGCCGACGCCAAGGGCGAGGGCTGGGACACCGCCGCCGCCGATCTGCGCCCGGTGCTCGCCGCCCGATCCTTCGGCGTCACCGTGACCGTCGTGGACGACAGCGGCCGGTTCCAGACCTTCCGGCCCGCCGACGGCCCGGCGATGCCGAAGGCCCACGTCGTCCTGTACCTGGACAGCGAGAAGCAGCGCTTCCGCGTCGCCCTGCCGGACGGCGCCGACCTGGGCAAGGGGAAGGGCAAGGGGAAGGGCAAGGCCAGGGCCGAGGAGCCCCCCGCCGCACCCGGTTCCTCCGGGACGGCGACCGTCGCCGGCCCGTCGACCGCTGGCCCGTCGACCGACGTTCCGCCAGCCACCGCACCCTCGGCCTCCGGAACCTCCACCGACGCCCCAGCGGCCCCGGCCGACCCGACCGCGGACGCCGACGGGAGCGCGGCTCCGACCGCGACCCCGAGGCCGGGCGGAGCGCCCCTGCCGGTCCACACCACGCTGCCCTGGAGCGCCGCGGGCACGACCGCCGCAGACCGGGCGGAGGACCTCTACGACACCTCGGACCACACACGGCTGACCGCGCCGGACGACCAGGCCTACGACCTCGCCGCGCACCTCACCGACGGCAACGGCTTCTACGCCGCGGTGTCCGCCGCCCTGCACCACCAGGCCCGCGCCACCCGCACCACCGTGCCCCGGGTCGCGGCACGACCGGCGACCCTCGCCTCGGCGGTCGCCGCCCAGCCGCTGGTCGACGCCCAGGACGCCGTACTCGACCCCGAGGCGCTGTTCCTCGCGTCCGAGATCGACGCGCTCGGTCTCGAGCTCCCGCAGGGGCTCACCGCCGAACACCTCACGGCGGAACTCGGCCGCACCGGCGGGCGCGTCCCGGCCGAGGTGTACGCCGGCAACCGGGGCAACGAGGAGGCGCTGCTGCGCTCGCAGCTCCACAGCGCCCGCCTCTGGAACGACGCCACCACCCGCCTCGCGGCGCGGCTCGTCGCCCGTACTGTGGGCATCACCGTCGTCCTCGTAGGCGAGAACGGCACCCACACCACCCACGCACCCGCCGACGGCACGTCCGCCGGCACCGTCGTCCTGCACCAGCGTGGTGGGGAGTTCCTGGCCGCCCTGCCCCGCGCTGTCCCCGCACCGGCTTCGTCCGCACCGGCCTCGTCCGCCGCGGCGGACGAGACCCGCACGGGCGGGGACGACGCCTCCGCTCCCACCACCCGGCCGGGCCCCGCCGCGGACGCCGACGCGAACACCGGCTTGCCCCAGGGCACCCCCACGAACCCCGCCCCTGTCCCCGCCCCGGCTCCCGCTCCCGCCCCGGCTCCCGCCCTCGCGTCGGCCAAGGCGGCCGCGGGGTACGCCGTGTCCCAGCTGCCCGCGACGTCCAGGCCGGCGGCGGACCCGGAGGCGTCCACGGCGACGGCCCGGCCGGTGATGGGTTCGGAGGCAGAGCACGCGGCCCTGCTGAGGAAGGCGTTCGGGGCCGGGGTGGCGGACGAGCCCGGCTACCAGGAACGGCTGAAGGCCCTCGCGTTCCTTGCACGGGTGGGTCTGGCGAAGGCCCGTCCGGGTGAGCGGGTGCTGGGCGACACGCTGGTACGCGACGCGCTGATGCTCGACGAGTGGAAGACCGTCACTCCCGATCACTGGCGGACGCTGATCGAGCTCGCGCGCAAGCCGAAGGCGCGGCAGGCGAAGACGCGGGCGCAGCTGGCCGCACGGTTCCTGGAGGACCGGGGCGCCCTGTCGCACGAGACGTACCTGTGGGATGCGCACGGGAGGCTCATCGGCCGCAACTACAGGGGGAAGACGCTGCCGGGTGGGCGGCTGGACCTGAGCAGTGTCGGCATCGCCGACTTCGTGCACGGGCGGCTGGAACGCCGGTCGCAGGAGAAGCCTGAGTGGTCGACGGAGATCAACCGCACCCCGTACACGATGGCCGCCATCGGCGATCCGTCAGCGAAGAAGGTGAGTGTGTGGCTGCCGAAGGACGAGGTGTTCCGGGACGCGCCGGCGGACGTGCTCGCGGAACTGATACTGCTGGACCCGGTCCTGGAGATAACCCCGAAGGAATCGGGCGTGGCGCTGCTGGCGGACGGGGGGGCGAAGTTCTCGTACGCGCAGGAAGTTCTGGACCGGGTGGGCCGCGACGGGGTGGCTCCCGACGGGCAGATCGCCTTCCTGGAGCCGAAGGCGGAGCGGCGGAAGCGGCGCTGGATGCCGCGGAGGCCGAAGAAGGCGCTGATCGCGCTGGTGGAGCGGAACTGGCAGCCTCAGTGGATCTCGCTGAAGGCCCGCCCGGCGGGCCTGGCACCGCAAGCGGACCCGCCCGCCGAGGTGCGGGACATGAACCGTCACATCGTCACCGACGCCGACGGGCGGCGCGTCATCCACACCATGGCCGCCGACGACGACGCGCTCATGGCCCGGCGCGCCCGCACCAACTGGCGCGGCGTCACCCACTTCGTGCCCGAGGACCCGCTGACCGGTAAGGCCGACCTGTCAGCGGCGAAGCGGATTCCCGGGATCAGCGCGCTCACCAGGTGGACGGACGGCCACGGTCAGCCGAAGTACCTCGAAGTGGTGGACAGCCGGGGCGACGTATCGCTGGTGACCGGTGCGGAACTGGGCGAGACCGAGAAGCGCCGCGCCAGCTTCAGCGACCTCCCGCTGGGCGAGCTCCAGATGCTCGCCTGGTGCTACCCCGCGGCGAGCCGCACGGAGTTCACCGAGCGCGCCGATGTCTACGTGCGTGGCCCGGTGCTACCCGCGGGCGACCCGCTGAGGAACCTGCCCTTCATCCAGGGGATGGCCGACACGACACGGGTGCCCGCCGCCGGCCCCACTCGTGCCAACCGCGCCGACGAGACCGCTGTCCTGATGGCCGAGGGGGTGCGCAGCGCCCCCGGTGAGATACGGAAGGCCAATCCACGGCCGGAGGGCGAGCGGCTCGACGCTCTCATCGTGCAAGGGGGACTGGCTAAGCGCGGCGAGATCACGGACGCGGACCGTGAGCTGGCGCTGGCCCTGGTGATGGCGCTGCACCTGCGGTTCAGCCCGGATGTCGAGAAGGACGCCGAGTTCGACCAGCTGTGGAACGGGATCTGCGCGCTGGAACTGCTGCGGGCGGCCGACCGGCGCATGGCTCCGTATCCGTTCGCGCTGGACCTGCTCGACCTGGCCGCGCACGCGCGGCAGGGGCTGAAGGCCGGCGCTGTGCCGGGGCCGAAGCACTACGCGCTGATGCTGAAGGCGGCCCGGCAGACGCTGGACGCGCGTCCGAAGGCCACGCTGGCCGACTTCGTGACGCTGCCGAAGGAGGTGGACAGGGCCCTCCTGGTCTTCGAGGAGGGGGTCCGGAACCAGGGCGCCGAGAACCTGGAGGGCCTCACACGGGACATCCTGGAGCTGAGCCCCACCGCTGTGGTGGGTCCGAACGAGAGGCTGCGGCTGCTCTGGGCGATGGTGAAGGTCGCGCGGTGGGAGCTGGCGCACGACTTCGCCGCGATCGACGACTTCGCGGCCAGGGTGCTCCATCTCCCGCGGCGTCAGCCCGACCCCGCCACCACCCGCGGGCGCCTGCGCCGGCTGATGATCAAGGGGGCGGCGATCGGGCTCGACATCGCCGATCCGGTCGACATCGCCGTCCTCGACCTCCAGGACAAGGGGGCGTACGACCGGAACACGCTGCTGGTCGACGGCACGGGCCAGGAGGCGGGACGCAACTACCGCGAGCACTCCGACGGCCCGCTGACGGTCGACCCCGATGTGATCAGCACGCCGTACGGGCCAGAGGCGGCTCCATGGACGGTCCGGCCGTTCCTGGCGGCGGTCGAGCTGCTCGATGACGGCCGGGTACGGATCGTCCTGCGCGGGGTCACGTACGACATCAGCATGGAGGAGTACGCCGTGCTGACGCTGCACGACCCCGTGCACAAGAGGACGGATGCCCGCGCGGCCGTGCAGTTCGTCGGCGACGGCGCCGTCGGCCTGGACCGTCTGGCCGATATGCCCCGGAACACCGCCCGCCGCACGATGGTCACGCGGGGGCCGCTGTCCCTGGAGGACGACCCGGACAACCCGGGCAGGAAGCGGCTCAGGCTGTACCAGCGGAATCCGTTCCGCCCGCTCGCGGACGAATTCGCCGTGGTGATGCCCGCCGACGGCAGCCTGGTGAAGGCCGACTTCGACGGCCCCGACGTCTGGAAGCCCACGCCGCCCGACCCGCGGCCGCTCGACGCCGACGCGCCGGTCGTCAGTGACGGGGCCAAGCGGCATGTGACGTTTGGGCAGGCTCCGGAGGAGGCTCGTACCGAGGGGATCGAGGGTGTCCTGGAGGGCGAGTCGGTCGACCCGCGTCCGGTCGACGCCGAGCAGCTCGTGGAGGGGGCGCCGGTCGTCAGGGATGGGGCCAAGCGGCATGTGACGTTTGGGCAGGCTCCGGAGGAGGCTCGCACTGAGGGGATCGAGGGTGTCCTGGAGGACGCGCCGGTCGACCCGCGTCCGGTCGACGCCGACCAGCTCGCGGAGGGGGCGCCGGTCGTCAGGGACGGGGCTGGGGCCAAGCGGAATGTGACGTTTGGGCAGGCTCCGGAGGAGGCTCGTACCGAGGGGATCGAGGGTGTCCTGGAGGACGCGTCGGCCCCGGCCTCCACGGCACCGGCGCCCCCGCCGGGCGAGATCCAGGTCCTGGACTGGGACCGCTCCGGGGTGGCGCCGACCGAGTTCAAGCGACGCCGCTACGCGTTCGAGGGTGGGCTGGTGCTGCCGCCGGGCGATCCGCTCGGGACCTTCGCCCCCCACCAGGAGCGGGCCACGGAGTCCGGGCAGGCCGCGATCGGGCGCCTGGCGACGGGTGTGCGGGGCGCGCCGGGCGCGGAGGTGAAGGCAAGGCCGCTGCCGACGGGGGAGCGGCTCCGCGAGCTCGCGGAGACGGCAGGGCTGGCCGAGAACGGGGAGGTGACGGACGAGGCCCGCGCGACGGTGTGGCGGCTGCTGCTGGCGCTGCGCTTCCGGTTCGGCGTGGACATCGAGGACGCGCACGGGCGGTTCGACGAGCTGTGGCGCGGGATCGTCGCGCTGGACCGTCTGCGGGCGGCCGACTGGAGGCTCGCGCCGGCCGGACCGTTCGCGCTGGACCTGTTCGATCTCGCCGCGCACGCGCACCAGGGCCTGAGGGTTGGAGAGGCGCCCGCGCCGGAGCACTACGAGCTGATGCTGCGTGCCGCCCGGGAGATGCTGAGCGGCAATCCGCGGGCCACGCTGGCCGAGTTCGTGACCCTGCCGGCCGTGGACGCGGCGGCGGCGAAGTTCCAGTGGATGGCCGAGAACCGTCTTCCCGCGGCTCCACTCGCGCGGGAGATCCTGGAGCTGGATCCCACCGACGCGGTGGGGCCGGTGGAGTTGCTGCGGCTGTTCTGGTCGATGGTGAGGCTGGCTCGCTGGGAACAGCGGCGCACGCAGGCACAGGCCGACGAATTCGCCGTCCGGGCACTGCACCTTTCGCGGCCCGAGCCCACCCCGGACACTCGTACGCGGCTGAAGCGGCTGCTGCACAAGGCGGCGGCGATGGGTCTTGACATCGACGATCCCGACGAGGTGGGCATTCTCGACCTCGAGGAGCGCGGGGCGTTCGACGAGCAGACGCTGATCCTCGACTCGAATACCGAGACCCTGGGCCGCGACTATCGCCTGGCCGCCGAGGCGGTCATCGACGACCCCAGTGAGATCAGCACGCCTTCCGGGACGGAGCGGGCCCCGTGGACGAGCCCGCCGTACCTGGAGCTGTTCGACGAGGTCCCGGGCAGGCCGGACCTGCTCAGGATGCGCCTCCCCGAAGGGACGGTCGACATCACGCACCGGCAGGCGGCCCTGCTGGCGCTGGTCGACCCCGAGCTGGACCAGCGCAGCGGACAGACGGCCGTGCTCCTTGGCGTGAACGGCGCCGCCCGGCGGCACGGCCTGGCCGAACTGCCGCGGAACACCGCCCGCCGCACCGCGATCCCCCTGAGCGACCTGACCCTGCAGGACGATCCGGACAACCCCGGTATGCAGCGGATCTGGCTGGACCGGCGGGATCCGTCCCGGCCGCTCACGGACGAATTCGCCGTGGTGATGCCCGCCGACGGGACCCTGGTCAAGGCGGACTTCGACTCCGGGGACGGGGAGCAGCCGGAGCCGGTCAGGGACACCCGCCGGAAGGCGGGGAAGAGGAACGATTGGCAGGCGGCCCTCGACCTGGAGATCGGGGCTGTCGCGCGGGGGGCGTTGCGCCTCCTCGGCGGACGCGCGCTCAAGTCCGCCCCCGCGCTGGGCACCGGCGGGGTCCGCCGTTACGGCCTGCTGGGGCCGAAGGACCTGCCGAAGAAGTGGCAGAAGCCGGTGGGGCCCCTGCTCGCCGGGTGGAAGCGGACGGGGAAGCTGACCCCCAGGGCCTTCCGCAAGAAGTACCGGGAGGGCCGCGCCGACACCAGCAGCTGGAAGTACCCGCCCAACGAGGGTTTCGCGGTGATCAACGGGCGGCTCGATAAACAGCCCAAGCGGCTCGACACGGGTGAGCTCATCGACCGCTTCGGCTCGGAGTTCGGTGCCTTCCTCGCGCCCGCCGGGGATACGTACGCCAAGCGTGCGCTGCCCCCGCAGAGTCTGAACACCCGGGACGCCGGCCCCGCCTTCAGCTACCACGTCTACAAGGTGACCAAGCCGTTCTACGTGTGGGAGGGTCGCATCGCGCCCTGGTTCGAGCAGCCCGGCGGCGGTCGGCAGTTCAAGCTCGATCCGGCGTTCCTCGACCCCGGCCCGGAGCAGCAGCTCAATGTGAAGTGGCTGCTCGAGAACGGCTACCTCGAGCGTGCCACTGACGCACGCGAGGGCGTCGGCGAGCTGCCGGACCCCGGGCAGGAGATGGACCTCGCGCCGATGGCGCTTCCGTTGCCGCCGGTGGAGGAGCGGCCGGCGGTCATCGTGGACACGTCTGCCCGCCGGAAGGTCACGATGGGCCAGGTTCCCGAGTCGGTCGTCGCCGAGGCCTCGGCTCTGGGGCAGTACCTGGAGATATCCCCCGGGTATCTGGAGCGGGATCTCGGAATGCCGATGTGGGAGCAGGCGGTCTTCCAGCACTTCGCCGACACCATGAAGGTCGTGCTGGAGGTCCGCCCGTCCAACCCGGACGGCATCAGGCACCTGCTGGCGGGTGCCATCCCCAAGCCGATGGAGATCAAGGCCAAGACCATCTCACCGGTCGACGTCCACCTGGGCGCCCGCTCCAGCGATGTCGGTCTCGTCGGGCTGTTCCGGCCCGAGATGCCGGAGCGGACTCCCGAGCTGGACGCGATCCCCGGGTTGTGGGACAGGATCACCAAGCGGCACGAGCAGCGGCTCGCCGAGTACGAGTTGCTCCATCCCCAGATGGAGGCTCTGAAGGGCCGCTTCTGGATCAAGCGCGGCGTGGTGTGGGGCCGCAACTCCGCCGGGCAGGACCGCCCGCTGGGACCGGACCGCGACATGTACAACATCACCCTGCCGGACGGCCGGCAGGTTGCCCCGGACGTCGAGCGGGCGGTGATCGCGAAGCTGTACGAGCAGGGCGTGGCACAGCACGGTTCCCACCTGTTCTGGAACCCGGTGTCGCCGTTCGAGCGGACCATCAAGGACCGGATCGTGCAGACGCACCGCAGCGGCGCCGAACCGCTGATCCGGTTCGTTCCCGGCGGTGGGCGGCCCCTGCTCGTGCCCGCGGAGGAGGGAACCCCCTACGCGGGCGCCCCGGGCCGCCGTCCTTCGGACCTGGGACACGAGCCGCCGCAGCACGGCTGGATCGGGTACGTGGACGAGGGCGTGGCTCCTGAGGACACGGGCATGGGCGCGGCCACGGACGGGGGCAGTGCGGCCGGACAGCCGGCGCCCGGCGCGGTGCCCGCGACCGTCGAGGGCGAGGCGCCGGCAGAGCTCCCGCTCAGCGCGGAGTCGGTGGCGGCGGTACTGACAGGTGGCCACGTGCCGCCGGTCGCGGAGCCGCCGGCGACGGAGGAGCGGCCCGACATACTCGCACGGCAGGCGGGAGGGGCCGGGGAGACGGTCACAGGCGAGGCGGGCGAGCTGGCGGCGCGCCTGATGGCGGCGCTGCGGCTGGAGCCGCACCACCACGAGGCGGTGCTCAACGCGGCCCGGGACAGGATGGAGGACGAACCGGCTGCCACGTCGGCCACGTTCACTCCGGCGGTCGACGCGGCGGTGAGGAAGCTGGACGCGTTGGTTCGCAGACGGGGCGCCGGTGCCTTGACGGAGGCCGCGCGGGAGACCCTGGGCCTGACCCGCGCCGAAGCGGTGACCTTGGCGGACCTGCTGGGGATGTTCTGGGCGCTCGTGAAGGCGGCGCAATGGGGGAAGGGCCGCAGCACCGATCAGATCGAGGCGTTCGCGGTGCTGGCGCTGCGCCTGCCCGAGCCCCGTCGGGACCTGGACACGCGGATGCGTCTGCAGTGGCTGCTGGTCAGGGCGGCGGCGCTGGGGATCGACATCGAGGACCCGAGCGCCGTGGCTGCCCTCGCCGAGGACAAGCCGGAGACCGGAGCCGCGACGGCGGACGACGGCACGACGGGTCTGGTTTCGGACTCCGAGGACCTGCTCGACACGGTGTCGGAGCTGTCCGACGAGGACACGGAGTGGGACACGTGGTCGCAGGTGTCCGCGCTGCCCGACGAGGACGAGGCGCCCGCCGGTGAGCCGGAGCCGGCGGTGGACCCCGCGCACATCGCGCTGCTGGAGCGAGCGTTCCGAGGGGAGACGGCGACGGCACAGGACCGGGAGCGGCGGCTGGACGCCCTCGCGTACCTGAAGCGTCTGGACGCGGCGGAGGCCGGGCCCGGGGAAGCGGCGCCGGGCGACGCACTGGCACGTTACGTGCTGCGCCTGGGCGAGAACGCGGAGGTCACCGATGACCACTGGCGCACGCTGATCGAGCTCGCGGAGGACCCGGACGTACGCGACGCACGGACCTGGGCCCAGATGTCGGCCCGGTACCTGAGGAAGAGAGGAGCGCTGTCGAAGGAGACCGAGCTGAAGCTGGCGGACGGCACATCGGTGGGCCGCGACTGGCGGGACTTGCCGAAGCCGCACGGACTGGATCTCAGCAGCGTCTGCACCGCCCAGCGGATCGACGGGCGCTGGTTCCACCACGCGCCAAGGACGCCGCTCTGGTCCGCGAAGAAGAACAGGAGCCCGTACACGATGGCCGCCGTCGGCACCCCCTCGGGGCAGTCGGTCAACGTGCGGGTGGACGACGGCACCCTGCTGCCCACGCCCAAGGAGGTGCTGCACGAGCTGATGGTGCTGGACCCGCTCTTCGAGCGCACACCAAGGGAGGCGGGATTCCTACTGCTCGGCGACTGGGCGGGACGATTCGAGGCCGAGATGCTTCAGTATCTGTCCGACCAGCTGCTCTTCGAGGGAGTGGGCACCGACAGCCAGATCGTCTTCCTGCCTCCGAAGCAGCGGAGCCGCTGGAATCTCCGGACGGCGGAGCAGACACGGGGCGCCCTGCGGATCGGCCTGGTCCACCAGGGCGAGGACGCCTGGGAAGGGCAGTGGATCCGGGTGAAGCCGCGGCGATCGCCGGCCACACCGGCCACGCCGGGCAAGGGCGCGCGGGGCACGGCACCGGGCCTGAAGCTGCAGACGTACACCCTCCAGGACGCCGACGGCCGTCGCATGGGCCGTGCCGACTACACGGAGAAGGACATCCCCGCGAGGATGGGCCTGCTCCGCCGGCTGCGGGAGGTCACCACCTTCGTCCGCGAGAATCCGCTGACCGGGAAAGCCGATGTCAGGACGGCAGAGCGGATTCCCTCCGTCAGCGCGCTCAGCAGATGGCTGTTCGGCCACGCCGGGCCGGGGCACGCCTGGGTGGTGGACCAGCAGGGCGAGAAGCATCCCGTCGACGGCACACAACTGGGTGAGATCGACAGGCGTCGGGCGAGCTTCGCCGAGCTCCCCGAGGATGAGGCCACCATCCTGCCCCGCTGCTACTTCGCCCTTCCGCTGGCGGAGAACCGCAAGCGGCAAACCCCGTTCGCCTTCGGTCCGAACCCCTTCGTGGGCGACCCCGCGGGCACCCGCCGTCCCATCCAGGATCACGCCGACGCGGTGGGCCATCAGACGGTCGGCTTCGACCGCGCCATCCGCTCGAGGGCCATCGGGGCCGGAGTGCCGAGGATTGCGCTGATCGAAGGAGTGCGCAGCGCTCCGGGCAGGGTGATCAAGGCGAATCCGCTCCCGAAGGGCGCGCGGCTCGACATGCTCGTACGGACGGCGGGTCTCACCGAGAACGGGGAGGTCACGGACGCCGGGCGGGAGGACGCGAAGCGCCTGATCGTGGTGCTGCGCGAGCGGTTCGGCCCCGATGTGGACACGAAGGATTCCGGGTTCTGGACCCTGTGGGCGGGCATCGCCGCGCTGCGCCAGATGTGGGTGGCCGACGAACGGCTTCGCCCGTTCGGCCCGTTCGCGCTGGACCTGCTCGACGAGGCCGCACACGCGCACGGCCGCCTGAAGGCCGGCAAGCTGCCCCAGGAGCGGCACTACCGCGCGATGCTGGTGGGCGCCAAGGCGGCCCTGGACCAGAACCCGGAAGCCACGCTGGCCATGTTCCTGCCGGAGCTGCCGGCGGTGGACGGCGCGGCGCGGATCCTGGACGAGATAGCCCGCGATGACGACGCCCTGGAGGCCGCGGCACGGGCGGCGCTTGAGCTCGACGACACCGATGTGGTGGGTCCGGTGCACATGCTGCGGCTGTTCTGGGCCGTGGCGAAGGTCGCGCGATGGGAGCAGGCGCGTAAGAGCGTCGACGAGATCGACGCGTACGCGGTCCGGGCGTTGCACCTGCCCGCGCCCCGTCCCGACGACGCGACCCGCGCGAGGCTGCGCACGCTGATGATCGGGGCGGCGGCCATCGGGCGCGACCTGGACGACGTCACCGATGTGGCGGTATACGACCTGGACAAGAACGGCGGCGCCTTCGACCGCCGGACGCTGATGGTCGACGCCGAGGGCGAGCCCGCCGGGCGCAACTACCGCGAGCTTTCCGACGATCCCCTTGTCGTCGACCCCGATGTGATCGTCGGCCCGTTCGGGCGGAAGGAGCCGGCGCCGTGGCCGTCGCGGCCGTATCTGCCGTGGATCAAGCTGGTCGGGAAGAACTGGGTCGAGATCGTCCTTCCGGGCGGCACGTACCGCATCAGCATCGAGGAGTTCGCCGTGCTGATGCTGCACGACCCCGATCTCAGGGAGCTGCACCAGCACTTCGCCGGTCTGCAACTCCTCACGGACGGCACGGAGAGCGTGACCGGCCTGAAGGGCCACCTGGCCGACATCCAGCGGAACGCCGGCCGCCCCGCGACGGTCACACGCGGCGCCTTCTCCGTCGTGGACGATCCGGAGAACCCCGGCCGGAAGCTGCTCAAGCTCAATCCGTGGGTTCCGGGCCGGCCGCTGAAGGACGACTTCCGGTCCGTGCGGCACTCCGACGGTGCCTTGAAGCCGGCCCGCTTCCCCGACACCGCGCCCCAGACGATCGACCTGGACCTGCCGCTGCGGCCGTCCACCCCCGCCGAGCCGACGTCGGCGGATTCGGACGTGGCGGCGGTGCATTTGTCGCCCGATGAAGAGCAGTTCTTCCTGGCGCGGGGCCACAGCGCGCGGGAGGCGCGGCCGGTGCAGGATGCCGAGTGGGATCCGGTGGACGGCGGGGATCTGGCCGGCGGACCGGCCACGTCGGAGTACCCGGACTCGGTGAACTGGCAGTCGGTGTACTCGCAGTCGGTGTACTCACAGGACGCCGACGCCGACGCCGGGGTGTCGGCGTCGGAGGAGGATGCGGCCCTGGCGTATGCCGTCCGCGAACGAGGCGTGCGGGCACAGCAGACGCGGCCTCTGCCTCCCATCGGAGAGCTGGCGGACGGCGGGTACTTGGTCGTCGACAGGCGGTCCTCGTCGGTGTATTCGCAGGATGGGACGGGGTCTGAGGGGCCGGGTGCGGGAGATGACTCTCTCGGCGTCGACAGGCGGTCCTCGTCGGTGTATTCGCAGGATGAGATGGGGTCTGAGGGGCCGGGTGCGGGAGATGACCCTCTCACCGGCCGTCGGGCGGTGCACGAGCTGGTCACCGAGTACGAAGTGGTCGGCAGCCGGGCCGGGACGGGCGCCCTGTTCACGTTCGTCGGCAGAGCGGGTTCGGCCGTCCATCTGAAGGACGCCCTGCCCGGCTTCCCGGGCATTCCCACCGCGTACCTGGGGACGGAGGAGGTGTTCGCGGCGGACCGTCCGCCGCTGTGGGTGTCGCAGGACCGGACGATCGCGTTCCCCGAGGAGGGGGAGCAGACCCAGACCTTCTTCGCGACACAGCGGGTGGTGGAGCGTGCGAACGAGGAGTTGAGGCTGCGCGGTGCCGAGGCTGAGTGGGACCTCGATCTGACGCTGGGGGTGAAGTTCACCGGGCCGGACGGCACCGACAAGGAGCTGTACCAGGTGACGGCGAAGTTCCTGAACAAGAAGGGGAAGGCGAAGGAAGAGGCGGGGCACAGCCTGGCCAGGCAGGTCGCGGGTGACAAGGTCGCCTCTCACGCGGTGTTCCGGGCGGGCGGGACGACCTACGGGGCCGTGATCGAGGCGATCACGGTCGGATACGACGGCGCGGCCCAGCTGGCGGCGATGCTGGCGGAACTGGCGCGGGGCCAGGCCGATCTGGGAGAAACGGGTCCGAAGTGGGCCGCGGCTCAGATGGGCAGGGGAGCACTGCTGGGGAAGAACAAGATCGCGGGATCGGTGCCTCGGCCGGGCAAGGAGTACGGCGGTGTACAGGCGCTGAACTCCGGACAAGCCGATCCTTCGTTGCCGCAGACGCTTTCGCGGGCCGCGGAGAAGGTGGGAGTCAACGAGTACGCATGGGCGAAGAACGTCCTTGAGGCGTATGTCGTGCAGAGCATCGAGCACGTGGGGCAGTTGGACAAGGGCAGGCAGACCAACTACGCCAAGCCGGGCGAGGGGGAGTCCTCGGACCGGATGGGCAACGTGGTGGCCATGGTGATGCTGGTCAGCGAGGACGGCCAGAACCAGGTGGCCATCACCAACCGTCGGCGCCAGGTCGCGCTCAAGCAGTTCCGGGACATGGCCTTCGCGGCGAATCTGAAGCTGACCTCCGAGCAACTCGACGAGCTGGAGTCGCACCTGCGGGGCCGTCTGGAGGAGGGGGAACAGGCGCGGTTGCCGGAGCGGGACCGGCAGCTGCTGGAACGCCTCCTGGCCGTGGTGGACGTACTTCGCAAGTACCACGATCTGAGTGCCAAGCGCGACGCGCTGGAGGCCCGGCCGGCGGGCGAGGTTTCACCGGACGATCTCAACTACGCGGCGAACGCCGCGAAGGACGCCAGGGGCGCACTGCTCAAGAGACTGGCGGCGCTGGAGGGCATGCCCAGTGCGGACGGCTGGCACTTCACCATGTACGGCTCGCGCCCCGGCGAAAGCGCGCACGACTTCCACGCCAAGCTGCTGTCCTCCGAGGCCGCCGTCGTCGCGAACCCTCTGACGTACGTGGTGACGCACGCGAGCAAGGTGAATTCCTTCCTCATCACCCGGGAGGCCAGCGAGGCGTATATCAGGAACAGCATCACGAAGGGGGCCGAGTACGTGGCCACCTCAGGGCTGTGGAACGCGGCGGAAGGAATCGCGTTGCCGTCGCTGACGCTGAACGTGACGGTCTTCCAGCAGCCGTCGGCCCTGCAGCAGGAGTTGCGCTCCCGACGGCAGCAGTCGCGCCGACAGCAGGCGAAGACGGGCGCATTGAGCGCTCTGTCGGCCTTCACAGGCCGGCTGAAGTGGCGCGGTGCCTTCGCCGAAGGCAAGGAACAGGCCGCGAGGCTACGCGAGAGCCTCATCGAGGAGCTGCAGAAGACGCTGGCCCTGCGGCAGCCCGCCGGCACGGCTGCCCCGATAACAGCAGCGGACTTCTCGATCTCGGTGAACGTGGTCGGCCGACCCGCGCCCGAGGACAAGAAGCCGTACGACGTGGAGGTACTGGTCGAGGTCACCGACCCGCGGGACACCGAGCCGGACCGGACCCCGGGCACCGCGGCCCTCGAGGCCGTCGTCGAGAAGCGGGGGCCGCTGATCCATACGATCGAGGCGTCGGTGCCGGGTGTGTGGATCAGAACGTCGTTCCCGGTGGGCGGGAAACCGGGTGACTGGGAGCTGCGGAAGGCCGCGTACAGGCGGCTTGCCGAGGTGAAGAAGTTCAAGCTGTGCATGCGGGATCCGGTGACAGGGGAGCTGCTCATTACGGAGGTCGACCTGCCATGGGCGTTGGAGGCGTCAGGGAAGGGGAAGGGTGAAGCCGGCCTCTCGCACTTCTTCGGCTCGCACGCAAGCGCCGAGGGTGTCGATCTCGCGGATCCCCTCGGCGGTCTGATACGCCACGCTGCCAGTGATGTCGGGCAGATGCTCACTCGGCGTCGCAGTTTCAAGGCACTGGCGCCGGGCGGCAGGCTGGTCCTGCTTTGGTGTGATGGTTACGCTCACGCGGCACGCGTGGCGGGCTGGGCCGGAATGCCGGTCTTCACCCCGAACGGCAAGCTCTTTGTGGTTCCGCCGAAGGAGCCGGACGGGCTGCCCGAGCTGGTGCTCTACGCCGTCAACGAGAATCCGGGCTGGGTCGAAGTCCTCCCGCAGGGCTCCCCGGAGCTGTGGGGACCGGAGCGTGTCTCCCCTGCAGAGGGGAAGATCCTCCCGGCCGGGGAGTGGACCCTGGCGTCCGAGTCGGACATCCCGGGGACGGAGTTTGAGCACGGCCCTGAGACCGGTACCGAGGATCCAGGGGACCCGGAGGACCCGGAGGACCCGGACGGCTCGTCCGGTCCGTCCGGTCCGCGGGGTCCGTCCGGTCCGCGGAACGGTGACGGCTCCGCCGGGGGCGGACCGGTCGGCGGTTCTTCCGTACCCGTCACCGGGTCGGCCGGTGCCGCCTCAGAAACTGCTGCGGCGCCCGCTGGGCAGTCCGGTGGCGGTCAGGCACGTCCCAGGAAACGGAAGGCTGGCACAGCGGCCGGCGGACCCCCGCGTCGCCGCAAGACCGATGCCGTCGCCGGCTCTGCGTCCGCCGCGGGGTCGTCCGGTGGCACGCGTTCGGAGTTCCACGTGGTTCTGCTGCGGGGTCCCGCCACACTCGGCGCCGGCCGCAACGGGACCAAGGACCTGAGCGAGAGGGCGGCGGCGGAGTTGCTCGCCTTGTTGCACTACCGCAGGTTCAGCAACGTGGACGACCAGGCCGAGGGCGCGGGTCTCAGCTGGGAAGCTGTGAACACGAGGATAGGTCGTCTGAATGGGATCCTTGAGGATAGTGGGGCGGAGGAGCCGACGATCCTGATGCCGGGCGGTGGTGCGCCGTTTGGGGTGTCTGGTCTGCGGTCGGACTGGGATGAGTTCCTGCAGCGAGCCGAGGAGGCCAGAAAGGCCGAAGAGGCCGGGAATGAGCAGGGGGTTCGGGAGGCTCTGGAGAGGGCGCTGGCCCTGCTGGATCCGCACGCCCTTCCGCTTGGTGCCATGGTGCCCAAGTGGGCGGTCGCGCTGCAGCAGAAGATGATCGAGAAGCGTAATGAGGTTGCCAGGCTGGCGGCGGACTTCTATGGCCGGGTTGGTGATGCGGCGGAGGTGGCGCGGGCCAAGGCGTTGATCGTCAAGGATGAGAAGCGGCCGTATCTGAAGCTGCTGAACGGCACGCCCACGCTTCATGGGCTCCACGACCCCAAGGGCACCTTGCGCCACGAGATCCGCCTGGACCAACGCCAAGTCCAGACGCTGGTGCTCGCCTGGTTCAACACGGTCGGCGGCGGTGCTGTCGGCAAGGCCATGCGGGCCGCTGACCTGGACCTGAGCAAGCCTACGCTGAAGGAGAGGTTCCGCAAGCTGAACGAGAAGCTGGCCAACGTGGTGTATGCGCCTGAGACCGCGACCAGTGGTGATGGTGTGTATCGGGTGTGGGGGTTGCGGTCGGATGTGGGGGATCTGCTGAAGGGGGTCGAGGAGAGCTGGGGGAAGGTGGGAGGGGAGGAGCTGGCGGTTCTGGGGGAGTTGCTGGGTCGTCTGGTGGAGGCCGGGGGGCGGCCGTTCGGTGAGTCCCCGGTCGCGTGGCAGGAGGGGGTGCAGGGGCGGCTGATCGGTCTGGTGAACGGGATCGTCAGGCGGGTGGAGGAGCTGGGCAGTGAACTCGATGACCATGGGGCGGTGGAGCTGGCGCGGCAGCGGCGTATCGATCTCCGCCCGGTCCCCGACCGGAACGGGCCGTTCCTGCGGCTGCTGGGCACGCCCGAGCTCCTTTCCCAGGATGATGCCGAGGGCACCCGGCCCCAGCCACTCACCCTCAATGAGGGGACCGGCTTCAGCCAGGAGTCCGTGGCCGGATGGCTCGCCTTCTACCACGTCAGGACCGACGTGCACGGCGTGGATGCCCAGGTCACCGCCATGGGATTGGAGAAGAACAGCCTGCATGTCCATGCCGATGCGCTGAACCAGGTGCTGGGGGCGGTGCAGGGGGGGCCGCGGGTTCGGTCGGTCGGGTGGGGTTTGGGTTATCGGTTGGTTCCGGGGGTGGTGTCGGACTGGGAGTTGTTGAGGGCGGGGGCTGTGGAGGCTCTGGGGGCGGGGCCGGGGGGGCTTGGGGTGGTGGAGGGGGAGCTGGCGCGGGTGGCGGGTGTGCCGTTGGACGGGGTCGTGCAGCGGTGGGCCGGGGCGGCGAGGGGGGAGATTCGTGCCGCGGTGGGGGCGTTGGCGGGGGAGGCGTTTGTGCTGCGTTGGGGTCGTTGGGGCTGGTCGGCGGCGGAGCTGGTGCGGGATCGGTTGGTGGCGGATCTGTTCGAGGGGCGGGGGTGGGCCGGGCGCCGGTCGGATGCTCCGGTCACGGAGCCGGTGGTGGGGCCGGACGCGGGTGTGGTGTTGCGGTGGGTGCTGGGTGAGGGCGCGGCGGTGGAGGGGGATCTGCTGGCGGGGATGGCGGTGTTGGAGGGGTTGCGTGCGGCTGACCCGGGTATGGCGGCGTGGTTGCCGGGGGTGTCGTGGCGGTTGGTGGATGTGGCGGTGCGGTCGTGGCAGCTTCAGAAGGAGGGGGTGGAGTGGGGGGAGGGCAGATATGCGGCGTTGGCTGGGCAGTCGGGGATCGCCGATGCTGAGGCCACTCGCGCGTATCTGAGGGATCTGGCCGACAGGGGGGCGGCTGGGCAGCCGGAGGGTGCGGGGGGCGGGGGGCGTCTCGATCTGGTGGATGAGGTGCCGGTGATCGGGCATGTTCTGTTCCGGCTTGGTACGCGGCTCCGGTCGGTCGGGTTGCTGGATGCTGATGGGCATGTGGATGTTGGTTGGTTTGTGGCGCGGGTGTTGGGTGTGGGGGATCCGGCCGGGCTCACGGGTGGGGATTTTGAGCGGGTGTTGTGGGGGTTGGTGGCGGTGGAGACGTGGTGGGAGCGTGGTGTCGCTTCGGGTGACTGGGCGGAGAGGGTGCGGCGGATCTTGCATCTGCCGGGAGCGGATGCCGGGGATCCGGAGGTTCAGCGGTTGCTGTTCTTCGTCCTCGTGTGGGCTGCGGTGAGTGGGCGTGATCTGGATGATGTTGATGCGCTGGCCGCCACTGATCTGGAGCGGCGGGGGGCGTATGGCAAGGAGACCGGGCTTCGTGGTCCGGGTGGGGAGGAGAACGGGGCGAACTGGTCTCCGGTGGAGATGGAGGGTGTGGATCCGGAGACGGTTTTGGTCACTGTCGCGGATGGCGGCCCGGAGGGCTCCGCCGGCCCGGCTGGTTCGGCTGGGGGCCGGGGCCGGGGCCGGGGTGGTAAGGGGAAGGGCAGGGCTGGTGCTGCTGGTTCGGCTGCTGCTGTTACCGCCGGGGGTGGGGGTGTGGTGGCGGGGCCGGTGTCCGCGTCGTGGCGTGGGAAGGGTTCGGTTTCCTTCCTGGCGCTGGGTGGGGTGGAGGTGCGGGATGGGGTGGTGTGGGTAGCGGTTTCGTGGCCGGGGCTGGTGGGGGAGGGCCGGGGGGCGGGTGTGTGGGTGCGGCGGGAGGAGGTGGGGTGGCTGTGGTCGTGGCATCCGCGTAATCGGGCTCTTCCGGGAGGGTTGGCGGGGTTGTCGGGTCCGGCGTGGACGGTGGTGTTTCATCCGGGTCATAACGGTTTTGGTGCGGGGCTGGTGCATGAGGCTGTTCAGGCGCGGCATCACAGTGTCGTGTGGAGCAGTGGCCTGCCCGTCGGCCTGACCGACCCGCCCGCCCCGCCCGCCCCGGCCGCCCCGTCAGACCCGCCCGCTCCTGCCGGGCAGGCCGGCGTGGCCGGTGACCTGGCCGGCAGGCCGGGGTGGATGCTTCTTCGTGGGCGGGCTTTGCCGTGGGTCACGGTGCAGGCGCCTGCTTCGGCCCCTGCTGATCTGAAGCCGTTCTCGGATGTGCCCGGTCCGTTGTCCCTGGTCCCGGACCCGGACCCGGTCTTGGACCGGTCCCGCGGTGTCGCGGAGCCGTCCGCGTCCGGGCAGCGGCCCGGGACAGCGCGACCCCCCGCGCCGGACAGCGCGTTGGGACTGGGTCTGGACTCCGGAACCATCGCGGCTCCTGTGCCGCCGGATGCCGGTGACCCCGGGGATGAGGAGGGTGGGGGCCGGACTTCCGCGGCGGAGTTTGACGACCTGAATGTGGGTCAGGACGGTGGCCCGTCCGAGGGCGGTGGTGAGGGTGCCCCGGATGGTGGTGGGGGTGTGGAGGGAGCTGGTGCTCCTGTCGACCTGCGCGCGAAGGGGGGTGGCCCTGTCGACCCGGACCAGGACAGAGAGTTTCCGGACGAGCTGCGTCGCACCGGACCGGACCGGACCGCGGGTGTTGAGGCCGATGGCGGGAATGGGGGGCCGGTGGACGGTTCTTCTGTACCCGTCACCGGGTCGGCCGGTGCCGCCTCAGAAACTGCTCCGGCGCCCGCTGGGCAGTCCGGTGGCGGTCAGACACGTCCCAGGAAACGGAAGGCTGGCACAGCGGCCGGCCGACCCCCGCGTCGCCGCAGGACCGATGCCGTCGCCGGCCCTGCGTCCGCCGCGGGGTCGTCCGGTGGCACGCGTCCGGAGTTCCCTGTGGTTCTGTTGCGGGGTCCCGCCACACTCGGCGCCGGCCTCAGCGGGACCGGGCACATGAGCAAGAGGCCGGCGGCGGAGTTGCTCGCCTTCTTGCAGTACGGCAGGTTCGGCACCGCGGAAGCCCAGGCCGGGGGTGCGGGTATCAGCGTACAGACGCTGCAAACCAGGATCGGTCACATCAAGGAGCTCCTGCCTGGTGGTGCGGATTGGGCGCCGAAGGTCCTGATGCCGGGCCATGGTGGTGGGGCGTATGGGGTGTCTGGTGTGCGGTCGGACTGGGGTGAGTTCCTGAAGCGGGTCGAGGAGGCCAAAAAGGCCGAAGAGGCCGGGAAGGTCGCGGAGGTTCGGGAGGCTCTGAAGAGGGCGCTGGGCCTGCTGGATCCGCACGCCCTTCCGTTCGGTGCCAAGGTGCCCAAGTGGGCGGTCGCGCTGCAGCAGGAGATGATCGAGAAGCGTAAAGACGTTGCCAGGCTGGCGGCGAACTTCTATGACCGGGTTGGTGATGCGGCGGAGGCAGCGCGGGCCGAGGCGTTGATCATCAAGGATGAGAAGCGGCCCTATCTGAAGCTGCTGAACGGCACGCCCACGCTTTATGGCCTCCTGCGTGACGACCCCGAGGGCACCGTGCGCCACGAGATCCCCCTGAACTCACGCCAGGTCGAGACGCTGGTGCTCGCCTGGCTCAACAAGGTCGGCGGCAGTGTTGCCGGCAAGGCCATTCGGGCCGCTGACCTGGACCTGAGCGGGTCTGGGCTGAGGGGGAGGTGCGACAAGCTGAACGAGAAGCTGGCCGAGATGGTGTATGCGCCAGAGATCGTGACCAGTGGTGATGATGTGTATCAGGCGTGGGGGTTGGGGTCGGATGTGGGGGATCTGTTGAAGGGGGTCGAGGAGAGCTGGGGGAAGGCGGAGGGGGAGGAACTCGCGGCTCTGCAGACGTTGCTGGCTGGCCTGGTGGAGGCCGGGGGGCGTCCGTTCGGTGAGTCCCCGGCCGCGTGGCAGGAGGGGGTGCAGGGGCGGCTGATCGGTCTGGTGAACGCGATCGCCGGCCGGGTGGAGGAGCTGGGCAGTGAACTCGGTGCCGATGGGGCGGTGGCGCTGGCGGGGCAGCGGCGTATCGGTCTCCGCCCGGGCTCCGGCCGGAACGCGCCGTTCCTGCGGCTGCTGGGCACGCCCGAGCTCCACGGCCGTTACAAGCATGACACCGTGAGCACCCGGCCCTACCTGCTCACCCTTGAAGCGGGGGAGGCCGCGCACGAAGCCGTGGCTGGGTGGCTCGCCTTCTTCCACATCCGGGCCGACGACGTGCGCGACACGGAAGCCCAGGCCACCGCCATGGGAGTAGCGAAGGTCACTCTGGCTTTCCGTGCCGACTCGCTGAACCGGGAGCTGAACAAGATCCAGGGGGGGCCGCGGGTTCGGTTGGTCACGAAGGGTTTGGGTTATCGGTTGGTTCCGGGGGTGCTGTCGGACTGGGAGTTGTTGAGGACGGGGGCTGTGGAGGCTCTGGGGGCGGGGCCGGAGGGGCTTGGGGTGGTGGAGGGGGAGCTGGCGCGGGTGGCGGGTGTGCCGTTGGACGGGGTCGTGCAGCGGTGGGCCGGGGCGGCGAGGGGGGAGATTCGTGCCGCGGTGGGTGCGTTGGCGGCGGAGGCGTTTGTGCTGCGTTGGGGTCGTTGGGGCGGGCCGGCGGCGGATCTGGTGCGGGATCGGTTGAGGGCGGATCTGTTCGAGGGGCGGGGGTGGGCCGGGCGCCGGTCGGATGCTCCGGTCACGGAGCCGGTGGTGGGGCCGGACGCGGGTGTGGTGTTGCGGTGGGTGCTGGGTGAGGGCGCGGCGGTGGAGGGGGATCTGCTGGCGGGGATGGCGGTGTTGGAGGGGTTGCGTGCGGCTGACCCGGTTATGGCGGAGTGGTTGCCGGGGGTGTCGTGGCGGTTGGTGGATGTGGCGGTGCGGTCGTGGCAGCTTCAGAAGGAGGGGGTGGAGTGGGGGGAGGGCAGATATGCGGCGTTGGCTGGGCAGTCGGGGATCGCCGATGCTGAGGCGACTCGCGAGTATCTGAGGGATCTGGCCGACAGGGGGGCGGCTGGGCAGCCGGAGGGTGCGGGGGGCGGGGGGCGTCTCGATCTGGTGGATGAGGTGCCGGTGATCGGGCATGTTCTGTTCCGGCTTGGTACGCGGCTCCGGTCGGTCGGGTTGCTGGATGCTGATGGGCATGTGGATGTTGGTTGGTTTGTGGCGCGGGTGTTGGGTGTGGGGGATCCGGCCGGGCTCACGGGTGGGGATTTTGAGCGGGTGTTGTGGGCGTTGGTGGCGGTGGAGACGTGGTGGGAGCGTGGTGTCGCTTCGGGTGACTGGGCGGAGAGGGTGCGGCGGATCTTGCATCTGCCGGGAGCGGATGCCGGGGATCCGGAGGTTCAGCGGTTGCTGTTCTTCGTCCTCGTGTGGGCTGCGGTGCGTGGGCGTGATCTGGATGATGTTGATGTGCTGGCGGCCACTGATCTGGAGCGGCGGGGGGCGTATGGCAAGGAGACCAGGCTTCGTGGTCCGGGTGGGGAGGACAACGGGGCGAACTGGTCTCCGGTGGAGATGGAGGGTGTGGATCCGGAGACGGTTTTGGTCACTGTCGCGGATGGCGGCCCGGAGGGCTCCGCCGGCCCGGCTGGTTCGGCTGCTCCTGCTGGTTCGGCTGGGGGCCGGGGCCGGGGTGGTAAGGGGAAGGGCAGGGCTGGTGCTGCTGGTTCGGCTGCTGCTGTTCCCGCCGGGGGTGTGGTGGCGGGGCCGGTGCCTGCGTCGTGGGGTGGGAAGGGTTCGACTTTCTTCCTGGCGCTGGGTGGGGTGGAGGTGCGGGATGGGGTGGTGTGGGTAGCGGTTTCGTGGCCGGGGCTGGTGGGGGAGCGCCGGGGGGCGGGTGTGTGGGTGCGGCGGGAGGAGGTGGGGTGGCTGGCATCGTGGCATCCGCGTAATCGGGCTCTTCCGGGAGGGTTGGCGGGGTTGTCGGGTCCGGCGCGGACGGTGGTGTTTCATCCGGGTCATAACGGTTCTGGTGCGGGGCTGGTGCATGAGGCTGTTCAGACGCGGCATCACAGTGTCGTGTGGAGCAGTGGCCTGCCCGTCGGCCTGACCGACCCGCCCGCCCCGGCCGACGAGCCCGCCCCGGCCGACGAGCCCGCCCCGGCCGACGAGCCCGCCCCGGCCGACCCGCCCGCCCCGACCGACCCGGCCGACGAGCCCGACCCGACCACCCCGACCGACCCGTCCGACCCGCCCGCCCCGGCCGACCAGGCCGACGAGCCCGCTCCTGCCGGTCAGGTCGGCGTGGCCGGTGACCTGACCGGCAGGCCGGGGTGGGTGCTTCTTCGTGGGCGGGCTTTGCCGTGGGTCACGGTGCAGGTGCCTGCTTCGGCCCCTGCTGATCTGAAGCCGTTCTCGGATGTGCCCGGTTCGTTGTCCCTGGTCCCGGCCGGTGACGGCACCCCGGCCCCGGCCCCGGCCGCTGCCGCTGCCGCTGCCGGTGGGGGTGAGGGCGCATCGTCTGGTGTGGGTGGGCCGGGCGCGGGTGCGGTTTTGACGGAGGTGGAGGTGGATGAGGAGGTTGTTGTCGGGGGTGCGGCTGTCGTGGGGGATGGTGGTGGGGAGGCTGTGCCGCCGGATGCCGGCGACTCCGGCGATGGTGAGGGGGACGGGACTTCCGCGGCGGAGTTTGACGACCTGAATGTGGGTCAGGACGGTGGCCTGTCCGAGGGTGGTGGTGAGGGTGCCCCGGATGATGGTGGGGGTGTGGAGGTGGCTGGTGCCTCTGTCGACCCGGTCCTGGATCAGTTCTCGGACCTGGACCCGGTCTTGGGCTTTTCGTATGGGGATGTGGTGATGGGCGGGGAGGGTTTGTCTGACTTCGAGAGGGAGGCCCTGGAGCGGTTTGATCCTGCTCCGAACCTGCGCGCGGAGGGGGATGGCCCTGTCGACCAGGACCAGGACCCGGTCTTGGGCTTGCGGGATGGGCAGGGGGAGGGGGATGCGGGTGGGGAGGGTTTGTCTGGCTTCGAGGGGGAGAATCCCGGTGCCGCGGAGCCGTCCGCGGCAGGCGCCCCGTCCGGGAAGCGGCCCGGGACAGCGCGACCCCCCGCGCCGGGCAGCGCGTTGGGACTGGGCCTGGACTCCGGAACCATCGCGGCTCCTGTTCCGGCCTCCGGCGGGACGCACCCCTCGGGCCAGCTGATGTTCAGCTCCGAGGACGGGAGCGGTGACAGCGACGCCGCCGCCGACTCCGGCAGCGACAGCGACAGCCGGGTGAGCTCCGAGACGGGCCGTCGGGTGGACCTGCTGGCTCAGCTGAGCGAGAAGGGTTTCGTCTGGACCGGGGACCACGGGGACCTGGTGGACGCCGCCGCGAGGCTGGCACGGATGTGGCCGGCGGACGCGCTGCTGGGTGACCTGCCACTGGACGCGAAGAAGCTGGCGCGGCGGGTGCTGTCGCTGCGTCCGCGGACGAGGGTGAGCGCGGTCCACTGGCGGAAGCTGTTCGAGCTGGTCCTGAGCCCGGAGATGGCCGACGCGGACAGCCTGGTGACGCTCGCCGCGGGCCACCTGGACGAGGTCGTGAAGATCCTGGGGCCGCACAGCGAGCGTCATGGAGCGGACGGCTCGTTCCACGGCTGGTCCTGGGACAACGGTACGGTCTCCGCTCCGGCGCTGACCTCGGATCTCGACCTCGGGGAGGTGTCGGAGGCCGAACTGTCGGGGCCAGGACGACTGCGGATCACCGAAACCCGACCGGCCCCCTGGCCGGGCAGGCCCGTCGCGATCAGGGCGGAGGGTGATCCCGACGGCTTCTTCGTGAAGCTGCTGGACGCCGAGGACCACGCGTACTGGCCCGCCGTGGACGTCTTCGGGGAGCTGATGGCCCGTGCGATGGAACGGAAACAGATCAGTCCCGACGCCCGGATCCTGCTGCTGATCGACCAGATGGCGAGCGGACTGCGGGTCGGCCCGGAGATGCTGGCCTTCACCACACGCCGCATGGTGTACGCGACGGACGGACGGTTGGCGCCCGACCGGTCGTCGGCGGGCCGGATGCGACCCGCCCTGGTCCGCGCGGACGGGGAGCGCCCGCCTCAGCTGCACCTGTCCGAGCCCCGTGACACCCCGCCGCCATTCGGCGGAGATCGTCCGAGGTTCGGCTTCGACCTCTTCACCGACGACGCCGGGCGGGTGCGCACCGTCGCCTCGCTCGCCGAAGGGGAGGCGAGCAGTGCGTGGGAAGTGGCGGCGATGCGGGTCGGTGACAGTCTGCGGACCTTCTTCCTCGTGGACTTGAAGACGAAGCAGAAGCTTCGCCGGATCGAGCCCATCCCGGACGGTGAGCGGTTCCTGGAGCTCCACGGCCATGCCACGCCGGGCTACTCCCTCCTGCGGGCCTGGTCCGGTGAGAAGGTGGCCGTCACGTCGTCGGCGTACGCGCTGGAGGTCAAGGGCATCCTGGCCGCCCTCGGGGTGCGGTCGTACGATCTGTCGCTGCTCCTGACCAAGTGCAACGCGGGGATTCCGATCGGCGAGGATCCGAGTTGGCTGTACAGCATGTGGGAAAGCGGTCCGCTGCCGCCCGTGGCGGACGTGCTGGCCCATTCCGCGGAGGTCCAGGTCGTCGCCAACGTGACGGGCTTCAAGGTATGGGCGAGCAACCGTCACGTCGGCTACGCCACCGAGGACGGCCGGACGTTCCGGGTGATCGCGGCGTCGGTGTTGCCCGAGCACCAGGGCCGTATCGGGTACGTCCTGCCGGAGCCGCAAGGGGCGGAGCTGGACACGGTGGCCCGGGCCATGCGGCTGCGTCGCGGTGCGGGCGAGAGCCAGGAGTCGCTGCGGACGCGGGCGCTGCGGCTGACCAAGGCGCTGCGGCGGGCGTTCGGTCAGGAGGTGGGCAGCAGGCCCGGTGAGCGGGACCTAGCACGCCTCATCGGCGCGCTGGAGGGGATGTGGCTGCGAGACCCGCGGGCCGAAGAGCTCGGTCCGTTCACGATGGACGTGTTCGACGAGGTGGCGCGTGCGGTGCGCGACCGGTCCCGTACGGGCCGGCCGTCGCCGGATCCGGCGTGGGCGGATCCGCTGACCGAGGCCGACTACCGGGCGGCGCTGGAGTTCGCCGACCGCGCGGTGGCGGCCGACCGTCGTGCCACGCTGGGCTCGACGCTCGCGGTGCCCTCGCTCGACCAGGCGCTCGCCTTGCTGCCCCATCCCGGTTCCGCGTCCTTCCTGTCTTCGATGGACGCGATGGCGCGGGACGTGCTGCGGCTCGGTCCCGAGGCGCCGGTGGGCGAGGTGGAACACACGCGGCTGCTGCTGGCGCTGATCAGGACGGTGGCGTGGCAGCGTCACTACTCGGAGGCGGAACGCAAGGACATCGCTCGCGAGGTCCTGCACCTGCCGAAGGACCAGGAGCCTGGGGAGCCCGAACTCCGGGGTCTGTGGGAGCTGGTGCTGAAGGCGGCAGCGGCCGGCCGCAACGTCCACAGCCGCACCGCCCTCGGCGGCTACCGGCTGGTGCTGCTCGGGGGGCTGGAATCCCGTTACGTGGTGGGGGAGGGCACCAAGCCGACGGGGCGCGACCTGAGCGGCGTGACGGACGGCGACCAGGAGCTCGACCGGGGCCGCTTCGTGCATGCCGGCGACCTGCGCGAAGAGACGGCGGTGTGGAATCCCGACGACCCCGCCGACCTGCCGTATTTCCTGTCGGTGGGCAAGAACCCCGAGCCCGGTCATGTGACCGCGGTGCTCGACGGACACGCGCACACGGTCCCGTTCGCGCACCTCGCCGATTTCATGATGTACGACTACGAGCTGGCCCGGGGCGCCTTCAAGGAGCTCGCGGTCGTCGGTCCGGACGCGGACAGCACAGGACCGTCCGGGAAGTCGGTGGACCACGTACTCTCGGACATGCTGCGCAAGCCAGTCCGCATCGTCACGGTCGATGCCAAGCTCCAGGAGAACCCGGACTCGGTTGAGCGGCGGCTGAACATCGTGATCGACCCCGGCCTCGATCCAAGGCCGCTTGCCGCTCACTGGCGGACGGCCACACCGGCGCCCCTCCAGATTCCCTTGCCTCCGTTCACCCCGCCTCCCGCGACCCCGCGCGATCCGGGCGAGATGGTGGCCCCCGACGGCGCCCTCCGTATGGCGCTCGCGCCCTTGTCCCTCAGCGGCGATGATGTGGGGTCCCGCGGCCGGGAACTGGAGGATGACGGCGACACCGACAGTGAGGCCGGCACCGGCGCCGACAGTGAGGCCGCCGGCGAAGAGTCGGACGACGAGGGCTTCTTCGGCGTCGAGTCCGGGGTCGGTGACGTGGGCCCGTTGTTCGCGACGGCGGGCGGGGAAGAGCGGTCCGGCCCTCGGGTCAGGGTCGATCCGACGTTCGACTGGGACACTCTTGACGACCTGAGCGACGGCTCGGCCGAGGAGGGCGCCGATGCTGTCGACGGGGCGACCGCCGAGTTCGCCGAGGGCCTGCTGCCGGCCGCCGTGCAGCCGACAGACGCTGCCGACATCGTGCCGCCGCCTGTCTTCTACTCTCATCGAGAGTCATACCGGGCGGATAGACGCCCCCCGGCAGTCGTCTTCCGTGAAGGTCTTGTACCGCGTGGCGGAAATCTCGACCTTGAGGAGTACGTGCGGCTCGGGTTGGGAGAGAGCGCCGACTACGCGTTCGTGGGGGCCAGCGCATCGAAGGAATGGGTGGCTGGATGGGTGAGCGAGGGCTATGTCTACTGGATCGACGCTCCGGGCGGCATCGACGTGGCTGAGACGTTGGCCGCGAACGGGATTCCGTACCAGACCGCGGAGGAGGATGAGATCGCGCACGCGGGGGGTGTGGCACCCTCCTTCATCAGGGGCGCCTGGCCGGTCGTCCCGGCGCCGCCCGATGTCCCGGACGAGAACACGCTCGGCGAGTGGATACCCAACCCGCACTTCCACGGGGCGCGGGGCTCGGCCGGTGAGGACGACGACGGCGAGTTCTCTGACATCCCCGGGAAGGGGTACGAGCAGGGCCTTGAAACCGGCGCTGAGGATCCTGGGGACCCGGAGGACCAGGACCCGGAGGACCCTGACGGCTCGTCCGGGCCGTCCGGGCCGCGGGGACCGTCCGGGCCGCGGAACGGCGACGGCTCCTCCGGGGGCGGGCCGGTCGACCAGCCGCTGCCGGATGCAGAGTGGGTTTTGGTTGACGGGCTCGACGCGGCGGTTGGTCCGGCTCCCGAGGCGGCGCCGGTCGCCGCACCTTCCGACGCGAGGGCCGACGGCGCGGATGGGAACGCGGACGAGGGCGAGCGGCACCCGGTCGGCCCGCAGGGCGCGGGGGAGCAGTTCGCGGGCGAAGACGCAGCCACGGACCCGCTCGCCGGGGACGACGTACTGTCGCGGCGGGGAGGACCGGTCGGCGAGGCCTTCCTGAGGGACCGGCAGCAGGACGAGGCAGCCGATGCCTCGGAGGCGTCCGGGGCGGCCCGGGAAGTCGGCGGGGCGGATGCCGACGGCACGGGACCGACCGGCGACATCCCGCTGACCGATGCGGAAGGGGAGCGACTGGACAGGGTGTTCGTCCCGCACGCGGGCGGCCTTCTGGGGGCCTTCGCCGACGCGATCACGGATCTGGCCGCAGACCGTCCGGGCTCCGGTGTCTCCCACCCGGTCGCCGACGACCTGCTCCAGACCCTCGCCCGGAGCGGCAGCCGTCCCGACGGTGACAGGCTGATGTCTCACCTCATCGCTTGGCTGTACCGTCACCCTGGTCCGCTGCCTCGGAAAGTGTCCGAAGTCCCCGCTGACACACCGGCCGTGGCCGACTTCCCGCTGCTGACCCCTGGCCAGCGGGCCGAGACGGCCCTCGCCCCGGGACAGACCACCGTCGGCGGCCTCGGACTCACCCCCGACCGCCGCTTCCTCTACGGACTGTGGCACGCCCACCGCACCAACCTGTGGCCCATGTCCGTGGTACGCGGTCTCGGCGCCCTGCTCGCCGCCCGTACCGACACCCGTGTCGTCCTCGCTTTCCACGCGCCCCCTCAGCCCGTCGAGGTGGAGACCCACAACCCCGGTGCGACCCACACCCTCCGCTTCGACCTGCCGGCGGGCCCCGAGGACTGGCCGCCGGTTCTGGCACAGCGCGCCGAGCGGACAACGGCGGTGCAGGCAGGGGCCGTGCGGCGGTTCCGGACTCCGGAGAACATCCAGGACCTTTGGACCGACGGCTACTGGGAGAGAGAGGCAGGCACCCTCCCCGCGGTCGAAACCACGGCGCAGGGAGGTGGACGGACTCTCAACGTGATCCTGACGAACGTGGCGAACGAGCTCCTGTCGGCGTTGACGGCGCAGGGAGCGCGGACGGACCAGAAGGAACTGCGGCTGTTCCGGACGATGACCGTCGAGGAAGCCGACGCGATCCTCGCATGGAGGGATGCCGGCAAGATGGCGGGCACCGAAGCGTGGCTGAGCGAGCATCAGAACGACGGACAGATAATGGCCAACTTCCATGCGGCCAAGAACGCACCCGGCTCCACCGTCGGTGCCATGCCGGTCCAGAACCACCTTGGTGACATGGATCAGGCGAACCGCTACTACAAAAGCCAGCGCGACCGGCACCACGCGGACCACAGGAAGGCGGCAGGGGGCGCGAGTAAGAGGGGCGTCGGCGGTCCGGGGACCAGCGTCCTCGAATTCACGCTCAAGCCCGGCGCGCACGAACTGCTGTTCAGTCCGGATTACATGGCCCTGTCCGGAGAAATGGGGGCAGCCGCGGCACTGCGCAGAATCTTCGGTGCGCGGGGTCGCACCTTCCAGACGGGTTCGAGCGGTGAAGGAAGCCTCACCGGGTATATCGGCATGAAGCCGGAAAAGCATGGCGACTTCAGCCTCAGCCTCGGGGACACCGAAGCGACCAAGCTGTTGTTCCAGCTGTTCGTCAAGGACATTCAGGAAGCTGCCCGCAGTGGCCCGCAGGACGTGGGGGAGCCGCTCGCGGGCGAGGACGCCGCCACGGACCTGCCCCCCGGGGACGACGTCGAGGCGAATGCACACCGGGTGATAGACGCGGGTGCCCCCCAGCCCACGGCGGCCGGTGCTGAGCCGCCTGGGCCACTGGCACAGGCGGGAGCCGACGTGATCCAGCGAGCTCCCACAGTTCGCGAGACCAGGCTGATCTCGCAGCTGGGTCCTTCGTGCTGGTTGTACGTGCTGGAGGCCATGGCCAAGGCCTACGGCCTCAACACCACGGCACTCAATGCCGCGATGCGGTCCTTCCCCGGTAAGAGGGAGCGAGATGCTCGGGCCGCCGTTCAAGGCACTGCGAAGCGGGCGACAGGTGTCCAGATGATGCAGGAGAACTTGCAGGCGATGCGGGGGACCATCGACGGAATGGACAGTGATACGGTCACGCACGAGCAGCTTCTGACGACGATCAGGACCCGCGTGCCGGCAGCGGGCCCGTCAGGTGCCTTCGCTAAGACCATCTGCGCCCCGGACGAGAGCGTCCGGAAGGAAGATCTGATCCGACTGTTCGACAAGGCGATCGAGAAATCGACACTGCTCCTGTCACTCACCTCTGCCAATGGCGACGAAGTCAGCCTGATTCTCAACGCGGGCCAGCAGGTGATCGACCCCTTCCCCGAGAACGGCAGTGAAGAGGACAAGGCCTGGGCGGTCCGTGACGCCGAATCGACCATGGGATTGATCACGGACTTCCCGCAGTACATGACGGTGCGGAAGAGGTTCACCCGTGCGGCCGTCACGGATGCCGACCGGCGATTCGTCCAGGACTTCCGACGCGTCCCAGGGAACGCGGACAAGGCTGCGCTGCTCGACTGGACGGCAAAGAATGGCCTGGAGCCCACGGCGCATGCCGTGCTGCTGACCAACTACGACGCAGTGAACGGGTTCGTGTACTACAAGGACCCGAATGTTCCGGCCGCTGAGATCAAGATCACGTTCGAGCAGTTCCTGATGATGGCGGGCGCGGAAGGGACGACGGACAAGCTCACGATGCGCCCATTCATCCCAGGCGAGAACGGCCGCAAGTCGCCCCTGGAGAACCTGGCGGACTGATTCCCCAGGGCCTTGAGCTCTCGCGCAGACTGAACATGGCTGGTGCCCCAGGGCGGAGCGGTCGTGCATCTCCCGGTTCGGGAGAACAAGGGCACACTCATTCAGTCGGCGAGCATGGGGTAGTCGGTGTAGCCGCGGGTGTCGCCGCCGTAGAAGGTGGTGGGGTCGGGTTCGTTGAGGGGGGTGTGGTTCTGCCAGCGTCGTACGAGGTCGGGGTTGGCGATGAAGGCCCGGCCGACGGCGACGAGGTCCGCGATGCCGCCTTCGGTGTACCGGCGGGCCGCGGCGGCGTCGGTCATCGGGTACCAGCCGTCGCTGACGATGAGCGGGCCGTGGAAGCGGGTGCGGAGCCCGGTGACGAGCGGGCCGGTGGGATCGCCGATGGGGTGCAGGTAGGCGAGGCCCAGCGGGGAGATCGCGTCGACGAGCATGCCGTAGGTCTCCGCGGTCTCGGCGGGGTCGTCCTCGATCGCGCCGTGCAGGTTCACGCCCGGTGAGATGCGCAGGCCCACGCGTTCGCTGCCGATCGCGTCGGCCACGGCTTCGACCACCTCGATCGCGAACCTGGCCCGGGCGGCTGTGGATCCGCCGTAGCCGTCGGTGCGGTGGTTGGTGGACGGGGCGAGGAACTGGTGGATCAGGTACCCGTTGGCGCCGTGCAGTTCGATGCCGTCGAGGCCGGCCTCCACAGCGGCACGCGCGCTGTTCGCGTACTCCTCGACCACGGTGGGGATCTCCGCCGTGGTCAGGGCCCGGGGGGCGGCGTGCGGGCGCATGCCGCCGGCGGTGAAGATCTCGCCGGGGGCGGCCGGCGCGCTGGGGGCCACGGTCTCGTGGCCGTGCTTGTTGTCCGGGTGCGCGATCCGTCCCGCGTGCATGATCTGCGCGACGATGTGGCCGCCTTCCTCGTGCACCGCGTCGGCGACGTCGCGCCAGCCTTCGACCTGCGCGGGTGTGTGGAGGCCGGGGGTGTTCGCATACCCCTGTCCGGCGGGGCTGGGCTGCACGCCTTCGGTGATGATGAGGCCGGCGGTGGCCCGCTGGCGGTAGTACGTGGCGGTGGCGGGCCCGGGCACGCCGGAGGCGTCGGCGCGGCTGCGGGTCATGGGTGCCATGGCGATCCGGTTGGGCAGCGTCCACTTGCCGATGGTCACGGGGCTGAACAGGTCGGGCATCGGGTTTCTCCTGGGAACGGGGGACGGGAGGGTCAGGCGGTGGATGGCGATGACGGTGGCGTCTGGCCGCCCGGGCCGGTGGCCTCACGCTGGGCGCGGTCGAGGCGTTCGGGGGCAGGTGCGCCAGGCCGGGGCGCCGGACAGCTCGGCCGTCAGTGCCCGCACGCGCACGGAGCGCTGGGTGACGGCGAGGACGTGGGCGGTCTCGATGGGTAGGTCGCCGGCGATGACGCCCTGGTAGTGCCGGGCATGATCCGCAACTCGGGCTCGCCCTCGTACTCGGTGGCGATGGCCGCCGGCCAACCCGCGGTGTCGAAGACCGCGAGGAGCCGTTCTTATGGTGTGGTTCTGTTCTGCGCCCGGTACAGCAGCGTGGGGTCGTGGGCGTTGACCAGCAGAAGGCCGGGCGGGTTCTCGGCGCAGAGCTGGGTCAGACGACGGTGGTTTCCTGCGACTTGGGACCAGTCGGAGGCGATGGCTCGCTCCATGGCGGTCAGGGACTTCGGAACCCGGCCGATGCCGTCGATCTGTCCGTGGTGGTAGAAACAATCGCCAACGTGGAGGACCCAGTGGGTGCCTGCGTCGACAGCGACGGCGGCGTGTCCCCGAGAGTGGCCTGGCAGGCTGATCATGACGATGCCGTCGGCGATGTCGGTGAGCTCCTTGGCATTCGGGAACCCCCACCATGTCTCGCCCCCGTCGAGGGTGTGCGGAACGATCAAGGGGTCGTGCGTGCGGTGGGATGCGAGGTAGCGGCCCCGCTCGACGGCTCCCATCGGGTACAGGGCAGCGTGGTTCTCTGCAGTGGTGAGGTGGACCTGGGCCCAGGGGAAGTCGGCAAGCCCGCCCGTGTGGTCGGCGTCGAAGTGGGTGAGAACGACATGGCGTACATCTCGAGGGTCGTAGCCAAGTGCGGTTACCTGGTGGATCGCTGCCTCGGCGGTGTCGAAGGCGGGGCGGACGTAGAAGCGTGCTGCCCCGAAGCGTCCTGCCGGATCGGCGGCGTCCTGTAGGCCGAGGCCGCTGTCGACGAGTACGAGGCCGTTGTCGGACTCGATGAGCAGGACGTGGCAGACCAGTCCGTCGGGAGCTCGCCAGGGGCGCATGGTGCCGCAGTTGAGGTGGTGGACCTTCATACGAGTCTCGTCCGGATGTCGACGGCGCTGAGCCGCTCGGGCAGGTCGATCTCCTCCAGCAGCCACTGCACTCCCTTGCCACCGGTCAGAGCGCGCATCGTCGAAGCGGTCTCGTTGGTTCGCGTGGTCACGAACGTGCTCCGGTGTCCTGGGCGTCGAGGTTCGGCTCGGTGGTGTTCAGCAGTCGCGGGTCGGGCTTCGACCCCGCTGCGGTGAGTGCGCCGCGGAGGACGCGGGCGAGCTTGAGCAGGCCGGCGGGCTTGCGCTTGTCGAGGCCCGCGACCAACTGCTTGAGGATGGTGAGCTGGTCGAAGTAGACGCGCTCGGTGACTAGGCGCTCGTTCTCGTCGAAGATGAAGTACGCCGTCATCCTGGTGCGGTGTGTCGACCCGGTCGGCGGGATCTTGCCGAGCATCCCGTGGTGGGTGCCCTGCAGCCAGAACTCCACGATCACCGCATCGGCACTGTGGCGCAAAGCGATGAGCTCGTGGTCCTGGTCAGGGAACGCGACCCTGGTGTCGTGGTAGTAGCCGCGGACTTCGGAGTCGCCGTCGTGCACCAGCATCGGCGCGATCAGCTCGTAGTGCGGGTGAGGGAAGGTCGAGAGGGTGGCGTCCCAGTCCTGGAGGACCTCGTTACGGAAGTGGTCGAGCACGAGCCTTTCCCGGGCACGCAGGATGGCCTCCGCAGGCAGCGCGAACCGGGGGGGAGGCGACGGGTCGGCAGGTATGGCGGACATCTACTGTCTCCTGTCTCAGGCGGGCTGGGCGCTATGGCGGATCGCGCCGTGAGTAGAGTCGGCTTCGTGCCGGGATGGGTCCAGGAGCCGGTCAGCCTACTGGAGGGGAAGAACCGCAGGAACCGCCCATCGTGGTCCTCCCGCCACGGCCGCACGGGGGGCGAGCCGGAGACGCGGACGCACAAAGGTCCACGACTGGGTCTACGTCCTCGAAGGCCGGCTGCGACAGATCCTCGGCGACCGGGAAATCGTCCTCGACCCCGGCGAGGTCGCCGAGTTCGACACCCACGTGCCGCACTGGACGGGACCGGCCGATGCCCGACCCGTCGAACTCCTCGTGCTCTTCGGCAGCCAGAGCGAGCGCGCCCACCTGCGGGCGCGTGCAACCTGACGTCGCGGCAGCGGGCAGCGTACGCGGGCCCGTCGCGTCAGGCCTGCCGATGGTCACCGGGCGGCAGCAGGCCGTCGAGGCCGTGGCGGCGGGCGCCCATCACCCGCTCACAGAGCGCCGCCTCCGCCTCCGGAGTGAAGACACGCGCGGGATCCGCGGCCCGGCGGCGGGCGAGCGCGGTTTCGGTGTCGGCGGCCACCAGGTCGGCGTTGATGGCCGCCGCGGCCCGCACCCCCGCGGCGGCTGCCGCCGGTACCCCGTCCAGCACGTCCGCCACGTTGCCCGCCACCCACACCCCGGGCACAGCGGTGAGCCCGCCGCCATCCGACTCCACCTGGTCCCCGATGCCCCACGGATGCTCATACGCCGTCAGGCCGAGCCCCGCGAGAACATCGTCCCGGGCCTCGAACCGCGGCGCCACGACCAGCGCGGCAAGCGGAACCCGCAGTCCTGACGCCAGCCGTACGCCCGTCAGCCGGTCGTCCTCGATCTCCAGCCCGACGACCTCCCCGTCCACCACGGCGATCCCACGGGCCGCCAGCTTCTCCCACTCCTCCTCGCCCAGATCACCGTCGGTGTGCCGGAACAAGGTGACCTGATCGGACAGTTGACGGAAGAGCAAGGCCTGATGGACGGCCGCCGGACTGGTGGCCAGCACTCCGACCGGCTGGTCCCGTACCTCCCACCCGTGGCAGTACGGGCAGTGCAGCACGTCTCGCCCCCACCGCTCGCGCAGCCCGTCGAGGTCGGGAAGCCGGTCGACCAGCCCGGTGCTCACCAGCAGCCGACGCGCCCGAAAGCGGCGCCCGCCCGCCGTGGTGACGACGAATGCTTCGCCGTCCTGGCCGGCGGACACCGCCCGGTCGGTGACCACCCACCCGCCGTACGCGGCGACCTCTTCCCGTCCCAGGCGCAGCAGTTCGCCGGGGACGACGCCGTCCCGGGACAGCAGGCCGTGCACGCCGGAGGCGGGGGCGTTGCGGGGCTCGCCGGAGTCGAGGACCACCACCGACCGCCGGGACCGGGCGAGCGTCACCCCGCCGGACAGGCCGGCGACTCCACCACCGACGATCACGACATCGACGGCTGCGTCGATGCCGTGCTCGCTGGAGTTCTTCGCGATCTCAGTCATACCGGCACCCTCGCCCGGCGACCGCTCGCAAGCAAGGATTCGTGCCGTTTCAGCAACAACCCGGCGCGCAGCCCCTCGGCCTGGTGCCCGGCCCGCCAGTCCCCGCAGCGGGCGTGCGCGCTCAGGTCTCCGAACGTGTGGACCAGGCGCCGACGGCAGGGCCCGGAACCCGCCCGGCACACCGGGATTTCCCAGGGGCCGCGGCCGGCCCGCGGTCACGCAGCCGAACTCCCTCGAAAAAAATTCTCGGAAGTCGCGTAATGATCCCGCCCGACCCCCCTCTCTCCATGTGAAGGCCCACCGAGAGAGAGGCATCGTGTCATGCAGAACACCGAGAGCAACGTCGTCGTATGCGAGCTTGAGCTGCGGCTCGTTCTTTCCGCCGAGCACTCCTTCCCCGTCCCCGCCCGCCTCGCGTACCGCACGGACGACCCGTATGCCGTCCGCGTGGTCTTCCATATCGATTCCGAGCACTCGGTCGAGTGGACGTTCGCCCGTGAGCTGCTCATGGAGGGCATCGTCCGTCCGTGCGGTCACGGCGACGTCCGCGTCTGGCCCGGCAAGGTCGAGGGCCGCGATGTGATCGTGATGGCACTGTCGTCGAACGACGGTGACGCGTTCCTGGAGGCCCCGCGCGCACAGGTGTCCGCCTGGCTGGAGCGGACCGTGCGCGCGGTGCCGCCGGGCACCGAGACCGAGTGGCTCGGCATGGACGACGGTCTGGCCGCACTGCTCGCGACCCCGGTCACGACGGACGACCTGCAGTCCGAGCCCACCGCGGGTGAACGGTGACCCCCGAACGGGCGGCCCGAGCACCGGTTCGTACGACGAGGTCCATGAATCACATGGCGTAACGCCAGCAGAGGTTGGGATCCAGCAGAAGCTCCGCTACCGGTTCGCTGGGGTGTCGCCGCCTGTCCAGAGCCTCAGCCACTCGCAGCACCTCTCGTGCCTCCGCGTCGGCCGCCGGCCCACTCTCCCACGTCGCGACCGACTTGGCCCAGCGGAGCCATTCGAGACACTCAGGTGAGCAGCATGATCGGAGTCGGTCGGTCTTCCCGATCGTCCGTCCGCGGGGGAACTGACATCCAGGGCGCTTGCATCGTCGCTCGGCCACGCCGCCTCCATGACTTGGTATGCCGCCACGTCGGTGCAGGGCTGTGCCAAACCCGTACGCGCCTCGTTCGCGGTGGGAGAAGTAGGTCTCTCGAGGAACATCTCCGATCTTCTACGTCCCGCATCCATCCCCAGTTCGCTCGTGGCCACGGCCTGAGGTCTCCCCGTGATCTCGGACTCTCGCTGTCCGCGCCGCGACGGTGTGCTGCTGCCGTGGTCGCAGCGAAGACCTCGCCCGTGGGGGCGAGGCCGGAGTCCAGCGCGACGTCCCGCGCGGAGTCCGCCAGGCAGTTCGCCTGAGCCTGGTCGTCCGGCTGGGAGGCGGCCTCGGCCGGCGGGCCCCGGAGAGCGGTCGGTCAGCCGCCCGCGGCGGTACGGGTGACGGTGCTCGGGCCCGCTGCCGTACCGCTGCCGCCGGCCGTGGTTTCGGCGGCGTCGGGACGAGACCTGGGCGCGGGCACGCGGGTGGCGGGGTAGCGGCGGGCGAGCTCGTCGCGGTAGTAGACGCCGAAGAGGCGGTTGAGCAGTTCGGCGTCCATGGGGTAGTCCGATGTGCGGGAGGCGGGGAGCGCGGCTCGGGCGTGGTCGCGCCGGAAGCGGTGGTCGTGGGTGAGGTAGCCGCTGTAGAACTCGTCGAGCAGTGCGGCGAGGTGCTGATCCGCGGGACGCAGCCGGCTCTCGTCCTCCACCAGCTCGTAGAGGGAGATGCCGAGTTGCTGGAAGATCGCCTGCACGGCGGCGCCGACGGTGGGAGGGGTGGGGTTGGTGAGGTGGAAGATGCGGTGCTGCGTTGACGAAAGGGCGATGTCGACCATGTCCCGTGCGACATGGTCGACAGGGACGAGGTTGGCCGGCAGCTCCGGGCGGGCGACGAGTCGGATGGGGTGGTGCCCGCCTTCCAGAAGGGGACGGAAGCTGCGGTGGACGGCGATGCGGCGCATCATGCCGTAAATGCCGGTATAGGGGCCGCCGCAGGCCAGCGTGGTGTGGTGACCGACGACTCCGGAGGGGCGGAAGACACGGGTGCGAAGGGGGGCGTTGAGCACGATGCGCTCTGCTGCGATCTTGCTGGCTTCGTAGAACTCGCGGGGCATGGGGTCGGTGATGGGGCGCTCGGAAATCTCGCCTTGGCCGTGGCCGGCGACGAAAGCCGTGGAGACGTAGTTGAACGCCTCGCAGCCCAGCTGGGTGGCCAGCGTGACGGCGCGGCGGGTGCCGGCGGTGTTGGTGGCGAACAGACGGCGCCGCTGGGCCTCCCCGAAGGCGATCAGGGCACCTGAGTGCCAGAAGACGGCCGGGGCGATGGATGTCAGGGTGGCCGCGTCGATGCCCAGGCCGGGCTGAGTGAGGTCGGCGGGGACCGCCCTGACAAGCCGCAGGGCCCGCTGGATGATCGCCGGGTCGGTGCGGTAGGCATGTGCGGCCGAGGCCAAGGCTCTGGTCAGCCGGCCGGCGGCGCCGTCGGCGCCGGGCCGAACCAGGCAGATGATGTCGTCGTCGAAGCGGGAGGCGAGTTCCAGCACGAGGGCGGCGCCGACGAGGCCGGTCGCACCGGTCACGATATGGGTGCGCTTCATGATCTCTTCCTTGCGGCGGAGGTGAGTTCGTCAGGTGCGGGCGGCTGCGCGGATCACGAAGCGCTGGTAGATCATTTCGCGCAGTACGTCCTCTCCGCCTTCGACGATGGAGACGTAGCGCATGTCCCGGGCCAGCTTCCCGACGGACAGGTCGTGGGTATAGCCGAGGCCTCCGAACATCTCCGACCCGGTGCCGGCGATCTGCCAGCCGGTCTGGCCGCAGAAGACCTTGCCGGCGATGATCGGTTTGAGGGCGCCCGCCCGCAGCAGCCGTCGTGCGGCGTCGGGCCGGGCGCGCAGCTGGTCGTAAGCGCGGGCACCGGCCAGGCACTGGTTGCGCATGACGTCGATGAGGAGTTCCATCTGTGCCAGCTTGGCGGCGAAGACGGGGTGGGCGGTGAGACGCTGGCCGCGGACGGACTTCCCCTTGGCGTAGTCCATGCACACATCGCGGATGCGCCGGGCGATGCCGAGGGCGGAGGCGGCCATGAAGAGCCGGCTGGCGTTCAGCCCGACCTCCAGCACTTGCAGGCCGTGACCGGACAGCGCGTGGTCGGCGGGTACCCGGCATCCTTCGAACGCGACCTGGTAGACGCCGGCTGAGCGGACGCCCACCAGCGGCCAGCGGCGGACGATCCGCACCCCGGGCAGATCCCGGGGGACGACCACCATCACATAGCGGGTGGGCGTGTCAGGGGTCTTGGCGAGCACCACGAGGAAGTCGGCGAAGTCGGCGTTGGCTGAGAAGAACTTCTCACCGGTGAGGACCAGGTCGTCGCCGTCGCGTGCGGCCACAGTACTGATCCTCGCCAGCTCGCTGCCCGCCTCCTGCTCGCTGGCCAGCGTCGCGCAGCAACCGCCCTTCTCCGCCAACGGCCGCAGATAGCGTTCGCGCAGCTCGGCGGAGCCGTACAGGGCGATCATGCTGGATCCCAGGACGGAGACGGCCAGGGTGATCACGGCCCCGGCGTCGCCGTACGCGAGTTCCGAGACGATGTCCACGCTCTCTTCCAGGGAGCACGCGGGCCCGCCGACGTCGCCAGGCAGCCACCAGTTGGCCAGACCACGCTCGTGGAAGGCGCGGATGAACGGGAGCGGCGCCTCGGGCTGGGAGTCGAGGAACGACTGTTGCGGCAGGAGGACCTCACGTGCGAAGTCGCGCACCCGCTGGACGCGTTCGGCGGGTGCGCCGGGCTGCCCGTCGACGGACGGGCTCGAGGGAGAGGGTGTGAGGCGTGTCGTCTGGCTGGGGACGCGGGGCGTTGCGAGCGACGAGTGATTCATGGGTCGGGCTCCAGGCTGAGGGGCGCTCGATACGGGTCGGCCGGCGGGGTTACCGGCCGGGTCAGCGGAAGAGCAGTACGGCGTTGTGGCCGCCGAAGCCGAGCGAGGTGCTCATGGCCAGGTCGATGGGGTGTTTGCGGGCCTCGTCGGTGACCAGATCGAGGTCGACACCGGCGTCGGGCTTCTCCAGGTTGGCTGTCGGCGGGACCAGCTGGTCGGTCAGGGCCCGCACGGTGAGGACCGCCTCGACCGCGCCGGCCGCGCCCAGCAGGTGGCCGGTGACGCCCTTGGTGGAGGTGACCGCGGCCCGTGAACCGACGACCTGCGCCAACGCGGCGGCTTCGGCCCGGTCGTTGGCGAGGGTGCCGGTGCCGTGCGCGTTGACGTGATCGATGTCCCGACCCGACACACGGGCCTGCTCGAGTGCGAGGCGAATCGCCCGGCGGAAGCCGACGGCTTCGGGGTCGGGGGCCACGGGGTGCAGCGCGTCGGTGGTGGCACCGTAGCCGGCCAGTTCGGCATGACCGCGGCCGCCCCGCCGCCGGACGTCCGCGGCTCGCTCCAGGACCATGAAGCCCGCACCTTCACCCATGACGAAGCCGTCGCGGTCGGCGTCGAAGGGGCGGCTGGCGGCACGCGGATCGTCGCGGCGCCTGGACAAGGTGCCCATGTTGGCGAAGGCGGTGCTGTAGAGCCGGGTGATGACGGCCTCGGTACCGCCGGCCAGGGCGATCCGGCAGGATCCGGCGCGCAGCAGAGCCGCGGCCAGTCCGATGGCACTGGCGCCGGCGGCGCACGCGGTGGAGACCTGCAGGCTCGGACCGCGTGCGCCGAAGGCGATGGCCAGCTGTCCGGCGACCATGTTCGGCAGGGACACCGGCAGGGTGAGCGGTGAGACCAGCGCGGGGCCGTCACCGGTCAGGTGCAGGTGCTGCTCCTCCACCGTCCGCACGTCACCGGCCGCGTTGCCGACCACGACGGCAACCGACTCACCGTCCCAGTGGGCCGGGTCCAGCCCGGCATCGGCGACGGCCTCGGCGGCAGCGGCCAAGGCGAGCTGGGTGAAACGGCCCAGGCGGCGGGTTTCCGGCCGTCCGGTGTGGCGGCGCGGGTCGAAGCCGGGCACGCGACAGGAGAAATCCACGGCCAGCCCGGCCAGTGCGGGATCCGTGGCAGCGGTGGGCGTGCCCGCGCACACGGTGTGCCAGGTGGTCTCGGTTCCGATTCCGGCCGGGGTGACCAGCCCGAGGCCGGTGACACTGATCGGCCCGGTGGTCACGGCCGGGCCGACGGGGCGGGGGTAGCGGTGTCCATCAGCCGGCACACGTCGGCTACGGTCGCCTGGGTGCTGCCGTCGCCGTCGGACAGCAGTAGCCCGTATCGGCTGTGGATGTTGACACGGAGCTCTTCCACTCCCAGGGAGTCGATGCCCAGCTCGGCCAGCGATACCTCGGGCGCGATCTCGTCGGGGGTGACTTCGAAGACCTCCACCAGCAGGTCGGCGAGCCGGTCGTAGTTCGTCACCATGAGTTCTCCTCCATCAGGGTGGGCCGACAGCCGCACGGCGCGGCCGCGGGGGCGGCGACCGACGGCGCGGGCCCGCCGGTGGTGAGGCGGGGCTCAGGGAGTCCAGCCCAAGTCCTTGGAACATTCGGTGTCGGGGCGCACAGACCCGCTGATCCGTTCTCCCGGTCGACGACATCACCGCATCGCTCGCACGTCTCTGCGTCATGCTCGCCTCCCGCCCGCACACCACATCCGGATGGTGGTTTGGTGTACCGGCGCGGGTTGACAACCAACCGGACCGGATACCCGCACGCCGGGCGGCAAGGAGTGAGGGACCGAGGAGTCAACCAACTGATGCGTTGTGTATGGTCAACGTACCAGCTCGCAGGGCCCATTGGCAGCGATGTCATCTCAGCTCGTCGAATCATGGATCGACGTGATCCGCACGCTGCTCCACACCCCGCACCGACCCACCCGTCGTCGTCCAGCTGAGCGGAGAGCGGACCATCCGGCCTCCAGCCGCCACCAGGCCTCAACGGCTCGGACACCGGCCGGAGCGGACCGCCCCTGCACCTCTCACGGGGGATGCGACGCCACGCCGCCCCGGACTCAACCGGTCGCTGCTCCCGGTCGTAGGGATGTGTGTCCGAGTGGATGTCGATCACGCGCCCCCCTGGCGCGGCGCGGCACCGGTGTTGTGTGATGGCGTGACGGTGTTGGTGTCTCGCGCCCTTTGGTTGGTTGCTGGACGGTCGAGAGGATGCGGAGCCTGAGATGAGCGACGACGAGTCGGCGATGGGTGAGCCGGTCGGTGCCGGCGGTGTGGAACCGTCCGAACCTCAGGAACCACCCGAGTCCCTGGAGTCCCTGGATCCACTGGAGGCTCTGGGGACTCCGGAGTGGCCCGAGGAGCTCGTGGAGCTCGCGGAGCTGGCGCCGGACCATCTGATCCGGATCGTGGATTCGGCCTGGACGGCGGATCGTGGAGATCCGCCCGAATGGGCGGTGGGCGGCGCGTGGTTGACCGACTCGGACGGCAAGATCGTCGAGGGGGAGATCAACGAGAACTACCGTCCGTCGCCGCTGACGCTGGGCTGGGCCGCACCGGTGGACTCCCTGGACGAGGCGGTGCAGCTCGCCGCCACCGGGTACGGACCGGAGTCCGAGGTGGCCCGTCAGCTCGCGGAAGTCGCCCGGGTGATGGTGTTCCTGGACGAGGACGGGGAGCCGGCGGTGGTACGGGCCCCTGACGGGGCGGACGTGGTGTCCGTTTCCTGCGCCGGGCTCGACGTGGACGAGACGGAGCACCCGTACGCACGGATGCCGGTCACGGAACTGCTGGAACGCACGGAGAGCCGGTACGGCCTGCATTTCCTGAGCCCGACCGCCCCGGTGAGCGCCGTGGTGACCCCGCAGGCCCTGCTGAGCGCACTGGAGGGGCGGTCCGCGAGCGAGGAGCCCCTCGCCGGGGACGCCGGGGAAGCGGCTGTCACGGCACCGGTTCCGGACCCGGCCCGGGGACAGGCCCAGGAAGCCGACGCCGACGCCGACACCCGCGCGCGGGACCCCCGGACCAGGCCGATCGACGACCTCATCCTGCCCGAAGGAGACGTCGACCCCACCACGGCCCCTTTCAACTAGCCCGGCCCCCCTACCGTTCCCTCAGCCAGCAACAGGAGTCACGAAGTCATGATGTGGTTCAAGGGCCCGGGCCGGATCACCGTCATCGCGGTGGACGCCGCCTGGTCGCAGCGAGCGGTCGTACGACCGGACGGTGACGGTGACGGCGAGCCCGTCGTCATCCCCGGCGTCGTGGGCAGCACCGCGCAGGTGGGCGCCGGAGGCTTCCGGCTGACCCTGGAGCACGACCCCGGAGGAGGCTGGCGGCCCAACGTGCGGATGGTGCAGGCGAGCCGGACGCGCAGGGGCCGCAGCGACATCCAGGTGATCCGCAGCAAGGACAGGGACTGGGACGGCGATCGAGACGAGAACGATCTCGTCGTGCGCCTGGAGACGTTCCCCGACGCACCGTGGGCCGAGGAGTACCCCGAGGAGACTCCGGCGCCGCAGCGCCACGGGAGTCCGGCGGGTGGCACCGCATCTTCCGGGGTACCCGCCGGGGCAGGGCGCATCAGCACCGTCTCGACGGGCTCCGGCGGCACCGGCCGGGGCGGCCATTCCCGGAGCGAGGACGAGGCCGGGAGCGGCCGGGCCGGCGCCGCCGCCCGGATTCCCAGCGGCGGAACGCGCGCGCGGCGCAGGTGAGCGGAGGATCCGGGGCCCTGTTCCTGGCCCCGGCCGTCCGCGGGACGCCCAGGCGAACAGCACCGTACGGGTCCGTCCGCGGCTCCGCGACGGGGAACGGCCTCCGCGCCCGCGCCGCGGGACAGACGACGGCGCGAACAGCTCGCGCGGCCGGCACCGGCCGGCGGGTTCCGCTTCCGAGGGTTGGTATGGCCGACTCGGGTGATCGGGATGATCCGAGGCCGAGCGGCAGACGTAGTCGAGGTCAAGACGCCCGACGAACACCAATTGTCGGGCGGCCGACGTCACCACCCACCGGGAGACAGGCGATGACACGTGAAGAGTACGTTCGTGCGGACACCCTGAACCTCCTGGGCTCCGACGTGCGGTCCGCGGAGTGGGAGGAGCTCTTGGGGCGTCTCCCTGAAGCGCCGCGAAGCGACGGCGAGCCGAGCGCGGTTGAGAAGGGGGGTGAACGACGCAACCGGACGACGAGCCTCCCCGGACTGTCGGCCGGTGCGAGCACCGGGTGATCCGGCCACCGCTCCGGGCGCCGACCCACCCGGTGGTGGATTCCCGGGAACTCTCCCCGCCATGGGTGGAGTTCGGGGAGCCGCCACAGAGACCGGGCAAACCAGGCACCGGCGGTTGGTGGGCGGCGTGCCGCCGAACGCGCAGAAGGTGTGCGCGGAGGGGATGTCCACACCAACCAGCACCACACCTTGAGAACGACATGGCCTGGGCCGTCACCACGGGGGGACGGCCCAGGCCACCACTATGCCAGAACCCATCCGGTCGTGGGTAGTGTTTCGCGTGGATGTTGTTCGGTAACGGACCGACGAGTGTGACGGGTACCCCTGCCGTGCCGCGTATGCCGATTCTCGATTTCGGTAACGATCGCGTTACTTGACCGGCTAGTTCCAAGGCCCAGGGTGATCCTCATTCGCAGGTTGTTAAGCGCGGCCTCGCGTTCTTGTGGTAAACATACGCTAGGTCAGCCGTGGTGGTCTCATTCAACCATGGTTTGAAGTGGCCGGCTTTTGTCCGGTAGTTGAGGCAGGGTGTCGGTGGGACACCGCCTGATCGTTGACCGGAAGCGTCGTTCCGTCCGCGCCGGTCCCGCATCCTTAAGGAATCGTCCATGACCTCGCAGCCGACCCTTGCGGAGGCAGGCGGAACCACCGGGGACCCCGGTAGTCCGCGGCCTTCTGACGGTCTGAAAGCCGGACTCAAGAACCGGCATCTGTCCATGATCGCCATTGGTGGTGTCATCGGCGCCGGACTGTTCGTCGGGTCTTCCGGTGGTATCGCCGCGGCCGGTCCCGCCATCCTGATCTCGTACCTCCTTGTCGGTGCGCTGGTCGTCTTCGTGATGCGGATGCTCGGTGAGATGGCGGCCGCGAGCCCGAACTCGGGTTCCTTCTCCGCGTACGCCGATCAGGCGCTCGGCCGCTGGGCCGGTTTCACCATCGGCTGGCTGTACTGGTTCTTCTGGGTGGTGGTGCTGGCCGTGGAGGCGACGGCGGGCGCGGTGATCCTCGAGGGCTGGGTCCCGGCGGTGCCGCAGTGGGCCTGGGCGCTGATCGTGATGGTCGTCCTGACGGTCACCAACCTGGCCTCGGTGTCGTCGTACGGTGAGTTCGAGTTCTGGTTCGCGGGTATCAAGGTCGTCGCCATCGGCGCGTTCGTGGTCGTCGGCCTGCTGGCTGTCTTCGGTCTGCTGCCGGGCTCGGACAATCCGGGCGCGGGCTTCGCGCACCTGACCGACGCCGGTGGTTTCCTGCCCAACGGTGCGGGCGCGATCCTCACCGGTGTGCTGATGGTCGTCTTCTCCTTCATGGGCAGTGAGATCGTCACGCTGGCCGCCGGTGAGTCGCAGGACCCGCGCCGCGCGGTCACCAAGGCCACCAACAGCGTGATCTGGCGGATCGCCGTCTTCTACCTGGGCTCGATCTTCGTGGTCCTGACGCTGCTGCCCTGGAACGACAAGTCGATCGTCGAGAAGGGCTCGTACGTCGCCGCCCTGGACTCCATCGGCATCCCGGCCGCCGGCCAGATCATGAACGTCATCGTCCTGACGGCCGTGCTCTCCTGCCTGAACTCCGGCCTGTACACCGCCTCGCGCATGGCGTTCTCGCTGGGCGAGCGCGGCGACGCCCCGAAGGCCTTCGCCAAGGTCAACGCCAAGGGCGTGCCGACGTGGGCGATCCTGGGCTCCGTGGTCTTCGGCTTCATCGCCGTCTACTTCAACTACGCGTTCAAGGACACGGTCTTCCTGTTCCTGCTGAACTCCTCGGGTGCCATCGCTCTGTTCGTCTGGCTGGTGATCTGCTTCACCCAGCTGCGGATGCGCGGAATCCTGATGCACCTGGCCCCTGAGAAGGTGACGGTGAAGATGTGGCTCTTCCCGTACCTGACCTGGGCGACGGCCGCGATGATCGTCTTCGTGCTGGGCTACATGCTCTACGACGACGCCAATCGCGAGGTCGTGCTGCTGTCGCTGCTGGTCGCGGCGGTCGTGCTGGCCGTCGGCTTCGTGCTCGACCTCAGGCGCAAGGCGGCCGCCAAAGCCTGAACCGCTCCCCAGCCACGCCGACCGGGCAAGCCCGGGTCACGCACTCTGCGGATTCCACAGGGCGTGGCACCACAGGACCGGTGGCTGGTCACGCCGCGAGCATTTCATACAGGTGCTCGGCTGGGACCTCCCAGCCGAGCACCTTGGCGATCAGGCGTGCTGCAACCGTGGCCGACGGATTGTCGGCTACCCGGTGAGTGCCTGGGTGCCTATGACGGCGAGGAGCGCGAGGCGTTCGGCGTCCTGGCTGCCGGGTTCGGCGGTGTAGATCATGATGCGCAGGTCGTTGCCGGCGACGACGAGTACGTCGCAGTCCAGCGTGAGAGCGCCGACGTGGGGGTGGTCGATGGTCTTGCGGGCGGACTGGTGCTGGCCGACGGCACCGGATTCCCAGAGGTCATCGAACTCGGCGCTTTTGATGCGCAGTTGGGAGATGAGGTGCTGCAGTCGCTGATCGGCCGGGTAGCGGCCTGCTGTTCTGCGCAGGTCGGCGACCTGCGCGGCACGTAGTGCGCCCCGGGATTCGGGGGTGTGACGTACGCGGGTGCCGGTGCCGAGGAAGTTGCGCCACACGGCGTTGAGGTCGTTGCCGTGCCATTCCCCCATCAGCGCCGTGTACAGGGGGTTGGCGAGCAGCTGGGTCCATGCGGCGTCGAAGACCACGACGGGTGTGCCGGCGAGCCGGTCCAGCATCCGCTGGACGTTGGGCGTGATGTACGCCGCGACCGTTTCCGGGCCCGGGGGAACGAGACCGGCGAGTTGGAAGAGATGGGCGCGCCCGCCGCCGGTGAGCCGCAGGGCCCGGGCGAGAGCTTCGACGACCTGTGCGGAGGGGTTGGTGGCCCGGCCCTGTTCGAGACGGGTGACGTAGTCGACGGAGATGCCGGCCAGCTGGGCCAGCTCTTCGCGCCGCAGCCCCGCGGCGCGCCGGCGGCCGCCGGCGGGAAGGCCCGCCGTCTCCGGTGAGACCTGGTCACGCCATCGCCGCAGGGCTGCGCCGAGTTCTGTCGTTGCCATACCGGACAGTCTCGCTCATGCGCCACAAGGCGCGCCTGGTACTGGCAGTCCTATGAAGGCGGGTCTACTGCCTGTTCCTGTGTTCTGTGCCCATCGTGGAGGCATGACAGCGACAGGAACATCTGCCGTCCCCGCGGTGGGCTGGATCGGACTGGGCGACCAGGGCCTGCCCATGGCGAGGGCCGTCGCCGAAGCCGGGTTCCCCCTGCACGCCTGGGCCCGGCGGCCCGTTTCCCTCGACGGGCTGAGCGGTGTGCCGCACGTCCGCCACAACGACATCAAGTCCCTGGCCGCCGCGAGCGACATCGTCGCCCTGTGCGTCGGCACGGACGACGACGTTCTGCGGGTGGCCGAGCGGTTGCTGGACGGGCTGCGTCCGGGGTCGGTCGTCGTCAATCACGGTACGGGCCTGCCCAGCGCCGCCGTGCGGCTCACCGAGGTGTGCGCCACGGCCGGCGTCGCGGTGCTGGACGCCCCGGTCAGCGGCGGCCGACCGGCCGCTGAAGAGCACCGGCTGACCACCATGGTCGGCGGACCGCAGCCGGTGGCCGAGCGGTGCGAGAAGGTCTTCACCTCCTTCTCCCGCCACGTCGTCCACCTCGGCGCCGCAGGAGCCGGGCAGGAGGCGAAGCTGTTCAACAACGCGCTGCTGATGCTGAACCAGGCCGCCATCGTGGACATCGTCGACCTGGCCACCCGGCTGAAGCTGAATGTCCCCCAGCTGGTCGGGGTGCTGAAACTGGGCAGCGCCTCCAGCGCCGCCCTGACCTTGCTGAACACCATGGTCACCCCCGACACCGTCGAGCACCTCTCCGCTGTCGAGGCGCTGGACATGGAGCTGTTCGACCAGGCCATGGGCGAGGCGGGCATCGACTCTGCCGCTGTCACCGCGCGGGGACTCGCCGGCGCCCGCGGGCTGCCCGGCCTCTTGGGCCGGCTCAACCCCTGAAATCCCTCTTCACCTCACCCGTCGGCAAGGGACAAGGAGGCCCGTCATGAGCGCGGAAGACGTCGCGCAGCTGGTGCTGCGTGAGCGGCAGAGCCGGGATCGCGGCTGGTACGAGGAGATGGCGGCCTGCTTCGCCGAGGACTCGGTCGTGAAGATGAGCTGGTTCTCCGGCAGCGGCGCCGGCTTCGTCCGGGCGACCCGAGACATGACCGGCCGCGGCGACCTTGCGGTCCACCGCCTGGGCCCGCCGACCGTGCGCATCGATCAGGACCGCGCGCTGGTGGAACTGCCACTGGTCATCGAGCGGCGTATCGATGTCGACGGGGTCGAGGCCGACATTGCTTCCGCCTGCCGCTCGCAGTACCGGGCCCAGCACGGCACTGACGGCGTCTGGCGAATCGTACGGATCACGTCGATCTACGAGAAGGACTCCCTCACCCCGGCCCTGCCCAACACCCGCCTGGCCATCGACCCGCAGCTCCTGGCCGCTTACCGACCCTCCTACCGGTGCCTGGCCTGGGACCTGAACCGCAAGGGCTACCAGGTCGGCGACGACCAGCTCGGCGACGATCGGCCGGAGGCCGTCCAGGCCCAGTACCGGGACGACATGACCTGGCTTCACGAGAGCCGCACCCCGGCCACCGCGGCCGGCGGCCGAAAGGACGGATCCGCATGAGCAGGGAACAGCGCCTCCGGGTTGACGCAATGCTGAGGCAGCCCCGCCCCGGGGGCCCGCAGTCGGTCGAGGCGTTCCGAGACCGATTCACGTCGGTGATGGCCCAGATGATCGTGCCGGGCGGCATCCGCACCACGCGGACGACGCTCGGCGACCGACCCGCACTGCACGTCGCGCCGGACAGCAACCCGCGCCTCGGGACGATCCTGTACTTCCACGGCGGCGGCTGGGTGGCCGGCTCCCCTCAGACCGCGCTGTCGATGACGGGACACCTCGTGGCCAAGACCGGGTTCACGTCGTACTCGCTGGACTACCGGCTTGCCCCCGAGCACCCGTTCCCGGCAGCGATCGACGACGCGCTCAGCGCCTACCGCGCCCTCCTCGACAGCGGGCAGGAGCCTTCGGCCATCGCGTTCGCCGGGGACTCCGCCGGCGGCGCCCTCACCGTCACCACCTGCCTCGCCGCCCGCGACGCAGGGCTCCCGCTGCCCGCCGCGATCGTGGCCTTCTCGCCCTCCCTGGACGCTACCGGGTCGGGCGAGAGCATGGACACCAAGGCGGGTACCGACCCGATCTTCACCCGCGAGTACCTCAAGGAAACCATCGCGCCCCTGTACCTCGCGGGTCAGGACCCACACCAGCCGATGGTGAGCCCGGCCCTGTCCGCCGACCCGACCGGCTTCCCGCCGATGCTCCTCCAAGCGGGCACGAACGAGGTCCTCCTGGACGACTCGACCCGCATGGCCGCCCGCGCCCGCACCGCCGGCGTGAGTGTGATCCTCGACATCACCGCCGACGTGCCCCACGTGTTCCAGTCCTTCGCCGGCGTTCTCGACGAGGCCGACGCGGCACTGGAGCGCGCAGCCCTCTTCCTCACCCAGCACGTCCGCAGCGGCGAACCGGCGGCCGTGTCAGCGCGGGTAAGGCCCGGAGCCGCCCGGCCCTCCAGCAGGCGGGCTCCGGGCCGGGCTGCCTGACGGCCCGAACAGGTGTCAATGGCCCAGTGAGCTGGGCGAGCAAGGAAGGAAGACAGATGATCAACACGCAGTCCCCAGGGGTGCAGACATGACCGCGCCGCAGCCTCGCGTCCTCGTCACCGGCGGGTCCGGCTTCATCGCCGGACACTGCATTCTCCAACTGCTCGAGCAGGGATACCGGGTGCGCACGACCGTACGCACCCTCGGGCGCGAGTCCGAGGTCCGGACGCAGCTCAGCGACGCCGGGATGGTGAACGGCGGTGGTTTGAGCTTCGTGGCAGCGGACCTCACAAGTGACGCAGGGTGGGCTGACGCCGTCGCCGGTTGCGACTTCGTCCTGCATGTGGCCTCTCCCGTGCACGTGGAGCACGTCGAGAACGAGGACGATGTCATCCTTCCGGCGCGTGAAGGCACTCTGCGCGTGCTGCGTGCGGCACGCGATGCCGGCGTCAAACGGGTTGTCCTCACCTCTGCGTTCCATGCGGTCGCCTACGGATACCCGCGCACCGACCACCAGTTCACCGAGGAGGACTGGAGCGTCCTCGACGGGCCAGGCGCCACCGCGTACACCAAGAGCAAGACGCTCTCCGAGCGCGCCGCGTGGGATTTCATCGACACCGAGGGCGGTTCGACGGAACTCGCCACGATCCTTCCCGTCGCCGTCATGGGACCCGTGATGGGCAAGTCAATCTCCGGATCGAACCACCTCGTTCAGCGAATCCTCGACGGGGCGATGCCCGGCTATCCCGATCTGTGGATCCCGATCGTCGACGTACGCGATGTGGCAAGCGCGCACCTGTTGGCCATGACGGCTCCTGAAGCTGCTGGTCAGCGCTTCGTCACCGCCGGCGGACCAGCGATCCCGATGAAACAGATCGGCGACATCCTCAGAGCCAACCTCGCAGACGCAGCCAAGTACGTCCCGGCCCGGTCCATCCCCAACGCCGTGGTGCGCATGGTTTCCCTCTTCGACAAGGAGCTCCGTACGCTCGTGCCCGACCTTGGCTTCGCCAGGAAGACGACCAGCGCGAAAGCCCACCGCGTACTGGGATGGGAGCCCCGCCGTACCCCCGAGGCCGCCATCCTCGCAACCGCCGAGAGCCTGATCAGGAAAGAGCTCGTGAAAGCGTGACCCGGCGGCACTTCGCCAGGAGACCGCCGGCCCCGTACCGGCTTGGGGCCCGAAGCGGCTCAGCGGTCCGCCCTGCCCTGCCGTAGCCGGTGCCACATGGGCACGCCGAACCAGAGCCAGACGATGCCGCTGAACGTCGCCCCCGCCAGAACCGCGGAGAGGCCCGGGTTCAGGACCATCGTGAAGATGAGCAGGAGCGCGCTGCTCATGGAGATCATGAGCAGCCCGAGCCCCACGAGCGCCAGCTTGTTGGAGACGGCGACCAACTGGTTGCGCAGGCCGTGGTGGAAGACCACTCGGTGGAACGGGGCGGGAGCCGTCAGGCACGCGGCCGCCGCGAAGGCGATCACCAGCGTCAGGAGGTACTGATAGATCTGCGAGCTGCTCAGTGCCGTGAAGCGGGAGCTGAACGCGAAGGTCATGAGGAAGCCGAGCAGGAACTGCACGCCCGTCTGCGCCACTCGCACTTCCTGGAGGAGCTCGGCATAGGCGGCGTCGGAGGCCGACTTGCCCGTGCTCGGGGCGGAAGCCGGTCCCGCGGTGCCGGTTACGGGCTTCGTCTTCGCGGTGTCGCGAGCCCGCTTCCGCCGCGCACCGAGTTCCGGCTCCAAGGCACGGGGACGAGGGATGCGTTTCCCACCTATGACGGGCATTCGGGACCCTTTCTCGTACACTTCTCGGCCGGCGACACGTCGACTGGTCGACGTGCCGCCCGTCTGCTAGCTCCGTCGGCCGGCACGGGCCAGGACCGTCAGCACGCCGAACGCGATCAGTGAGACGACGACCAGACCCGCGCCCACGAGCGCGGACTTCGTGTACGCGGCCCACTCCTGTCTGCCGGACGCGAGGGCGAAGGGAGGCCGCGTCATCTCGTCCGCCGCCTGCGTCCCCGAGGCGGGCGCGTGTGCGGAGGCCGTCGCGGCGGGCAGCCCCGGTGAGCCGAAGTAGCGGCCCGTGTCAGGGACACAGGCCGAGCTTCGGCTCACCGGATTCCACGGCGCGCCGGTTGCCGTTGCCTGCCCGGTGGGCACCAGAACCGCAAGGGCCGTCAGCGCCAGGACAGCCCCTGCTCGCAGGTGCCGGCTGATTCTCATAGCGATCCTCACCGTCTCTTCCCGATGTGGGTGGCGGCCCGGATTCGCGATCCATCGGCGGGCCGATGTCAGCATCTACGGGTGTTCCTCGCCGCGTGGTTCAGCGCAGCGGCACGACGTGTTCAATCTTCCTCCATGACGTGAACGGGCGGCGGAGACTGCGCTGATACCGTCTGATGTGAACCTGTTGGATTCTCAGGATGGCCGGTTCACCGGAAGGCGCCTCGTAGCATGACGGGCGTGGAGCGAAGCTCCGCGGTCCGAACAGATCCACGCCCCTGTGAGGAGGGTCCCCATCGTGCCTCTTCCCGCCCGTGCGCATGCACGAGCCGCCGAATTGCTCACCGGGTACGTGCAGGGCTTGCTCGACGCGCCAGAGGACGGCTTCGTCTCCGATCACCTCGCGATCTGCCCGCGCTGCGAGCACGATGTGATCAGACTGACCGACGCCCTCTGCGTGCTCCACTGGGCCGGCGCGCAAGTTTTTCCCAGTGACCGAACCCTTCAGGGGCGGGGCGCGTAGTCATGGGTGACCCCTCCGCGGCGTAGCTTTCTCCTCCCCCGGTGAGCCGCGGAGCCGGGCCCGGTTCCGCACCTGCTCCGCCTCCCGCGGAACCGGGCCCCTCCATGCCCGCACACAGAACCCCTTCGAGTCACCGGGAAGTCGCCGTACAGGCATGTTCTCTTCACCCACCCAGGCCTACGATCTTGAAATGGAGCACAGTCGGCGGGCCCCCGCATCCAGGTCAGGAGCCGTCACCATCCCGAGTTGGGTGGGTCGTGACCAGGAACTCTCCTGGTTGAGCGGCCTGTTGGCGGACGTGGAGCGCGGTTCGGGCGGGTCCGTTCTGGTGGAGGGGGCACCGGGGATCGGCAAGAGCGGTCTCGTCGCCCAGGCGCTCGCCTCTGCGGCCGAGGGCTTGGACGGCCGGGCGGCGGTGCTCCGCGGCAGCGCGGACGAGTTCTGCGTGAACCTTCCCTTCCAGCTGATGTCCGATCTGCTGAGGACGACACGGCCCGGCGGCTCCGCGGTCGCGCCCAGCGGGCCCCGGTCGCCGAGCGGAGTGCCGGCGGCCGACCCGATCGCCGCGGGAGTGGAGGCGACCGTCGCGGAGTTCGAGCGGCTGTGCATGGCCGGCCCCGTGGTCGTGGCCGTCACCGACCTCCAGTGGGCGGACCGGGCCAGCCTGACGGCGCTGGCCGCTCTGGCGCGACTCACCGAACAACTGCCTCTGCTGTTGATGGGCGACCTGTCCCGGGCCCCCAGACGTGCCGAAGTGGGACGACTGCGCAGGGCGCTGCTGGCACACGGCGGGCGGGTGATCACCCTGGAGAGGCTGTCTCCCGAGGAGTCGGCCCGCCTCGCCGGGGAGTTCCTCGGCGCCCCGGTCGGGCCGGGGCTGCGGGCGTGGATCGAACAGGCGGGCGGCAACCCTCTCCACGTACGCGAACTGGCCCTGGCCCTGCAGCGCGAAGGGTATGTCCGACTGCAGGACGGCGTCGCCGAGTCGTGGCCGTCCGCGGACAGGGCGGAGTCGCTGCCCCCCTCGCTGAGCGCGGCGATCGCGGACCGCATCGGTTTCCTGTCCCCGGACACCCTGGAGGTGCTGCGCGCGGCCGGCGTGCTGGGCTCCGCGTGCACGCTCGCGGAGCTGTCGGCCGTGCTCGACTGGCCCGACCCACGAGTGACCGAGGCCCTGGAGGAGGCCGAGGCGACCGGGATCCTCTCCGACACCGACCAGGGCCTGCGTTTCTCCTCACCGCTACTGCGCCTCGCGCTGTACGAATCGATGCCGGCGGCCATCCGCGGCCTGCGCCATGAACAGACCGCACGGGTCCTCGCGGAGGCCGGCCTCGCCCCCGAGCGGATCGCCCTCCAGCTCGCGCAGACCGAGACCCCCGGCGGCTGGGTCGTCGACTGGCTCGTCGAGACCGCCCCCACCCTGATCTACCGGGCGCCGGAGGTCGCGGTCGACCTGCTCGGGCGCGTCCTGCGAGAGCAGACCGGGGACGAGCCCGGGAAGCCGTCCTGGGATCCTGCCGGACCCGCCCTCACAGAGCTGGCCTGGGACGATCCGCGGCGCGAGCCGCTGGAAGCGGTGTTGGCCACAGCGGCCTTTCTGCGCGGCGAGTACGAGCGGGCCGAGGACCTCGCCCAGCGGGTGCTGGCACGAACCGACGACGGGGACCGGGCCGGCGAGATGACCTGGCTCCTCGGTCGTGCCCTGATGCGCCAGGAGCGCTACACGGAGGCCATCGAGGTGGTGACCTCGACCGGTCGGCGCTGGCGACTCGACCCGGTCTGGGACGCCAGGCTGTGCTCCATGCATGGCCCGATTCTGTTCTTCGCCGGACTGCTGGAGGAGAGCCGGGCCGTCGGCGAGGACGCTCTGGAACGGGGCCGCCGGCTCGCCGACGCCCAGAGCATCGCCTACGCGTCGGCGATGCTGGCGATGCAGGCCCGGGTCACCCACGACACAGAGCGGGTCACGCCCCATCTGGAGGAGGGCCTCACCGCGGCCGACGAGACACCCGAACTGACCGACTGCCGTCTCATCCTGCTCGGCACCAAGAGCCAGTGGCAGATGGAACGAGGGATGCCGGACGAGACCGTCGCGGAGACCATCCGGCTCGGCCGACGGGTGGCGGAGCGCGCCGGCTCGACACGGGTCGGTGTCTTCGCCGTCCTGGCGGCGGTCCTCGCCCACAAGCAGGGGTACTGGGACGACGCGCTCGCCGAACTGGAGGTCTTTCCCGAGTGGCCCGACGCCAACAGCTGGGCGATCGCCTACCACGGGCTGAGCGCGCTGATCGCCGTTCAGCGTGACCGGCTCTCCACGGCGCACGAGCATCTGGCCCAGTGCCCGGACGGCCTCGCCGCCACGGACCCCTTCGTCCGCGTCTGTGCCGTCCATTCGATCCGGGCCCGGGCGTTGCTGGCGGAGCGCGAGGGCCGGCGGGACGAGGCGCTGGCGATGCTGGAGGAGACCGTCACCGACGCGTACGCCGCGAAGTGGTTCGACCGTCATGTGTGGATGCCGTTCCTGGCCAGGACGGCCGTGGAGGCGGGGCGTACGGACCTGGCTGCCGCGGCGGCGGAAGCGGCACGAAAGGACGTCGCCAGGGATGCTCGTCCCGACCGCGTGGCGGCCGCCCAGCAGTGCGCGGGGCTGGTCTCAAGGGATCCTGGACCCCTGCGGGAGGCCCTGGCCCGTTACCAGGAGACCTCACGTGTCCCCGACGCGGTCGGCTGCGCGGAGGACCTGGCGTGGGTGCTGGCCGTCACGGGAGACCCGGAGGCGGCCAAGGCGGCCATGCACGAGGCCGCCCAGGGCTATATCGCGCTCGGCGCCGTCGGCGAACTGGCCCGTGCCGACGCCCGCTGGCGCGCGGCCGGACTGCGCCGGGGTGTCCAAGGCGCGCGTAAACGCCCTGCCACGGGCCCGGCCTCCCTCACCCCCACCGAGCAGCGCGTGGCCGAACTGGTCGCCGAAGGGCTGTCCAACCCGGACATCGCCGACCGCCTGCACTCCTCCCGGCGCACCGTGCAGACCCATGTCTCGCGCATCCTCGGCAAACTCGGCATGCGTTCCCGTACTGAGATCGTTCACGCCCTCGCCACCGGCCCCGAGCAGGAAGGCCACGCATCACACCACTGATCCCGGCCGCGCCGGGGACCGCGCGGCGACGTGGCTCGAGCGTGCGCGAAAACGCCCTTGCCGTACGAGCGCCACCGCCTGACGTACGCCTCCCCGTACGTCCTCCGGAAGGACACGTACGTCAGGTGGCCGATGTTCATCCGTGCCCGCCGGAACAGAGTGTTCCTCGCCAGCGCAAAGGGCAGGGCGGCCGACCGCCCCGTCGACAAGGGGATCATCATGACAACCGCGCTCCTCACCAGGACCACCACCGACAGTCGCGAGACCGCTCGCCATCACGTGGCCCGACGTCGCCCGGCGGACCCCCGTACCCCGCGCCGTCCGGCGCACGCCGCGCCCCGGCAGACGGCGACCGCGGCCGACCTGGAAGACATCGTCGAGCAACACGGAGCCGCCCTGGGCCGGTTCTGTCTCTCCCTGACCCGCGGCGATGCCTGGCGCGCGGAGGAGATCAAGCAGGAGACGCTGATCAGGGCCTGGAAGAACCCGGACGCGATGGCCGCCAGCCGGGGATTCGGATCCTTCCGGCCCTGGCTGTTCACCGTCGCCCGGCGGATCGCGATCGACGCGGACCGTGCCCGCCGGGTACGGCCCCAGGAGTGCGACGACGCGATTCTCGCGATGATCCCCGAGCCCGACTGCGCCTACGACCGCCTCCTGCTCGTCGAGCTGGTCCGCAAGGCCGTCGCCGCGCTGTCGCCGGAGCAGCGGGCGGTCATCCACTGCCTGCACTTCCGATCGATGACCGGAGTCGAGACGGCCAGGGAGCTCGGAGTGCCGCTGGGAACCGTCAAGTCCCGCTCGCACTACGCTCTCAAGGCGCTGCAGGCCTCCCTGCAGGAAGACTTCGCCGGGGTGTGAGCCGGCGCCCGGCGCCATGCCTGTGATCGCCCCACCCAGCACCTGCCGCCGACCGGGGACAACCACACACGCTGAACCCGGCGGTGTTCGCCGGCGCCGGTATCTGTGTCGTACAGCTCTCCCTCCAACGAGGGACACCGAACACCAACTGCCGGGTAGCATCGACTCACCAACCAATGACGAGAAGGTGAGTCTTTTGCCCGAGCCCGCCCACGTGCTTGACGAGTACGCCCGGCGTATTCGTGAGGACACCGAGGCCAACCTGCTGCAGCAGGAAGAACTCCGCAGCCGCCTTCGCGTGCTGGAGGAGGAGCACGCCGTTCTGGCCAACATGCGGAAGACGCTGGAGTCGGCCGCGGACGCCCTCGCCGGGGCCACGACCGAATCCGTCGCGCCCGCCAAAGCGCACGATCCGGCCACGCGACGTGTGCCTCGCCCGGCCGCGGCTGCGCCCCGGGGGAACGGGCGCGGCGGATGGGGCGGCAAGGACGGGGACAAGTCGCTGATCGACGTCGTCGCCACGGTCCTGCGCCGGCAGAACGAGCCCCGGTCCGTCTCCGAGATCCTCGACCAGGTGGTGTCCGTGCGTCCCACCACCGAGCAGACCGTACGCAACACACTGGACCGTCTGGTCGCCGGCAGCCGGGCCGAGCGCACCAAGCAGGGGCGGTCGGTCTTCTACAGCGCCGTCGACGTCACACGGCCCGCGGCCGGAGACGACACCGACGAGGACGAAGCGGCCCTGACCCAGGCCGCGAGCTGAGCCTTCCGGGCGAGTGCCGCGATGCGCGAGAGCCGGCGCGGCACTTCGGGCCGGGCAAGGCCCGGCCGCGAACCTCCGGCCCGGCCGGCGCGGCTCCGGGGGCCCGCCGCGCGAGCCGGGTCTGCGCGCCGCCGCTACTGGGCCGGCTCCAGAGCGGCCGTGGCCCGTGCGAAGTCCCGTACGACTTCCGCGCGCGAGTGCATGCCCAGCTTTCCGAGGATCCGGGACACGTGGGTACCCACGGTGCGCCGGGAGGAACACAGACGCTCGGCGATATCCGGGTTGGACAGCCCTTCGGCCACGAGTTCGGCGACACGGACCTCGGTGGGGGTGAGCGACCCCCACCCGGTGGCGGGACGACGCGCGACATGGTCGCTGCGACGGAGCCCGAGCTGACGCCAGCGGGACGAGGCCCGGCCGAGTTCACCCAGGTCGCCGGTCGCGCCCAGAGCGAGGTAGCCCGTCACGGACTCCTGCATGGCGGCCCGGGCAGCCCCGAGCTGGCCCGCCGCGGCGAGTACGGCGGCCAGATCCTCCGCGCACTCGGCGGTCTTCGGGACGCGCCTGGCGCCCCGGTAGTACTCCAGCGCCTCGCGCAGCGGCGCGGGGTCCCCCGTCAGCAGAGCGCGGCAGTGCCGCGCCGCCGCCCGGTACTCGGGGTGCCGGGCGACGAGGGCATCCTTCTCCACGGCCTCGGCGGCCGCTTCGGCCAGGTCCTTACGGCCCTCCGCCAGAGCGGTCCTGACCAGGAAGGGCATCCATTCATGGCGGTTGGGTACCTGGAAGAAGTACGCGTCCGCCGTGGTCCGCTCCAGTAGGGCGAGGGCATCCTCACTCCGCCCCTCGCGTTCGGCGAGCATGGCGGCCGCCCGTATCCCCAGCACGGCGTTCTTCCGGGTCTTGGGCAGCAGCTGATCCACGTCGCCGATGGCGTCGAGGTGTTCGTGCGCCGTACTCAGCTGACCGCGCTGGACCGCGATGAGCGCGCGCGTCCCGTGGGCGCCGACGACCCAGAAGTCACAGCCGGGCAGGCCGACGACGTCCTCGAGTTCGGCGAGCGCGTCGTCCCAGCGCCCCTTGTGGTATGAGATGGCCGCGGCGGAGTCCGACACCCTGCGGGAGATCACCGTGCCCGCCTCGTCCGCCACCCGGCGCGCCAGAACAACCGTTTCCTCGACGCTGTCGTCGGCCACGTCCAGCAGGAGCTGCCCGGCCATCTTGGTGGTGAGCAGCAGAATGCGGCAGTCACTGAGTTCGGGTATCTCGGCAACCGCCGTCAGTCCCTCGTCGACATGGTCCATCAGCCGCGCCACGTCGTGCTCCGCGCGACTCAGTGTCGCCAGCATGTTCGAGGAGTAGCCGACGGTCCGCGCGTCACCGAGTCGGCGGCCCTGCTCAAGCGCCTCCGTGAGGTCCTTCCTGCCGACGTCGCGCATGCCCGAGGTGCAGAGGATCACGCCGTGCAGGCAGCGGAGGCGGGCCTCCCACAGCGCGCCGAGCTCCCGCTGCCGGGAGACGGCGGTCACGACCTCGGCGGCCTCCTGGAAACGGTCGATCACCCACAGCATGTAGCCGAGCAACCAGGCCATCTCGCCGGCCCGTTCGGTGCTGTCCGTCCGGCCCAGGACGCGGGTCGCCGTGGTCTCGGCCTCCGCGAACTGTCCGCGCAGGTAAGCGGCCATGGCCAGGGCCGCCTCCAGTGGTTCGCGGCGGTCGTCGTCCCAGGCCAGATGACCGGTCGCGCGGCGGAGCAGCTCACCCGCGAGCCCGGGCGCGGAGTAGAGCAGGGCGGGGGCCGCCTCGCCGAGCCAGTCGATGGTCCACTCGTCGCGCTCGTCATTCGCCTGGACGAGCTGGGCGGCCACCCGCTCGGGGGCCAGACCGGTCTCGGCGAACACCCGCGCGGCCCTCCGATGGCGCAGGCTCCGCAACGACACGGGCATCGACTCGTACAGCGCGCTGCGCAGCAACGGAGCGGGAAAGCGCAGCCGGTTCGCGTCGTCCGCGACGATCCCCGTCGACACCGCTTCGCCGATCGCGTCGATCACTCGGTCGGTGGGCCAGCCGACCACGGCGCACAGCTCACTGAGCCCGAACCCACCGCCCAGCAGGCTGGCGGAGTGCAGCACCTCCAGCGTGTCCGGCGACAGCACACCCAGGCGATCGGCGATCGCCGCGCTCAGCGAGGTCGGCAGCGGGTTGCGATTCTCCGGGGCCGGCAGCAGTTCGGCCTTCCCCTCGTGCACGCGGACATGGCTGTCACGCACGAGTGCCGCGGTCAGCTCTCTGATGTACAGCGGATTGCCGCCGGTCCGCTGGATCTCCTCGCTCAGCGTGCCGGAGGCCGGCGCACCGAGGAACTCCCCTGCCAGCAGGACGGCTTCCTTGGAGGAAAGGGGACCGAGGGTCAGCACGGTCGCCTGTCGCGACAGCAGGGCGCGGCGGAACTGGCCCACGTCGTCGCGTCGACGCAGGGTCGAGAGGTCGCCGACGATCAGCAGGGGCAGCTGGGCGGTGAGCCGGACGAGGGCGCCCAGAACGGTCAGACTGGCCTCGTCGGCCCACTGGAGGTCGTTCGCGATCAGCACCACGGGGCCGCGCGCGCACAGGCGCTCGATCTCCGCCACCGTCGCTTCCATGCCCGCGACCAGTGGGTTCCGGGTGGTCGCGGCCCACAATGATTGTGGGGCGACCTCCTGCCTCCCCACATCGGTCGTCCGTATCTGCCGCAGCGCGTCGTTGATCAGCTGGAACGGCAGGTTCGTGCAGAACTCGTCCGCGCCGCCCCGCAGTACGGTCACCCGGTCGGGGTCGACCGAGCGGAACGCCTCGTTGATCAACTCGGTCTTGCCGATCCCCGGTGGCCCCTCGACCAGGGCGCAGCCACCTCTGCCGCTCCTCAGGTCCGCCAACAAGTCGCGGAGTGAGGCGAGTTCGTTCGCACGCCCGACCCATCGCGCATCAGCGACCGATGCGGTGCCTGCCAAGGAAAGGTGCCGACTGTGTTCCATGCGGGTGATGGTAACGGTTGCTGAGTGAACGGAAAGAGGTGTGGAACAAAAACGGAGGGAGACTCGCGCGGTGGGACCCCCGCCCCTGGGACCCCGCCCCTGGGACCCTTCTTGCCGGTGGCCCCGCGGTGAGCCGCAGCTCAGCGTCCGTGACGGGAGCGCCCCGTCCCCGCTCCGACCACCACCTTCATGCACATGACCAACCAGTCGCACTCCTCCGCTCCTTTGATGACCGGGGCATTGGATGGGATCCTCATGACCGGAACGTGGTGTGGCGTCGGCATGGTGTGAGGGGACGTGGCTTCAGCCCATGGGTCTTGGACACGTCGTCCGGGCTCGCCGCGGAGCTGACGGCGGACGGCGCGCGGCCGGACGCCGCCGGCGTCCCGCTGACGCTCGCGACCCGCACCACGCTGGAGCTCCTGGGCGGCGCGATGACGGTCGCCCAGCTGGGACTCACCCCCTTGCTACGATTCCAGGCGCTGCTCCACAGCGGAAGCGGCCCAACGGCCCCCGGGAGCCCGCTGGAGGCCTTCCTGGCCCGGGCCGTCGCCGAGGAACTCGGTATCCGGCTCGTCGTCGCCCAGCGGGACGATCGATCCGGACTCGCCTTCGCCTCGTATGGTTCAGAGGAGAGCCCGATCATTCTCCTGGTGGGCGACCCCGACCATTCCTACGACATCGCACTCCCCTGACACGGAAACGGAGATCATGATGAGCGAGAGGGAACCGCAGCCGGGCGAGGCCGCACCCCTGGACGAGCGCGACGCGAACGCGCCCGGCGACGCGAACGCGCCCGTACCGCAGGAGCCGCCCGCCGAGGGGGAGCCCGGCGCCGCGGAGGAACAGCCTGAATGGCCGGAAGAACTGGTCAGGATGGCGAAGCTGGCGCCCGACCACATCATCCAGATCGTCGACCCGACGTGGCAGGGCGACGGCGGCATGCCGCCCGAGTGGGCCGTCGGCGGCGCCTGGCGGACCGACTCCGAGGGCAACATCGTCGAAGGCGAGATCAACAAGGAGTACCGCCCCACGCCGGCCGCCCTCGGATGGCCGGTCGCCATCGACCCCTTGGACGAGGCCGTCCAGCTTTCCGCCACCGGACACATCACCGAGGACGTGGTGGCCCGGGAGTTCGCCAAGGCCCAGCTCATGGTGTTCGTCGACGAGGAGGGCGCCCCGACGGTGGTGCAGGCACCCGACGGGACGGACGTGGTCGCCGTCTCCTCGCCCACCGTGGACGTGGACGAGGACGAGCATCCGCATGTGCGCATGCCGCTGCCCGAACTGCTCGAACGCACCGACGAGCGGTACGACGTCTACTACCTCAGCCCGTCCGCGCCGGTGAGCGTGGTCGTTCAGGTCGACGCGCTGCTGACCGCCCTCGCGCAGGGAGGCGGCGACGAGGCGACCGCTTCCTGAGGGACAGCAACTTCCAGATCCGCACCGACCTTGGCTCACCGCGGGTCTGGCACGAACTGCGCGAGCTGATCCGGTACCACACGGGCGAGCGCCTGCTCACGGGGGGACGGATCGTCGACGATCCCGCGTACGAGGGCATGGCCGCGGAGCAGTTGCTCGGCCTGGTCCCGGATGACGGCGACTGCGTCTGCCTCGCCGTGGCGGACGCGCGGACGGCGGCGCCTGACCGCCGCGTCCAGGACCGGACGCCGCTGATCGTGAACGTGGACCCCGAGAGTGAGGAACACGGCCGCGCCTTCCGTGCCCGGTCTCCGAGTTTGCGTCCGGCGACGCCAACCGGCCCTTGGCGAACGTGGAGTTCAGCGAGCACATGGAGGGTCAGGGCGATGTCCACCGGGGATGACGACCGCACGACGACGGCCGGAAGGCTCACAGGTAGCCGAAGTTCTGGGTCCACCAGGCCAGGCCCGTGCCGGGGGCCAGGAAGACGCCGACCCCGACGGACCGCACGCGGGGCCGCAGAATGTTCACGCGGTGCCCGGGGCTGTTCATCCAGGCCCGCACGACCACCCACGCGTCCGGCGGGCAGATGGCGACGTTCTCCGCCGCGGGGAACGGATACCCCGCCGCCGTCATGCGCTCAGCCGGTGTGCCGCCCTCGGGGGTCACATGGTCGAAGAAGCCCCGGGTGGCCATGTCCCGGCTGTGGGAACGGGAAGAGATCCGCAGAAGTTCCTCCGCGCGGAGCCGCGCCAGTCCGCGATCGGACCGCTCCTGGTTCACCAGGGACACGACGAGGTCTTCGAGCGCGTGCTGACGCGTCCGTACGAACGGACGGGCACGGGACGAGCCGCCGCCCGCCCGCCCGAGGAACCGCAGCCCGGTGCCGCTTCCGCCGTCCCACTGGGCGTCCCACTCGTCACCGTCCTCGTCCAGCATCGGGATCTCCTCGGATCCGGTGTCCACAAGGGATCTCCGGGGTGACTACGGTGGTGTTGCTCTGGGAGGTTCAGTCAGGCCGCCGTCACGGGGCGCGGAGTTCTCCCTAGTTCACCGGCGGGGAGTTCCTCTCTCGCCCCAGACCGGGCGGTGGTGGACCTCGGCAGCCAGGCGAGCGCTGCCGATGGTATGTCAGCCGCCGATATACCAAGGGGTATTGGCGGCCACATACCCACCCAAGCTCGGAATCCACGCTTGTCAGCGTTCTCCGGGAAGGCCTACCATCGGTCCCGATACAACCCCGGCCAGCAGCGGAAATGCCGATGACCGTTGTGTTTGCCGCTCGTTCGTATCACCGACGGGTTCCCACCCAACTCCCCAACCATCGATTCAGGGAGATCTGTTGCTGGCAACCGTGCTGTACGCCGCTGGAGACGTCCGAGTGGAGCAGGTGCCGGACCCCCGCATCGAACAGTCGACGGACGCAGTCGTCGAGGTCCTGGTCACCGCGGTCTGCGGCACCGACCTCGGCGGCTACCTGGGAGTCGACCCCATCCCGGCCGTCCAGCGGATGGGGCACGAGTTCGTCGGCCGGGTCGTGGACACCGGTGCCTCTGTGCGCTCCGTCCAGGCCGGTGACATCGTCGTCGCACCCATGGCCTGGTCCGACGGGACCTGTTCGCACTGCGCGGCCGGCCTGACGACGTCCTGCCGGGACGGCGGGCTCTGGGGCGAGGCGGGCGCCGACGGCTGCCAGGCCGAGGCGGTCCGGGTGCCCCACGCGGACGGCACCCTGGTACGCGTACCGTCCCGTGACTGCGCGGACCTACTGCCCCGGCTCCTTCCGCTGTCGGACGTGCTCGGTGCCGGACACCACGGCGCCGTCACCACCGGCGTCGGACCCGGTTCGACCGTCGCCGTGGTCGGTGACGGCGCCGTGGGCCTGTGCGCCGTGCTGGCGGCGCGCAGGCGGGGCGCCGAGCACGTCATCCTGCTCGGCGCGCACGCGCCCCGACTGGCGATGGCCTCCAGGTTCGGCGCGGACGACATCGTCGTGAGCAGAGACCGCGAGGCCGTCGAGGAGGTCAGGGAACTCACCGGCGGCGACGGCGCCGACGCGGTGATCGACGCCTTCGGCAGCGAGCAGTCCCTCGCCACGGCCGTCGGCATCGCGAGGGACGGCGGCAACGTCTGCCTCGTCGGTGTGACCGGCCAGCCGACCTGGATGGACGCCAACCAGATGGTCAGGCGGAACCTCTCCTTCCGGGCAAGTGTCGCACCGACCCGCGCCTACATACCCGAGTTGCTCGAAGACGTCCTGGCCGGCCGGCTCGACGCCTCACCGCTCTTCGACCTGGAGCTGCCGCTGGTCTCGGTGGGCGACGGGTACAAGGCGATGGGCGTCCGTTCGGCGATCAAGGTCCTGGTCCGTCCGTGATCACGTAATTCCGCACTCCGCACGTCGAAGGGACAGACCGATGACGGGTACCGCGGCGATCGTGGTGATCGGTGACGAGGTGCTCAACGGCAGTACCACGGACACCAACAGCGGCTGGCTGTGCCGTCAGATCACCGGGCGGGGGGCGCGGGTCGCGCAGATCTGCACGGTGCACGACGACCGGCAGCGCATCCGCACCGCACTGTCGCAGGCCTTCGCCCTCGGCCCCGACCTCGTCATCACCGTCGGCGGCCTCGGACCGACCCGCGACGACCTCACCCTGTCCGCGATCGCCGAGTTCGCGGGCGCCGAGCTGACCACGCACACCACCGCACTGCGGATGGTGCGACGCCGGTACGAGGAACTGGGCCTCGGCCACCCGAAGAACCCCGGAGCGCCCGCCGCAGCGGACCAGGCCAGGTCGAAGATGGCCCTGCTGCCGGCCGGGGCGGAGCCGATACCGAACGACGTCGGCGTGGCCCCCGCCGTCCACCTGCCGAGGGGGAACACGGGCATCCTGGCACTGCCCGGGGTCCCGCGCGAGCTCATGCATATCGTCTCCCACCGCTCCGGCGAGGTCTTCGGGCGGTGGCTGGGAAGCGGTCACCTCCGCTGTGCGACGGTCGTCACGGACACCAACGACGAGGCTTCGCTGGACCCCGCGCTCAGGGCGTTCGACGCCGATGCGCGCAGCGGGGTGTACATGAAGTCGCGGGCCCGTCGCTTCGGCCAGGGCGTACACATGCACGTCACCGTGGCGGTGCGCGGTGACGACCTGACCGCGGTCGAGTCCGCGCTCACGGATTCGCTCCGGACGTTCCGCGAGGCGCTCAGGACGTGGGGGATCGACGTCATCGCCGAGATCCGGGAGGAGCCCCCGGCGACCGGGGCGGGCGAGCCGGCCGAGGTGATCCCGGCGGTTCCGCACCAGCGGTCCCGCGACGCGTCGGCGTCGCCCTCCGAGCCCGCGCGGGGCATGATCCCCCGGCAGAGGGTGCGGCCGACCACGTACTGACCGGACACCGCCGGCGACGTTCACCACACGACGGCAGCCCCGTTGCTCCCACGTGGTGAGTGGGGAGCAACGGGGCGATCCTTCATCCCTTGTGATGGCCGTTTCAAACGACCGTCCCAGCGCTGATACTTGATGACTCACCACATGGTTGCCCATACCCGAGACACCGTGTGTGATGTCGCCGAACCACTGCGGCGATGAACTCCCCATGCATGTAGGCCCTTTCGTACACGATCATCCTTGATCGTGCCATAGTGTGTGATGCCATGAGGTTGGGAAGCGCACTCGCCACGGTCGCGCCGGGGGCGGCATGTTGCCGCCGCTCACGGTGTCGTGTCTCGGCCAGAGTTGATGTTTGACACGAGGCGTACGGCCTGGAAGCCGTACGCCCGGAGCGCGCCCCATCAGGTCGGCGCGCGGTCGGCACCGGGCCTTCCTCATGCCTGCCTCACGGTGGCTGTCCCGGCGATATCGCGCAGGACACCGGCGGCGGCAGAGGGGAACGGAGCCCGGTCCAGCACCGCGAGGGCTGCGTCGCGCCCGGCGCTGATCATCTTCTCGAAGTGTCGTCGGGCACCGGTTTCTTCGAGCCTCCGGACACGGAGGAGGCCGTCGTCCGTCAGGCCGGGGCTGCCGACCAGCGTACGCAGCAGCTGCTTCTCGGCGGCGGAGGCTCCCTGCAGGGCGAGAGCCATCAGCACGGTGGCCTTTCCCTCGCGTATGTCGTCCCCGACCGGATTGCCGGTCTCGGCGGGGTCGCCGAACACGCCGAGGAGGTCGTTGCGCAGCTAAAACGCTTCGCCCAGCGGCAGTGCGAAGGCGCTGCACGCGTCCAGGACGTCCGGTGCGGCGCCGGCGCGACCGCGCCGATGCGCAGTGGCCATTCCATGGTGTACTTCGCGGTCTTGTAGTGCACCACCCGCAGTGCGGCCTCGACGTCGTCGGACAGGCGGTCGGTCGACACAAGGTCCAGGTACTGCCCGTACACCAGCTCGTTGCGCATGGTGTCCACCAGCGGCAGGATCCGAGTCAGGGCCTCGGTGTCGAGGTCCGCGCCGTGCAGGAGGTCGTCGGACCACGCCAGGGTGACGTCGCCGAGCAGGATGGTGGCGTTCATACCGTGTGCCTCGGCTCTGCCGTGCCGGCCTCCACCGGAGGTGTACGCGGCGGCAAGAGCGCGGTGGGCGGTGGGCTGTCCCCGGCGCAGGTCGCTGACGTCCATGATGTCGTCGTGAATCAGGGCGAACGCCTGGAACCATTCCAGGGCGGCGGCCACGCTGAGGACCGCACTGCTGTCCCCCTGCCCGCCGCCAGCATACCACCCCGCGACGCACAGCTGTGGGCGCAGCCGCTTGCCCCGTCCAGGAGGCGGCGCAGCGCGGTGAACAGCGGGGCCATCTCCGGCCCGGGCGCGAGCTGGGCTTTCCGCTCGAGGAACTCCATGAGGAGTCCGTCGACGTCGGGTCGCACCGCGGAGAGGTCCGGTGCGTCATGAGCGGGAGCGCGGGTCATCAGCGGGTTTACCTCGTTGTGTTCAAAAACCGTCATGGGTGGTCGGCACCGCCCGCGCTTCGCAGTGCGCCGCGATCCGTGCGAGCCTCGGCAGGGTCTGGTCGAGGCGGCCCGTGCCGGGGACATGGGCCGGAACCGCGACCATTCCCGCAGACAGGCAGCCGACGAAGCCGGCCCGCAAGGGTCTTCGGTATATCCACTGAACTGATGCTGAACGGAAAATCGATCTTCGGGAGGGCAGGCGGCAGTATCCGGGCCGCTTGCGGACCGGATGTCGGTGATTCAGGGCGGTCAGGCTGTTGCGGGTGCGAGGGTGACGTGGTGGCCGAGGGCCTGAAGCTGGCGGACGAGGTCGCGGGTCTTGCGGGCGGGGCCGCCCGGGGAGCGTGAGGGGTAACGGAGAAGCTGAACCGCGTGTTCGAGACGACAGTGTGCGGCCCCTCGGACAGCTCCCTCACCGGACTCTCTTGCGAGCTCGCAGCCCAAGCAGCGAACGGCGTCGGCAGGCAGCCCCGCACCGATTTTCACGTCCGCGAGACGTCATCCGCAGGTGAACGGGTGACTCTCTTGCATATATTGTCGGCGGCGGCTGAACGGTGACCCACTTTGGGCGGTTGAATTCTGACCCGGTTGGTGTCGGTTGGTGGTGGTTCAGTCGTTGTCGGTTGTGTCGGTGGGGACGCGTCCGAGTTCGCGTCCTCGCATGCGGTAGGAGTCGCCCTTGAGGGAGTGGACCTCGGCGTGGTGGACCAGGCGGTCGATCATGGCGGCGGCGACGGTCTCGTCGCCGAAGACCTCTCCCCAGCGTCCGAAAGGCTTGTTGCTGGTGACGATCACGGACGCGCGTTCGTATCGGTTCGAGATGAGCTGGAAGAACAGGTTCGCAGCCTCGGCCTCGAAGGGGATGTAGCCGACCTCGTCCACCACGATCAGCGGATAGCGGCCGAGTCTGGTGAGCTCGGCCGACAGGCGGCCGGTCTCGTGGGCGGCGGCGAGCTTGTCGACCCACTCGGCGGCGGTGGCGAAGGCGACCCGGTGCCCGGCCTGGCAGGCCCGCACTGCCAGGCCGATCGCCAGGTGCGTCTTGCCGGTGCCCGGCGGGCCCAGGAAGACGACGTTCTCCTTGCCCGCGATGAAGTCCAACGTGCCCAGATGCGCGAGCTGTTGGCGCGTCACGCCGCGCAGATGGGTGACGTCGAGCTCCTCGATCGTCTTGATCGCGGGGAAACGGGCGGCCCGTACTCGTGCCTCGCCGCCGTGCGATTCACGGGCGGAGACCTCCCGCTGGAGGCAGGCGACCAGGTATTCGGCGTGGGTCCATGACTCCTTGCGGGCCCGTTCGGCGAGCCGGTCAGCGGCGGCAAGAAGGGCCGGGGCCTTCATCGCCCGGGCGAGAAAGGCCAGGTCGGAGGCGGTCTGCTGGCCGGTCCTGCGGCTCGTGACCGCGGCAGCAGGTGCCTCACTGTCGACGGTGGTGGGGGTGCGGGGCATCAGCCGGCCTCCTTGCCGGCGCCGCCGTCGATGACGGTGAACAACCGGTCATAGGAGCCCAGCTCGCGCTGCTCGACCTCGACGAGCGGGCCGGAGCCGACGGCGTGGACCTGGCCGGTGGGCCGATGGCGTACATCCTGGCGCATCGCCTTGCCGGTGGCGGCGTGCTCGGGATCGGTGAGGGTCTGGTGGCGGGCCCAGCAGCGCGGATGCTGGGCGACGATCTCGCCCCCGGTGGCCAGGACGATGACCTGGTCGTTGTCACACAGCACGGTGACCTGGTGGCCGATCGCGGTGGGGTCGACGGAGTAGTCGCAGGTGTCAACGCGGACGTAGTGGTCCCGGCCGAGGCGGACCTGGAACCGCCACCAGGCGGGCGGGTCGACCGGCGGCAGGGTGAGCATCCCGGCCCGATCGGCCTCCCACCGGTCGGCCGGACGGGCCCCGAGAGTGCGGTGGATGCGCCGGTTGGCGACCTTCAGCCACGCGGCCAGCTGGCTGTTGAAGTCGTCCGGACCGGCGAAGTGCCGCCCGGGCAGGAACGAGGTCTCCAGATAGCCATTGGCCCTCTCCACCAGCCCCTTCGCTTCCGGGTCCCGAGGCCGGCAGAGATAGATCTTGGTGGCGAGCAGGCCCGCGAACGCCGCGAACTCGCCCGTGACCTTGCCCCGGCCCACCCCGGCCTCGTTGTCCCAGACCAGCAGTTCCGGGACCCCGCCCCACTCGGACAGCAGCCGCCAGTGCCCGTCGATCAGATCACCGGTCCGCTTCGACGGCAGCATCCGCGCGGCGATCATCCGCGAGTAGCCGGACACCATCACCAGCACCGGCGGCCGGCCGCTCTGCCCATAGCCCAGCGGGATGTCCGCCTCGGGAAACCACAAGTCGCACTGGGCCAGCTCGCCGGGCCGGTAGACCGTGCGCGAGACCGGATCGACCGGAACATAAGCAGGCCGAAGCTCGCGCACCCTCTCCTTGAGGATCGTCATCCCACGGTCCCAGCCGATCCGCTCGGCGATCACCGTCGCGGGCATCGTCGGCGTCTCCCGAAGAAGCTCGCGGATCTGCACCTCCACCGCATCCACCACCGAGCCCTTGGGCGGTCGCTCGTACTTCGGCGGCCGGTCCGTCGCCAGCGCACGCTTGACCGTGTTCTTCGAGATGCCCAGATGACGCGCGATCGCCCGGATCGGCATCTGCTCGGCCCGATGCAGCCGGCGGATCTCTGCCCAGTCCTCCACAAGGATCACCTTCCCTCCTGACCTTGATCACCAAGGCCAGAGTCAGACGAAGATCACCAAGTGGGTCACTTTTGATACGCCGTCAGAGGGTCAGCGTTCGACCGTCGTCGAGATATATGGGAACGACTGGGACGCTGCCGTCCAAGCCGCTCGATAGGCGATCGCCAGACCACGCCGGGCCGACCCGGGTTGGAAATCCCGCGTTCGGCGTGTCGCTGAAGTGAGCACTGTCGTTCCATCGTGAGGTCGGCCACCGGGCACCACTTGGTGGGATCCTGAGGACCTTCTGAGGGTGGTGCTCGGTCCCTGCGGTGCGCGGGCGGTGCGCCCTCACCGGACCGCATTCCGGAAGATGCGGGCAATGCCCGGGCAGCTGCGAAACGAACGACGGATCCGCGCCCTCGCCGAACAGGCCGTCGCCACCTCAAGTCCTGGCGGCTCCTCCGCAATCCGCGATGCACGGCCACGCACACCACTGTCCTTGTCCAAGGCCTCTGCGGACATCTGGCCAAGACACCAGTCACTCCCAGCTCGGGCGACGTGCAACCGCGGCGTCACGCTTCCGCGGTCGAGCAGGAAGCGCCATCGTCTCGCGCAGGCGGAGATCAGCGAGCCTTGTCGCGGGCGGACTCGAACACCACCAGTGGATCTCCTTCATAGCGCCAGGGCCACCTGGTGACCCTCCCTGCGATGGCTTCGAAGACGGGTGCGGCTCCTCGCAGCCTGCCGGCGGCGGTCAGCGCGTACGCGAGAAGGTTGAGATCGGACACGGCCGCCGCGTGGGAGAAGAACGCCGGACGGGGCCAGGTGTCTTGCGCCCGGTCCAGGAACCGCGCCGTCTGTGTGCTGTGCCACTGGTCACGTGCCAAGAGCGCCTCCGCTCCACCGCGCGCCTTTGCGGAGTGGTACCGCATGAGATGGACTTCGAGTTCGACGGCAGCGCAGGGGGCGTTCGGTGGCATCCGCGTGAGGAGAGAGTCGACGAAGTCGATTGCCCGGCCGAGGGAACCCGATTCCTGCGGACCGAGGTAGTGCAGCATGCTCAGATACGCCTCGCGATGCCACCTGTCCCGCGCCACGATCTCATCCCAGATCGCAAAGACCTCGCGGCGGTGTGCACGCTCCAGGCGTGCGATGCCCAGCATCACCACCCAGGGCGCCGGGTTTTGCGGGTCGAGATCCGCCGCGAGCTGACATCTGCTCCACGTCGCCGACCCGTCTGTCAGAGTTCCTCTGCTGCGACCGTGTTCGAGTTCGGTCCAGGAGTAAAGGGTCAGAGCGCTGACGTTGCGCGGTTCCCGCTGCACCCAGGCGGCAGGGAGATGCGACTCCGACAGGAAACCGGCAAGGACGGAGAGACGGTGTGCTCGGCGGTCGAAGTTCTGAGGATCCTGATCCAGAACCTGAGCTATCTGAGCCACGGAAATGTCCGTCGCCCCAGCTGGGCTCGACCTTTTCACCGAACGCAGACGCTTCAGGAGCCTACCCAGTTCGACATCGTCGAGTTCCGGGGCAAGACGCGGAGTTCTTCCGCGAGCTGAGAAGAATGACATGCCCAGCATGCTAGTAGCCTCCCCCGCACCAACACTTCCACCAACATTTCGCCAACACTTCACCCTTAACATGGCCTCCGCCCGGTGTCCGAAACGACTGCCGAAGCACCGCCTGACTCGGTACGACCGTGCCGACGACGTTGAATTGCAGGGCGTGACGCGCCCGCGGCTGGCAAGCGGACCGCCCGCCCCGGCCGACAGCTCAGGCTGAATCTTGCTGGGGCCAGGGACAGCCGCCGAACACCATCTGCGCGGATTCTGGAAAATCGCGGCACAGTCATCATGTGGAGGGAAAGTGGAAAATACTTTGGGCACTAGTGCTGCAGCTGATCCGGGGAGCGATGCTCATTTCAGCGGTGTGGATTCGCTGCGATCCGGGGTTCTGTCGGCCCGGCAGGTGATTTTCTTCGTGATCGCAGCGGCGGCGCCGCTGGGATTCTCGGTGGGCGCAATCCCTCTGGCGATCGGACGCGGAGGCATCGGCACTGCGGGCGTCCTTCTGGTCTGCGGAGCCATCTTCGCCGTCTTCTCCGTGGGATATGTCGCGATGGCTCGTCATATCCGCAAGGTTGGCGGCCTGTATCTGTTTGTTACGGAGGGTATGGGGCGGGCGCTGGGGCTGGGAACGGCCTTTCTCGCGGTGATGACCTATGCCGTTGCGTCAATCGGTTCGATCGGCGCGTTCGCGATTTTCGCACAGCACACGGCCCACTCTCTCCTGCACTGGAACACACCGTGGGAGTTGTGGGCCTTCCTGGCGGTCGCCGCGATGGCACTGGTCGGGCTTCTGGGCGTCGACCTCAACGCCCGCGTGCTGGGCATCGTCGTAACCTGCGAGATCGTTCTGCTGCTGGTCTTCGCGCTGGCTGTCACGTTGACCGGTGGCGCGGAAGGGCTGTCGGCCACGGCATTCTCACCACACGAAGTCTTCGGAAGTAACATGGGCCCGATGATGGCGATCGCGATCACGGCGTTTGCCGGCTTCGAGGCGACGGTGCTGTTCGCCGAGGAGGTCCGAGACGGTCATCGCACCATCCGGCGGGCGACCTACGGGGCGATCAGCGTCATGATGGTGCTCTACGCGTTCGTCTGCTGGGCAGTCGTCCAGTCCTTCGGTGACGCGGGTGCGGTGGAGCACGCCAACTCCGACCCGACCAACATGTTCTTCACCGCCACACAGAACTTCATCGGGCTCTGGGCGGCGCAGGCGTTGAGCGTTGTCGTCGTCACCAGCTGGTTCGCCGCCGTCCTCGCCTTCCACAACGCGGCAGCGCGCTATCTCTTCGCTCTGGGGCGTGACCGCGCGCTACCGCCGATGCTCGGCAGCGTGCAGCAGCGCACCGGTTCACCGTGGGTTGCCAGCGCCGGGCTTTCGACCTTCACGCTGGTGGTCGTGTCGGTCTTCGCCATCGCGGGCCTTGATCCGTACCTGGACCTGTTCGTCATCTGCACCACGCCGGCGGTGGTCGCCCTCCCGGTCCTGACCTGCCTTGCCTCGGTCGCGGTGTTTGCGTACTTCCTGCGAGACAGACGTGGCCTGCCGGCGTGGCAGGTCTGGTTCTGCCCCCTTCTCGCCGCAGCCGCCCTCGCCTTTGTCGCCTGGCTGATCGTCAACCAGCTCCCTCTCTTCACCGGACGCTCCGGGATGCTCAACGTCATTCTGGCGCTCGTCGTCCCGGCATCGGTTCTCTGCGGATGCGCCCGCGCGCTGTGGCTGCGGCAGCGACAGCCGGACACGTACGAGCGACTCGCACCGTGAGGACGGCACGGCGCATGCCTCCCGACGGGGGGCATCCGCCTGGCCCCTGACGGGCGGGGCCGGCCGGCGGCCTCTACGGGTCACGGCCGGCACCCGCAACAGAGCACTCGATTCTCCTCATGCCTTGCGAGGATCTGACAAGGAGATCGCGGCTGAGGCGCCGCGCGAGTAATCTCTGGGCATGGGCGTGCATGAGTCCGCGAACACGCGGCTCGCCCTCCTGGCGACCACCGCGCCCGGGATCGCCGAGAGCGAGATCTTCCGTCTGGGTCTGTACCACGCGGCGGCGGAGCTGCAGACGGTGGCAGCCGCTGTCCACATGCGCGGACCGACCCCCGCGCTGCGCCTTGTGTCGTCGGTCGGTCTGCCGTCGGCCCTGGCCGGCTCCTGGGAGATCGTCATGGAGGACGGGCCGACCGCTCCGGCAGAGGCCGTGCGCGGAGGCCGCTGCACCTGGGTGCCGGTGAGATCCGGCGATACCGCCGGGCCCCCGACAAGGCCCTGGCCCGGTGCCGGCCTCGCCTCCGTGCCGTTCTTCAGCGGTGATCGCGCCATCGGCGCGATCACGCTGCTCGTGGGCGCGCGGGGAGAGCCGAACAGGGAAGAGTGGGACTACCTGCGAGCCGTGGCTGCCTGGACCGAGCAGCGGCTGCGCCAGGCACCGCCGCGCGCTCAGCCGACCCAGGAGGAGCTGGCCGGCGGCCGACTCCGGCAGGCGCTGAAAGGTGTCCCGATCGGCACCTGGAACTGGGACCTGCGCACCGGCCATCTGGATTGGGCCGACGCCGCAGTCGCCCTCTTCGGCGCCCTCCCGGCCGACTACGAGCCCCGCATGGAGAACTGGGTGAGGCTCGCCCACCCCGACGACATACCGTCGACGATGGCGGCTGCCGAGAGAGCGATCCGCGAACGCACCGTGTACGAGGCCGAATACCGGGTCCGGCGACCGGATGGGAGTTACGGCTGGAATCAGGCCCGCGGCTCCGTGGCGTGCGACGAGAATGGCCAGCCCATCCGGATGGTGGGCGTGGTCTGGGACAGCAGCGAGTCCCGCAGCGCCCGGGACACGCTCGCCCGCGCACTTCGCATGATGAGCGACGGCTTCATTCTGTTGGATGACGAAGGGCGGATCCTCTTCGTCAACCTGGAGGCCGAGCGCACTCTCGGTGCCACCGAGCAGGAACTCTTCGAGCGCGTCCTGTGGGAGCTGCCTGCCGTGCGGGGGGTCCCCGAACTGGAGGGCCGGTGCCAGGAGGCCTCCGCCGGGGCGGCGCCCGTGGGCTTCGACATGTGGATGACGCCCGACCGCTGCCACCACATGCGGCTCGTCCCGGTGCCCTCCGGACTCACCGTCTATCTCACGGACGTCACCGACAGACGGCGGCGAGAGGCAGAGCGTGACGCCGCCCGGCGCGCCGCCGCGCACCGTTCGACCCGGATCGCCGAGCTGACCGCGGCGCTCGCGAGGGCGAGGACGTCGAGTGACGTCGTGGACGCGGTCGCCCGGCGGGTACTCCCGCCGTTCGGCGCCAGCGGGCTGGCCGTGATCGCCATTGAGGGCGACCGGGCGCACGTCGTCGGAGCCGTGGGCTACCGGAAGGCGCTCCTCGACGCGCTCAACGGCATCCCGATCGCTTCGGACGACCCGATCGGGGAAGCGGTCCTCACCGGCACGCCGCTGTTCATACCGTCAGCGGAGGAATATGTCAGACGCTACCCGCGTAACGCCGAGCGTCCGCGCCTGGCCGGCAAACAGGCGTGGGCGTTCTTGCCGCTGACCGTCTCCGGGCGTACGTTCGCCGTCTGCACCGTCTCCTTCGACCAGCCGCGCCACCTCGCCGACGACGAGCGGAGCCTGCTGACCGCGATCAGCGCCCTGGTCGCGCACGCCCTGGAGCGTGCGCGGCTCTATGACGCCGAGCACACCCGCGCCCAGGAACTGCAGCGCGGCCTGCTCCCCAAGCGCCTGCCCGAACTGCCGGAGTGCACAGCGGCCGCGCGCTTCCTGCCCGCCACGCAGGGCATGGACGTGGGCGGCGACTGGTACGACGTGATCCCGCTGTCCGCGTGCCGCGTTGCGCTCGTGGTCGGAGACGTGATGGGACACGGCCTGCCCGAAGCGGCCACCATGGGCCGACTGCGCACCGCTGTCGACACCCTGGCCAACCTGGAGGTTCCACCCGACGAGATCATGATCCACCTCAACCAGATCGTCGGCAGCCTCGGCGAGGACTCGTTCGCCACCTGCCTCTACGCGCTCCACGACCCCACCACCGGGATCTGCACCTTCACGCTGGCCGGCCACCCGCCGCCGGCCGTGGTCGAGCCCGACGGTTCCGTGTACTTCCCCGACCTGTCGCCCGACCCGCCGCTCGGCGCGGCGGAACCGCCATTCCAGACGAGCGAGTTGCAGCTGCACGACGGCAGTCTGCTCGTCCTGTACACCGACGGCCTGCTGGAGTCCCGGGGCAGCGAGATCGACCAGGGCATGGCCGAGCTCGCGGGGCTGCTCCGGACAGCCGATCGCAAGGACCTGGAGCGGCTCTGCGACCTCATCACCAGTACGGCACTTCAGTGCGGGCCATCCAGAGCCACCGACGATGCGGCACTCCTCATCGCCCGTCTCCACACCTTGCCCGACGACCGGATGGCCACCTGGCAGCTCCCCGACCAGCCGCAGGCGGCGGGTGAGGCCCGGCACCACGTCCGGGAGCAGCTGTCCCTGTGGGGGCTGGACGACCTGGTGCTGACGACCGAACTCATCGTCAGTGAACTCGTCGGGAACGTGATACGGCACGCAAGGGGGCCGGCGCAGCTGCGGCTGCTACGCAGCGCCGACCTGATCTGCGAGGTATCCGACGGAAGCCTGACGACACCCCGCATCCGTCGTGCCTCCGAGACGGACGAGGGCGGACGCGGCCTGCAGCTGGTCGCCGCGCTCTCCCGGCGGTGGGGTACGCGCTACACGACGACGGGGAAGTGCATCTGGGCCGAGCTGACCCAGTCGAGAGACGGCAACGACCTGCCGTGGGATTTGCTGGCCGATGCCGAACTCTGAGCTCCCTGCGGCCAAGGTGTGTGGAGACGACGGCTGTGATCACCGACTTCTACAACGCCAGGCGGCTACACAGCGTGTGCGGGTTCAAGAGCCCGATCGACTACGAACGTGACTACCGAGCCACCCTCGCCGAGGGACTGGCCGCATAGACCGTCTCCACGCTGCGAGGGGATTGACAGATCCGGGTCGCCTGAACGCAGGACCTCGGGCGGCCCATGCTGGAAGGTCTTGATCTGCCGGAACGCCGACTCCGCCTCCCACCTCGAGTGGTAGAGCCCTGCCAACTCCGCCGCTGGATAGACAATCGGGTCTGACAGATCGGTCAGCAGCCTGACCACCTCGCCGCCGTCGATGCGGTACTCGATCACACGGACCAGCACCCCGCCGGGATGCGCGCCTTTCTGCCCGGCCAGGTTCATCCTCGCCAGGTAGGTCCCGTCGGGCAGGTACTCGACCGGGCGAGCAGCGACGCTCGACCGGGCCCGGATCAGCAGATGAGCCCCGGTCCCGGTGTATGCCTTCCACAGCGCCACGCCAGGAAAGCCCCGGTCCATGACGACCAGCATTCCGGCAGCCGCTTCGGCCATGCTGATCGCCAGTTCCGGCTCGCCGCCGTTGAACCCGCCCACCGCCGCGTCGATCTGCGCGTGCGTGCCGCACTCGGTCAGCGTCACCACCCGCGCCTGCGGGAACCCCGCGGGCTGGCCATTCTTGACCGGCCCGCCGAATACGGCCCGGTTGGCCGGTGTATCCGGCACATCCAGCACGAACCCGTCCACTGCGGCCAGGCGCATCCCGCGATAGAAGGCGCTCTTCAAACCGACGGGTGCCAGTGGGCCGGCCAGCTCGCGGAACAACGTCTCCAAGACCCGTGGTCCCAGACGCCTGCGCGTCCGCGTGAACGAAGACTTGTTGGGAATGCTCTCGCTCAACTCCGGGATGCTGCCGACCAGTTGCTCCGCCACGTCGTCGTAAGAGTCCTGCTGGAACAGAGCCAGGGCGAGCGTGAAGTAGACCATGAACCCGGCCGGCAGGGCGCCGGACTTCTTGTCGCGAACCCCGCATATCTCCAGCACTTCACCGACGAGCTCCGGCGTCACCCAGCGGGTCACTACTCCCAGCCGCACATCATCGGATATCCCCACCCGCGGATGCATGCCAGGTCCAACGACCCCGTGCCCCCAACGTCACCGCGAACTGCTTGCCCCACTCAAGCAACGGCATTGTGTCCCGGGTGGGAAGTGCAGGACGGTGATGGTCAGTCCGCACTCGTCGGCGAAGGCGGCCAGGTCCTTCTTGAACAGGTGGGAGTCGGCGGAGTTCGCTCCTCCGGAGTCGGCGGTGATCAGCAGCCGTGTCGCGTCGGGGTAGTCCTGCTGGCCCTGCTGGTTCCACCAGCGGCGGATGGACTCCACCGCGAAGGCGGCGGTGTTGCGGTCGGTGCCCACGTTCACCCAGCCGACGTCCTGCCCCAGGTCGTAGACGCCGTAGGGGATTGCGATCGGAGTGTCGGGGTCCACGAAGTCGTGGTCCGGGGCCGTGATCGGCGCCCCCTTGGGGCGGTAGGTGCGGCCCGCTCGGGCGCAGTCGCCGATCGGCTCCTTCTTCTTCGCATCCACGCTCACCACCGGCAGTTCCTGGGACAGGAACCGCTCGACCGTGGCGTTGATGTGCCGGAACTGGGCGTCCCGGTCTGGGACGTGGCTCCCGGAGCGGGTCTTGGCCATGCCCTGGAGGCTGAAGCCCATCGAGCGCAGCAGCTTGCCCACAGCCGGGGCGCTGATCGGATGGCCTGCCGCGGTCAACTCCCGGGCCAGGTCCCGCAGCGAGGCAGTGGTCCAGCGCAGCGGGGAGACCGGGTCGCCGACCTCCCGCGGCTCGATCAGGGTCTCGAGTGCCGGCACCAGGCCAGGGTCACGCTCGGCGGCCGGTCTGCGTCCGCCGCCGGGGCAGGCGGCGGACCCGTCCCAGTACCGGCGCGCCGCCCGCGAGTTCGTCGCGGCCCCGCGCGATGGTCGACTCCGATACCTCCGCCAGCCTGGCCACCGCCGCGGTTCCGCCATGCCCGAGGGCATCGGCCTCCAAGGCCAGATACAGGCGGCGCTGCCGCTCGTCCAGATGCGGCAGTATCGCTGCGAACTTCACGTCCAACACTGTCAGGGTGGCTTCCGTGATTCCCACGGAATCCCCTCTACCACCCCAGACCGCAGTCGAGTCAAATCAAGCAGTAGTTACAGTAGTTGACGACTCCTCGCCAGCACGTCTCCCCGGCGAAATACTTGGCCGCCGGCCTCGCCGGGATGGCGAGCGGATCCGCCCAGCCTGACTGCTGGCACGGGGCAGCGAGCACGGCCCGCACTGGAACGAGTGAAGCCACGGCGAGGGTGCCGGAGAGCAGGAAACCGAAGAAGACCGGGGCCGCTGACCAGCCAGGTCGTACCGCAGTAAGCGAACCCCGGTCTGAAACGCGACCGTCCGGGGTGGTGCCGTCGCCGACCGGAGAGCCGACGGGGCCGGCCACTTCAGGCGGGTGTCACGAAGAGATCGATCTCGGGTGGCGTGCCGGGAACGAGTTCGTACCTCGCGAGGTCAGCGTCGGTGGCACCCTCCTGGCGAAGGACTTCCTCATCGAGGAAGAAGTTGCCGGTGCACTGGGCGCTGGGACGGGTGAGGACGGCGTGAGCCGCATCGGCCATGATGTCGGTCGAGCGGCAGCCGGCTGGGCCGAGACCGAAGATCGCGGAAGCGGCCGTGAAGATCATCGTCTTCGGCCACAGAGCGTTGACGGCCACGGTGCTGGCTCGCAGTTCTTCGGCCAAGCCCAGTACCGTCATGCTCATCGCGTATTTCGACATGGTGTAGGCGGTTCGGTCGGTGAACCAGCTGGGCCGCAGATCGATGGGCGGCGACAGGGTCAGGATGTGTCCGTTGTCGGAATTCCTGAGGTACGGGATGCAGGCCTGCGAGGCGGCGAGCGTCCCCCGCACATTGATGTCAAACATCAGATCGAACCGCTTGAGCGGTGTGTCCTCGGCCCGCGCCAGGAACACAGCACTTGCGTTGTTCACCAGCACGTCGATGCCGCCGAAGTGGTGTGCTGCCGATGCGACGGCCTCCGCGACCTGGTTCTCCTCGCGTACATCGAGTGCAAGGGGGAATGCGCGCCCTCCTGCCTCCTCGATCTCAGCCGCGACCGTGTGGATGGTCCCGGGAAGCGTGGGATGCGGTTCGGCCGTCTTGGCTGCTATGACGACGTTGGCGCCGTCCGCAGCAGCCCTGAGCGCAATGGCGCGGCCAATGCCACGGCTCCCGCCGGTGATGAAGAGCGTTTTGTCCTTCAGGGAGGTCACGCTTCCCTCCGATCCATGTTGTCCGGCTGAGGCACTTGGCCGATGCGGCTGAGGTAGTCGTCGCGAAGCGCAAACTTCTGAATTTTCCCCGACGCGGTCTGCGGAAACTCGGTGACGAATTCCCAGACCTGCGGAATCTTGTAGCTGGCGATCCGGCCGGTGCAGTGGCTGATGAGGTCGTCCTGCGTCAGGGTTGCACCCTGTCGGACCCGGACGAACGCAGCCACGATCTCGCCCCACTCGCTGTGGGGCAGCCCTACGACGGACACATCGGCGACTGAGTCGTGAGTGAACAGAAAATCCTCGATCTCGCGGGGGTAGATGTTCTCGCCGCCGCGAATGATCATGTCCTTGACTCGGCCCTTGATGCGTACGTATCCCGCCGCATCCATGCTTCCCAGGTCTCCGGTGTGCAGCCAGCCGTTCTTGTCGATGGCTGCGTCGGTGGCCTTCGGGTTCTCGAAGTAGCCGCTCATCACGCACATGCTCCGCGTGCAGATCTCGCCTAGCTCACCGAGGGGTACCGGCTCTCCGCTGTCCTGGTCGGCGATCTTCACTTCCACATGTGGCAGTGGACGTCCGACTGTCTCCGACCAATCCGGATGGGTATCGCTGGGGACGGTGTGGGTGATGTAGGGCGCCGCTTCGGTCTGTCCGTAGCCGATCCCCACGTCGACACTGAAGTCGTTTCGTGCGCGTCGAATGAGCTCGACCGGGACAGGCGCGCCTCCCAGCGTCGCGAGCCGCCATGAGCTGAGGTCGCGCGCTGCCGCACGCTGAGCGTCGAGCATCCGGATGAGCATGGTGGGCACTGACAGCAGGATGGTCCCGTGGTGGTGCTCGAAGAGGTCCAGCATGAGATCGGCGTCGAACTTGGCCGGCAGGACGTGGACGCCGCCCGTCTGCAAGGCGCCCAGCGTGACGAGCCCGCAGCCGGCCGTGTGGAACAGCGGCATCGGGTTGACCCACACGTCCTTGGGCGTCGCTCCGATCGTCTCCGCGTAGAGACGGCCGTTCACAGCAAGTGCTCGGTGAGGCAGCACGGCGCCTTTGGGGAAGCCGGTCGTCCCCGAGGTGTACTGAATCTGGGCCGGATCCGTAGGGCGGACGTTCGGCAGAGGGGTGGTGACGGCCGCAGATCGGGAAACACCCTCGACCCACTCGCCCAAGGACTGGACCGGTCTGAGCTCGGGCAGCTTCTCGGCGACTTCCCGCGCTATCGCCGGCAAGTTGCGTGAGTTGACCTGCGCTTGGACGAATATGCCCTGTGCCCGCGACTGCCGGAGGACGAACTCGAGTTCAGCAGATCGATAGGCGGGGTTGACGGTCACGAGGGTGATGCCGGCCAGCGCCGCTCCCAGCTCCAACAGGACCCACTCTGGGGAGTTGGCCGACCACACGGCAACCCGTTCGCCGGGGTGGAAGTGCGCCAGCAGGGCATACGCCACCGCCTCCGAGTGATCAAGAAGCTCAGCGTAGGTCCACGTGCGTGCGTCAGGACCGGCGATGCCCTCAACGAGTGCGGTCCGAGAAGGCCAGCGGGCCGCGGCCCTGCGAAGAGCGTCTCCGATCGTGTAGTCGCAATCGGAGATTGTTCCGATGCTCGGCCAGTGTGACGCCTTGGCTTGGTGGTCTGTCGATGTCACGTCTCCCTCATCCCTTCGCAGCGTTGGGCGAGGTAGGGGTGTCCTGTCCGGCCTGGGGTCCGGGGGTGATGCGGTCCGTGTTCCCGTCCCAGGCACGCAGCGGAGGATAGGAGTCCGGGTCGACCACCACGTCCAGGACGGTCACCGTCGTGGAGGCCAGAGCATCCTTGAGTGCGGGCTCCAGTTGGTCGGGGCTGGTGATCCGGGTTCCGACGGCCCCGACCGCCCGCGCGATCGCGGCGTGATCGACGGGCTGGAAGTCAACGCCTGAGGTCGTCTGCCCGAAGAGCAGCAACTCCACGTGCCGCTGCGCGCCGAGAACCTGGTTGTTGAGCACGATCACGGTCAGGGGGAGGTCCTCGCGGATGGCTGTCTCCAGTTCCGACCACACGTGAGCGAATCCGCCGTCCCCGACGATGGCGACCACGCGTGCGTCGGGAGTTGCCAGCTTGGCCCCGAGTCCCAGGGGCAGACCCCACCCCAGCCCTGCCAGACCACGGGGCAGGATGAACCGCTGACCGGCCCGCTTGGCGGTGAGGTAGCTCGCCACCCAGAACGAGGAGTAGCTCGCGTCCGCGACGACGATGTCGTCCGGAGTGAGCGCCGCGTCCAGCTCCCTCAGCAGCCTTTCGGTGGCGATGGGACGAGCGTCGAAGGACACCGTCGCCTGGATCTCCTCCGTCCGGCGTTGCCGCCCATCAGCGATGCGCCGGCGGAGCGTCTCGGCAGCGTTCTGACGCTGTGTGAGGTCGCATGCCTCCAAGGCGTCGGTCAGGTCGCGAAGGGCCGACCGTGCGTCACCGACGAGCCGCAGCGCTTCGTAGTTGCGGCCGACCTCCAGTGGGTCCATGTCGATGTGGATGTACGTTGCGTCAGGGGAGGTGAGAGTCCACCCTTCCGTTCCGTTCTCGTTGGTCCGCGTACCGACCAGCAGAACGACGTCGGCCTCCTGGAGAAGGGACAGGTGGTGGTGCGCCGGGCCTCGCTGACCCGTCACATTCGCTGCCACGCCCAGCGACAGGGCGTCCAGCTCACTCACAGCCCCCTTCCCCATGTTCGTCGTCACGACGGGCAGGTGCGCTACGCGCTGAAGCGCGGTCAGTTCCTCCACCGCCCCGGAAAGGTGCACCCCGCCACCTGCGACTACCAGGGGTGAGCGAGCCTCCGCGATGAGACGAGCCGCCTGTGAAACTGCCGCGGCCTCAGGCCGCGGACGGTCGAGCGGAAAAGCGCCCAGGTCACGTCCGCGGGGGAAGCGGGCGGGCGCTGCCGGCGCCTGCAGGACGTCCTTCGGTAGCAGCAGCACGACAGGCCCCGGCCTGCCGCTGTTCGCGACAGTGATGGCCATGTCGACGTTGTCCTCTACGCGCGAGGGGTCGTCGACTCGGCGCGTCCATTTCGAAACCCCGGCGAAGAGCGCGAAGTGGTCCATCTCCTGAAACGCGTTCCGGTCCCGGGCTGAAGCCGGTACCTCCTGCACCAGAACCAGCATCGGGATGGAGACCTTCTGGGCCTCCGCCATGGGCGGCACCATCAGCGTGGCAGCCGGCCCGTTCTGGGCGGCGACGACGGCGATCCGCCCGCCGACCCGGGCGAACCCGTCAGCCATCACACCTGCGGCGTTCTCCGTGCGGTACAGGACCTGGCGGATGCCGATCCGCTCGGCCGCCAGCATGAAGGCGGTCGGGTTGCTCTGACCGAAGATCGACGTCACGCCGTGCCGGGCCAATGCGCCGGCGAGTACGTCGGCAACCGTGTCACTCATGATCTTCCTCCTCGTTATCACGACCATGTTTTCACACTATGAAATCCATGTCAACTATTGAAATCCTTGGCGGTGCCGACCGCTGAAGTCTCGGCGGGACCGGGTCTGCGGCCCGGCCCGCCCCCACCCGCGGGTTCGGGAAGGCATCGTCGGGCGACCCGTCGAGGGCTGCTCGTGACGCGCGGTCCCCGCGTGCTAGTTTCAGAATGTGAACAAGAGGTCAAGCAGGCAGCCGCCGCTCCAGACCGTGGAGCGTGCGTTGAATTTCCTCGAGTGCGTGGCAGGACGCGAATCCCCGCCGACGGTTCAGCAGGTCGCGTCCGAGCTGGGCTTGAACATCACGACCTGCTACCACCTCATGCGCACGCTGATCGGCCGTGGATATCTCGAACGACGCCCCGACCTGACGCTCACCCTCGGCCCGAGCGTCGGTGCCTTGTTCAATCAGTACCGGCGCAGCTTCAACGTCAGCGAGAAGCTGTCCGCGCTCGTGACCGACCTCGCGCGGAAATCCGATGAGACTGCCTTCTTCTCGACCCTGGAGTCCAGCAACCGGGTGATCCTCAAGGTGCTCGTCGAGGGATCGCAGCCCCTGCGGGTCAGCGGCCTGTACGTCGGGCTGACGGGCAGAGAGTACATACGGGCGGCGGGCAAGGCCGTACTTGCACATCTGGATTCCGAGCGGCAGCGCGAGATGGTGCTCAAGGACCTGGGCGAGTACACGAAAGCGCAACAGGAAGACCTGCTCGCCGCGCTGGAACGGGAATTCGAAGTGATCCGCAGTCAGGGCTGGGCGGTGGACGCGCAGGAGACGAAGCTGGGCATCTCCGCCATCGGCTCACCCGTGTTCGACAAAGACGGGAAGGTGTACGGCGCCGTCGGCATCGTGGCCCCGACGTCCAGGATGAGCAGCGCACACTCGGAGCGGGTCCACGAAGTGCTCGACGCCGCCCGTCAGGCGACCGAACTCATCAGCAGCTGACACGAGGGGTACGTGTAGGGCGGCCGCGCGCCCGATGGGTGCGCAGCCGTACACGTCCCTACACAGCTGCAGGCGGCTCCTCGAGGTTCGAGGCCGCTCAGAGCCCGACTATCACCGACTTCGTCTCGAGGTACTGCTCGAGCACCTCATCGCCCTTCTCCCTTCCCCAGCCGCTCTGCTTGTAGCCGCCGAAGGGCGTCTCCGCTGCGAAGACGTGGTAGGTGTTGACGTGCACGGTGCCGGCCTTGAGACGCCGCGCGAGGCGGTGGGCCTTGGAGATGTCGTTCGTCCAGATGCCGGCCGCGAGGCCGTAGACGGTGTCATTGGCCTGCTCGGCAAGGTCGTCGATGTCATCGAAGGGCAGAGCGGTCACGACCGGACCGAATATCTCCTCACGAACCAGCCGGTGGTCCGCGTTCGGCCGTGCGATCACGCTGGGCTGCACGAAGAAGCCCGGGCCCTCCATCAGCTTCCCGCCGGCGAGTACCTCTCCGCCGCAGTCATCACTCAGCTCCAGGTACCTGCCGACGCGGTCCTGGTGCTCCTTCGAGACGAGAGGTCCCATCTGGGATTCGGCATGCAGCCCGTATCCCACCTTGATGCCGGAGGCGTACGAGGCCAGTGCCTCGACGACCCGGTCGAACTGCGCCTCCTGCACGTACAGCCGGGATCCCGCCGAGCACACCTCCCCCTGGTTGTAGAAGGCGCCCAGGGCGGCGCCCTCGATGGCGGCGTCGATGTCGGCATCGGAGAAGATGATGTTCGGTGACTTCCCTCCGAGCTCCAGCGAGACCCTCTTCAGGTTGCCGGCTGAGGCGCGGACGATCTCCTTGCCGACCTCGGTCGAGCCCGTGAAAGCGATCTTGTCGATGCCCGGGTGCTGGGCCAGGTGGACGCCGGCCGTCTCACCGAAGCCCGGCACGATGTTGACGACCCCTGCGGGAAGCCCGGCTTCGAGGAGCAGTTCGCCCAGGCGGAGCGCGGACAGGGGAGTCTGCTCCGCCGGCTTCAGCACCACGGTGTTCCCGGCCGCGAGTGCGGGTGCGAGCTTCCATGCGGCCATCAGGAGGGGAACGTTCCAGGGAATGATCTGCCCGACGACTCCGACAGGCTCACGCACGGTGTAGGCGTGAAACTCCTTGCCCGGCATGTAGGGCACGGACGGTGTCACCGTGGCGCCTCGCAGGCGTGTGGCCGCGCCGGCCATGTAGTGGAACATGTCCGCGGCCAACGGCACCTCGACGCCGAGCGCGGCGCTGTAGGGCTTGCCGTTGTCGAGGCTTTCCAGCTGAGCGAACTCCTCGGCATGCTCGATCAGCAGATCGCCTATCCGATGGATCATGCGGCCACGCTCGCTGGGCGACAGACGTGACCAGGGGCCATCGAGTGCCCGGCGTGCGGCCGCAACGGCGCGGTCCACATCCTGTGCCGACGCCTCCGCGACATCAGCAAGGGGCTCGGCAGTCCCTGGATCCACGGTCGTGAAGGTGCGTCCGTCCGCGGCGTCGACAAACTCCCCATCGATGAGCAGCCTGACGGGCTTGGACAGGAAAGGCGTCCGCCGGTTGGCTGCCAGCGTTTCTGACATCCTCGTCTCCTTACCACGGCAGCACAGTGCCGTCTTGGGCGCCGACCGTACGTCCGAGATGTTGGCGAAGTGTTGGCGCAGGGGAGGCCGAGGCCGCCAGGCGCCCCAGCAGCAGGGGGACGCTCGGATCCTCTTGCGGAGCGCGGTCTATCGCGGTGCGAAGGACCTCGTCGTCCCAGGGGAAGATCTCGGCATACCGGAGGGCATCGCCGACGCACCCCGAGAGCAGCAGACGGTTGCGAAGTGAGACGCATACATGGGTGCAGACCTCTTGGAGATACGGCGAGGTCGACCCGGGCAGCGGTTCTCCATAGAACAGATCAAGGACCTGACGAGTGTCTCCCGCCGCCAGGTGCGCGAGGGCCCGAGACAGGTCGAGATCGATCTCGGCGTTCAAACGGTAGGGGCGGCTGACCAGCAGGTTCTCTCCGAGGATTGCCCGCAGCTTCGACAGCTCGACTCGCAACGTCGTGGCGGCAACGCGCCGGTCGCCATACAGGTGCGTGTGCAGCTCATCGAACGAGGAACCGCCGGGCCTCATCGCGAGGATGGCAACGATCTCCGTCTGCCGCGGTGAGAGGTGAACGGGCACTCCTCGCAGAGCGACCCGGGGAGGGCCGAGCAGGCGTACGGACAGCCGTTGCGGTTCCCGGCAGTCTGGGAACCCCAGCCTGTCCACGGCGTCCTCTGCCATGAGCGCGACGCTGCGCGCCAGTGCCGTACCCATGGGTGCGGAGTGAGTCCATGGGGCGGCGATGTTGACAACCCCGCACAAGGCACCCGTGTTCCGGGTTCGAATGGGTACCGCCCAGCAGGTCCAGTCGTGGAGCTGTTGAGCAGCATGCTGGGTTGCGAACACTCGGGCGGGACGCCCGGTGCGGAGTGCGAGATCCAGGGCATTCGTCCCCATCACATGCTCCGCCCAAGCGCTCTCAGGCACTGCGTTCACACGCTCGGCCCGTCTGAGCATCTCCCGGCCTGCCGAGGTATGGATCAATGTGGCCGTCGAGTCCGCGATCGCGATCAGGTAGCCGGACTCGTTCGACAGCTCACGGATGCCGGGTGCCAAATGCCGTGCCGCCTCGGACAGGACGAAGCCCTCGTCACTCCTGGCCGGCAGGTGCGCCGCAGTCGTTGTCAGCGGCGCGGCGGACGTCATCGTGCGACGCCAGCTGTCGCGGATGACACGCGGCAGGGCGGGCGGCGCTTCCCCGCCGCCCAGCTCGAAGAACCCTGTCCAGTGCGTGGCCCATTCGTCCCGCAGCGCACGCAGCTCCTCACCCGAGATCACCGGCCGTCCCATGGCTGCTCTCCTCACCACGCTGGATTTCAATATTTGAAGAGGATGGCAAATATTGACATGCTGAGAGTGGTGACCATACTCTGATAGCCGCGTGGTGAAAACCACCCGCCATACAGCAGAGTTCGTGGCCCCAAGCGATCAGCAGCGTGAGTGCCGTCGCAAGAGGTGCCAGTTCCGACCTTGGTCCCGGCCGCCTGAGAACCAGCGGGAACCCGGGCCCGCAGGTATCGGCACCACTCGACCTCGTCGCGTACCGGGCCACGTCCTGAACGTGTCCCTCAACGCCCATCCCCCGGTCCACGACGGGCCGGCAATGTGGCCCATCGGCCCACCGCAACAGCGACTGATCGACGCAGAAAGAAGCGGCACCATGAGTACAGCTGACACCGTCCAGGTGGCTGGAACCTCTCTGCATGTTGACGACACCGGCGAGGCGTCGCTGGACCCGGTCGTCTGTCTCCATTCGCTCTTCCTCGACAACCGGATGTTCGACGGCCTCGTCGAGGCGGCGACCGGCTCGTACCGGCTGATCCGCCCGGACTTCCGCGGCCAGGGCCGAAGCGCTGGGACGGACGTCGACGTGGTCACGATGGAGCAGTGCGCCGGCGACATCGCGGCGCTGCTGGATCGACTCGGTGTCACCCAGGCCCACCTGGTGATGTCCTCCATGGGTGGAGACGTCGGGGCCCGGCTCGCTGCGTACCGTCCTGACCTTGTGAAGTCAGTGGTGTTCATCGGATCTTCGGTACGGTCTGAACCGGCTGAAGCGGTCGACGCCTACATGACGTGGATCGACGACGTCACCAGGAACGGCTTCACGGGAGAACGGCTCGAGTTCCTCGTGCAGGTGATGTTCGGAGAGTCGACTCGTGCCTCGAACCAGATGAAGGAGACGGTTGCGCACTGGACCGATCGACTGGCTCAGCTTCCGTCCACGCTGAGGCCGGCCATGGTCGGTGTCGCTTTGCGGGGCGACGCCACGGGCCTGCTGCGCGATGTGCGAGTCCCGGCATTGATCATCAGTGGTGAGGAGTGCCCGGTGCGGCCGCGGCCCTGGGCCGAGGAACTCGCCCACGGGCTTCCCGACTCGGAACTGGTGATGGTACCGGCCGTCGGACACAGCCCCCTGCTGGAACGACCGGACTTCGTCATCCCGAAGGTACTGGACTTCCTGGGGACGCGGCGCTGAGTCTCAGCCCGCGCATGCCACGAGGGATCGAACCTCGGTCGGCATGCTGCACAGGCCGCGCCAGGACAGCCGGCTGCTGATCGAGAACTGGAGAGCGGGCTGTCACCCGTTCTCAGAGAAACCACGGGCCGCGCCACCCGCTCCGGCCAAGCCCCGGGTGGTGTCACGTAACCGACAAGGATGACCTCATGACGACAGAGATACACACAGCAGCCGGCCCGATCCGCCCCGAGAATCTTGGCAGGACACTCGTCCACGAGCATGTCTTCGTCCTCGGTGAGGAGTTCCGCAACAACTACCAGGCGGACTGGGACGAGGAGCAGAAGGTCGGTGAAGCGGTCCGCGACCTGCGCGAGCTCAAGAACCTGGGGATCGACACCATCCTCGACCCGACGGTGCTCGGTCTGGGACGCTACATCCCGCGCATCCAGCGGATCGCGGAACAGGTCGACCTCAACATCGTCGTCGCGACCGGGCTCTACACCTTCAACGACATCCCGCACCAGTTCCACTACCAGGGCCCAGGGCTCATGTTCGACAGGCCCGAGCTTCTGACCGAGCTCTTTGTCAAAGACATCACTTCCGGTATCGCCGACACCGGCGTCCGCGCCGCATTCCTCAAGTGCGCCATCGACGAGCCAGGACTGACACCAGGAGTCGAACGCACGATGCGGGCGGTGGCGCAGGCGAGCGTCGAGACCGGAGCCCCGATCACCGTGCACACGCACGCGGCGAGCCAAACCGGCCTGACGGCGCAAGCTGTGCTGGAGCAGGAAGGCGTCGATCTGTCCAAGGTGATCGTCGGTCACTCCGGGGACTCCGACGACCTCGACTACCTCACCCGGCTTGCGGAACGAGGTTCTTTGCTCGGCATGGACAGGTTCGGCCTCGACCCGTTCCTGCCGCTCGCCCGGCGCCTCGACGTGGTCGCCGAACTCGTGCGCCGGGGTTTCGTCGAAAGCATCGTGATCTCCCATGATGCTTCCTGCTTCATAGACTTCTGTGATCCAGAAGCCAAGCGGGTCATGCTCCCCAAGTGGAACTACCGCCACATCAGCGAAGACGTCATACCTGCCCTACGCGAGCGAGGGCTGAGTGAACAGGACATCGACACCATCCTCGTCGCAAACCCCCTGCGCTATCTGACCGGCTGAATCGGCGCCAGTTGCCTCAGAGGCTGCGGGGGAAGGGTCCTGCACGACCCCCGCGTCCCAGCGTCGCGACCGGACCGTCACACGCAGACTGAGGGAACACCTCGTACAGTCACAAGGGAACGAGCGCACCATGCGCACTGCACATCCCGCCCTCGAACCTGGCGCGGCCCCCGAGTCGGCCGCCTCCTGGCCGCTCTGCCCTGAGCATCTCTCGGCAGCGCAGGCGCGGCGACTTGCGGCCGGACAACTGGCCGAGTGGGGCCTGGACGGTCTGATCGACACGGCACAGCTACTGATCAGCGAGATGGTCACCAACGCAGTGCGTCACGCTCCTGGCCCGATTCGGCTCAGTCTCCGTCGGTACCCGACCGCTCTGCGGTGTGATGTCGAGGACGCCAGCCCGAAGATACCGCAGCCCAGAGCGGCGGGCGACGAAGCTGAGAGCGGCCGCGGCCTGGTGCTGCTCGACGCGCTGACCAACGCCTGGGGAAGCCAGCGGACCCCGGTCGGCAAGAGCATCTGGTTTGAGCTGCTGCTGCCCCGTGGCGCCCACCCATGCATGGGAAATGTATGATCACGGCCTTCTGGAACACGCCGCAAAGCGTGCTGGAACGGACTGAAAGTCGTTCCCTGTGCGAGTCGAGCGGGCGGTGCGCGCGCCAAGTCACCGACTGTCGGCACCACACCCATCGGGTCGGCTGCCGCGCGGACCCCGACCGAAACACGCGAGGGCCCTCGCCCGGGCCCGGCAGCCCGCCAGTGGCCGGCCGGCCGCTGAGGTCACTCGGCCAGGAAGGTATCGACGTGGGACAGGAACTCGTCCCAGGCCGGTTCGACGCGGTGAGCAGGTGATTGCGGCTCTTGAGCAGGACCAGCCGGCTCAGGCGTTGCTCAGGGCAGGCCCTGTGGCGGCCCCTGCGCTGAACGACAACACCTGTACGACGACCCGGGGTTGCCGGGCCGCCTGGCCCGGCCCGACCTGGGACCGGACCTGGTCACCGAGCTGAGGGAGGACCCGGACGAGGACGTGCGGATGCGCGCACGCCTCCACCCCTTCCCCCGTACCTGGGTGTCGCAGCCCGCCTCGTGCTCCAGGTAGCGCACGAGGGCCTGGCGGGCGTGGCCGCCGCCGTAGGCCTGGTCGAGCGTGCGGAAGAGCAGGCAGGGCTCTTACTTTCCCGAGTGGCTGCTGGAACGCCGCCGCCGGTCCGAGCAGGCCCTGATGTCGGTGATCGCGACGTGCTACGTGCGTGGCGTGAGCACCCGCCGGGTCGAAGGGATCGCGAAGGACCTCGGAGTCGCACAGCTGTCGAAGTCCCAAGTCTCCGCTCTCGTCCATCACTTGGACGTCCAGCTCGACGCGTGGCGCAACCGGCCGCTGGACGCGGGACCGTATGTGTTCGTGTGGGCGGACGCGCTGACCATGAAGGTCCGCGAGGAGGGCAGGGTGGTGAACATCGCCTGCCTGGTCGCGGTCGGCGTGAACAGCGAGGGCCGCCGCGAGGTCATCGGTCTGGACGCGGTGACCAGTGAGGACAGTGCCGGCTGGCTCGCCTTCTTCCGCTCGATGGTCGCCCGCGGCCTGTCCGGCGTGAAGCTGGTCATCTCAGACGCGCATCAGGGCCTGGTCGACGCGATCGGAGCCACGCTGCCCGGCTCGTCGTGGCAGCGATGCCGCACGCACTACGCCCGAAACCTGGCGCCGCTCGTTCCGAAGTCCGCGGTCAGCGGGGTGATGACCTTGCTGCGGGCGGTGTTCGAGCAGCCCGACGCCGACGCGATCGAGCGGCAGATGGACCAGGTCATCGACACCCTGCACCAGCGATTCCCCGTCGCTGCCGCCCAGGGCGTCGCTCAACCCCGACCTCGCCTGGGCCGACGTCTTCGGCCTCGCCGTCCTCGCGGGCATCGGTTTCACCGTCGCCCTGCTGCTCGGCGAACTCTCCTTCACCGACGCCACCCTGACCGAACACGTCAAGGCCGCCGTCCTCCTCGGCTCCCTCACCGCGGCCGCCCTCGCCGCCGTCCTCCTGCGCCGCCGCAACCGCGCCTACAAGCGCCTGTACGAGGAGGAGAACCGCGACGAGAACACCGACGGAATCCCCGACATCCACCAGTGCGGCGCTCAGCCGGACGGACTGCGACGAGCGCCACGACCCGTTCCCGGGACGGCCGTGCACCCCTCACACCACCCGGCCGCACACCAGGCGACGGGAGCGATGGAATCCGGCCGAACCTCAGCGCCGTCCCATCCGTAGGCGAGGCAAAAAGCCCCGCTCTCATGGTTTGTCGACGGAGGGTCCCCCTTGCGCATTCTGCTGATCTCCGGTGCCTTCAACAGTCTGACCCAGCGTATCCACACCGTCCTGCGGGACCTCGGCCATACCGTCGGCCTGCAACTCGCGCTCAGCGACGACGCGCTGCGCGAAGGGCTCGACCGTACCCGGCCCGACCTGGTCATCGCCCCTATGCTCACCACCCCCGTGCCGGAGGACATCTGGTCCACCCGGCCCGTTCTGATCGTCCATCCCGGCCCACTCGGCGACCGGGGCCCCTCCTCCCTCGACTGGGCACTGCACGACGATGCGCCCGAGTGGGGCGTCACCGTGCTCCAGGCGGCGGCCGAGATGGATGCCGGCGATGTGTGGGCCTCGGTACCGTTCCAGGTTCCGCCCGGCGTCTCGAAGAGCGACCTCTACCGCGGCGAGGTCGCGGACGCGGCGGTGGAGGCGGTGCTGCTCGCGGTGGAACGATTCGCCGACCGGAGCTGGACCCCCGTACCGCTCGACCCCTCCGCCCCGGAGGTCCACGGCCGGCTGCGCCCCTACCACGACCAGCAGTACCGCCGCATCGACTGGGACACCGACGACACCGCCACCGTCCTGCGCAAGCTGCGCGCGGCGGACTCCCGGCCCGGCGTCCTCGACGAGGTCCACGGCACCGCGTACTACCTGCACGGCGGCCACCTTGAGGACGAACTGCGCGGTGGCCCCCCGGGACGGATCCTGGCCACCCGCGACGGAGCGATCTGCCGTGCCACCACCGACGGCGCCGTATGGATCCCCGAACTGCGCCGCCGCCGTACGAAGGGCTCGCCGCCGGCCTGGAAGCTCCCGGCGGCGGACGTCCTCGGCGAACACCTGGCCGACGTCCCCGAGGTACCGGTGTCCCCGGCGCAGGCCGCGGGCCGCGACACGTACACGCAGATCCGCTACCGCGAGGAAGGCCCGGTCGGCTTCCTGGAGTTCTCCTTCCCGGGCGGCGCCATGAGCACGGGTCAGTGCCGACGGCTCCTCGCCGCCTACCGCGCCGCCTGCACCAGGCCGACCTCGGTGCTCGTGCTCGGCCCGGACCGGGACGTCTTCTCCAACGGCATCCACCTCGGCGTGATCCAGGCCGCGGCCGATCCGGCGGCCGAGTCCTGGGACAACATCAACGCCATGGACGACCTGGTCGAGGCCGTCCTGACCACCACCGACCGGCTCACCGTAGCCGCCCTGCCCGGCAACGCGGCGGCCGGCGGCCTGATGCTGGCCCTGGCCGCCGACGAGGTCTGGTGCCGCGAGTCCGCCGTCCTCAACCCCCACTACCGCCTGATGGGCCTGTACGGCTCGGAGTACTGGACCTACATCCTGCCGCGCCGCGTCGGCGAGGCGACCGCCGAACGGCTCACCTCCGAAGCCCTGCCGATGAGCGCGTCCACGGCCAGGTCCCTCGGCCTCGTCGACGCCTCGGTCCAGGACACTCCGGACGGGTTCCGCGCGTGGACCGCCCGCCGCGCCGCAGAGCTGGCCGCATCCGAGGCGTGGGCCGTCCGACTGGGCCTGAAGAAGGCCCAGTTGGAGGAGGTCGAGGCCGGCCGCTCCCTGTCGTCCTACCGGGCCGCCGAACTCTGGAACATGTCCCGCAACTTCCGCGGCGGACCGGACGAACCCTACCCGGACCTGCGCCAGGCCTTCGTCCTCAAGGTCCCGCCGCAGCGCACCCCGGACCACCTCGTCGTGACCAGCCTCTCCACGAGCTGATCCGCCGAAGCCGAAGCGGCGGCGCGGTACGCCCGCGCCGCCGCTTCGGCGCGTGCGCTCAGCCGGCCCAGGGCGGGGCGACCGCCCATGTGGTGTCGGCGCCGAAGGCGCTGCCGCCGTCCCAGGCGTGCGGCCCGTCGGCCGACGAGAGCCAGAGTTCGGCGGACCGCTGGCGCAGACAGCGGTCCGGGTAGTTCGAGGAGAGCAGCTGGAAGCCGCCGGACGCCTCGACGGCGTTCCAGGTCGCGTCCGACCGGAAGACCCCGCTGCCGTCGTTCGGCTCGCGGCGGACCCGGTATCCCCGGTGCCGTAGGAACTCGCCGGGGTGGTTGCGGGACTCGAAGGAGTAGCCGCTGCCCGCGAGCCCCGGGACGATGGCCCAGGTGGCGTCCTCCTTCAGGAGGCTGTCGCTGCCGGCGCCGATCACCTCGGTGAAGCCGAGGCCGTCGCGGTGGCGCACGTACTGGTCGGTGAGCCCCGGACTGGTCAGGCGCAGCGACTGCCACTGGCCGGTCGGCAGCCCGGCCGGCTGAGCGGCCGGCGCGCCCCCCTGGACGGGGCCGAGGGAGACGGTGAGCAGGGCCGGGTCCCCGGCGGTGACGAAGCCGGACTGGTCGGCGCCGCCGGTCGGCGTCACATCGTCGTACGGGAAGGCGTAGCCGCGCCCCTCGCCGCTGTGTGCGTGGGCCAGGCGCGCGTAGTGGTTGGTGGGGGACGTGGTGTAGTAGGCGGCCGGGTTCTCGCGTTCCGGCTGGTGGTCGTTGACGAGCAGGGTGCTGCGGTTGAACGCCGCGCTGATCCGGGCGGCCAGCGCGCCCATCGCGGGCGTGGTCACGGCGAACGGTCCGGTGGAGCAGCTGAAGATGTCGGCGGTGGTCGGCCGCCCGAAGGAGCCGTGGCCCGGGAAGTCGAGCCGGTCACCCGACACCCTGCCCCGCAGCTCGCCCCACTCCGCCTGGGTGTTGACGACCAGATCGGTCTGGGCGTACGTCCCCCAGACCTGGTCCACGTAGCCGTCGTAGTAGCCGGCCAGGAAGCCCGGGTCGGTGGCGATGACCTGGGTCGGGTTCAGGACGCGCAGGTTCCGCCCGCCGGATGACACCACGAGCCGGTCCCAGGGCAGGCCGTCGGCGGTTCTCTGCGCGAGCAGTCCCTGCGCGACGGCGTCGACGGCGCCGGGCCGCAGCCCGGGTACGTGCTGGACGGCGCCGGACAGGGTGTTCAGGCGGAGCTCCACCGGTACGGACACGAAGTCCACGGCGGAGACGTTCGCGTACACGACGGCTTCGTTGAACGTGAACTCGGCGAACGACCACAGGATGCCGGCGTTCGGATCCGAGGGGTTGGCCGCCGAGGGCTCGACGAGGGACGGCCCGGGGTTCAGCCGGAAGTCGAGCGGGGCGTCGACCGAGAACCAGATCCGGCCGCCCGCCATTCTGGGAACGGTGATCCGCCGGGGGCCGCCTCCTGACGGGCCGAGCGGAATGGCGCAGTCCGCGCCGAGCGGTGTTCCGGGGGACCCGGGCGAGTCGGGGTAGTAGGGCGTACGGCCGTCCGAGCCCAGCAGCATCCACGCGTTGCCGCGGTCCAGGGCCTGACCGCTGACGTACGCGAAGACGGTGTCGGAGCCGGTGTTGTTGACGAGGTCGATCTCGAGCGTCGGGCCGGTCTCGGCGGCGAGGGCGGCCGGGCGGGCGGTGAGCGCGGTGGCGGCGAGCGTCAGGGCGGACGCGCCGAGCAGCTTTCTGCGGGACAGCACGGTGTGGACTCCTGGGGGTCGGTGCGAGGCGGGCGCGCCGGGGGCCGGAGGGGCCCCGGGGGACACCCGCTGCCCGGCGCACACGGCGCCGGGCGGCGGGCGGCGGGCGGAGCGGATGAGCGCGGGCGGTCCGGGTTCAGCAGGCTCCGTCGACCTCCCAGACGGCCCACGAGATGGGGTCGCCCGGGGCGGCGCCGGTGGAGTAGAACGTGGCCGTGTACCGCTTGCCCGCGTGCGTGACCTTCTCGCCGGGTACGTACGACCGCCCCGCGTCCCAGCCGGGCGCGGTGCCGCAGCCGGGTTCGCCCGGCTGGGTGGGCGCCTGCGTCGACGGGAGGGGAGCCGGCGTCGCGTACGACTCGGTCACGGGGATCTCGTACGTCTCGCTCTCAGGCCCGTCATCCGCCGCGACCGTCTCGGTCGGGGCCGGTTCGGGTGCCACGGTCTCCGCAGCGTCAGGCGTCCCGGTCTCTTCCGCCGCGGGCGTCTCGGTCTCGGCCGGCGCGGGTGCCTCGGTCTCGGGCGTTTCGGGTGTCTGGCCCGGTACATCCTCGCCGCCGCTGCCGACGAACCTCCACGTGATGCCGTTGACCACGCCCACTTCCAGCGGCGCGAGCTTCTGGAACGCGGACTTGCTGAGGTCGATGTGCCCGGGACCGCATTCCGCCGCCGGGCACTTGTCCCGGACCGGAACCGTGATCGTCTTCCCGTTGTAGGAGACTTCGACGTAGACGCCCTTGCACAGGTCGTCCTCGTTGGGGTTGGCCGCCGTCCACCAGGCGTGCGGCACGGCCACGAGGTCCTCGACCTCAGCGTTGACCGGCGTACCGCAGGCGCCGACACCCACGAGGTCGTACCAGGTCATCTTGGACTGGTCTGACTCGGCGACGGGATCGGTCGCGATCGCCGTCCCCGCCCCCAGGAGCGCGAGCGACACCGCGCCGAGCACACCGGCCGCCCACCTTCCCCTGTGCTTACGTACGTTCACATCGTCCTCCAGTGCGTCGGATTCCAGTGGCGTGTCCCGCCTCGGAGTCGGCGGGTGGCGCTGCCGCCGCCCACCGGTTCCCCGGGCAGCCGACATGCCGCGACAGGGCGAGCGTCCGCGCTCGTGCTCCTGCACAGAGATCTACGACGTCACGGAGCCAACCGTTCGAATGTCACCAACGGGCGCAAGGTTGTGACAATCCACGGGTGTTGGCATCTCAGGTGCCACCCCGGCGGTTAGGTGTGCCGTGGGCGGGTCTTCGCCGGAATCCTTCGGTGGTCACGCGGACAGCGGCCGGGACCGCCGGCACGAGCCGGTCGAGGGCCTCCTCGACGCTGCCCGCGACGCTGACGATCGCGCGATCCGAGGCACTGAGGAAGCCCTCGTCGGCCATCTCGTCGATGAGGTCGACGAACCGGCTGGAGAAGCCGCTCGTGTTGCCCAGGACGACGGGCTTGGCGTGGAGTCCGAGCTTGTTCCAGGTTGTCAACTTACTTAGGAGACAGGCTCACTGGCATGTCACGGAGTGTTAGGGGCATCCCAGTCGGGCGATCGGGGCGTATCTGTGCTGGTCACCGGGCCACCGGCGCCGGACGGTACCCCCGCCGAGCGTCAGCCACTTCCTCACGCGCTCAGCAGATGCCCGTGATCGTGAAGAAGGTCGCGAACCTCGGGCACTTGCTCGAAGTCCTGAAGCCGCCTGAGTACGACACGGGCGCGCGAGGCGGTGCGGTCGCTGGACATGTCCGCAGACACGGACACGACGCGTCGAGCTTCCTCGGCCGCCTGCTCCGGTTCGTTGGCGTCGGCGAGGGCGACGGCGAGCCATGACCGATACAGCGCCACTTCGCGCGCGTGGGTGGCGTCGTACCGACTAAGGACGTCGGTCAACAGCGGAACGGCCCGTAACGGGCGGTGCAGCTCCGTGAAGACCCGGGCGTCCATCACCTCCAGTTCTTCCCTGCTCACCCAATACGCCCACTGAGGCGCCTCGTTGTCGCCGGCCTCTGTCAACGCATCGTGTGCCTGCCCGAGCGCCTGAATGGCGGGTTGTGCCTCTCCGGCGCATGTGTGGGCCCACGCGACGCGGTCAAAGAACAGAGCGCGCGTCTTGGGCGGGGCATCCGGTCCGGCTTGCGCCAATGCGGCACTGGCGAGCTCAAGGCCCGCGCGCTGCTGTCCGGTGTTGCTGAGCTGGTAGGCGAGGCTTCCCGCGAGGTTCGCGACCAAGGGGCCGTCACCTGCCTGGCGCGCTGCTTCCATCCCAATGCGATACGCACGTTCAGCCTGCTCGTGCTGCCCGGCATCACTGGCGATCCAACCTGCGATCTGGGCCAGTTCACCAATCTGGGCCAGCAGCGCGGCGCCGACTGCTTCCGTGTGCGTGCTCTCTCTGTACAGCCGCATCGCTGCCTTGAGTTCGCGGAACACGGGGGCCATGAGGTCGCCCCCGGCAAGCACGTCGTCAGCAAGCCGGAAGCCGTGCACGCGGGCGGCCAGGCTCGCCACGTCGTCGCCGCCGATGCGGCGGCCCGTCCGCGTGGCAAGCGGCGCTAGCGAGTCGCCCGGCGGAATTAGCTCAGCGAGTACCACGGCGGCCCCGAACGGCCGTCCGTCCGACTCGCCCCGGGCGTACGCGGCGGCCAGTTCGAGCTCCCCGAAGGGAACGTTCAGGACTTCCGCGATGAACGGGAGCCAGGAATCCGGGATGCGCCCTCCCCGTTCCCATCGGGAGACCTCATTCCGCGTGAGGGAATGTGTGCCCGAGACTGCGCACAGCATCGCGGCGAGCTGCCGCTGACTCTTGTGGGCATCCCGTCTCAGACGCGCCAAGTACGCGCCGAACTGCCCTCGCCGTTCATCACTCATCTGCTGGCCCCCTCTCACCCTCAGTGTGGCCCCTCCCTGGCCCCCTGTGCGGCTCCTCTCTAGGTCTACCCCCGAACGGTTCGATGGAGTTTCTGTCATCGACAGACCCCGGCGACCGTTCGCGCGGCCCCGGGGCGTGGTCCACGCTGCTGAGGAGCGCAGACACATGGACTGTATCGCCCGTTTCTTCGAACTGCTGTTGCGGTTTTTACTGCCTGCCCGTGGCTGTCACCGGGGGGCCGTCCGGCCGCCGGTCGTAGGCCCGGACACGCCGACGCTGCGACTGCCGCGCGTCCATGTCCCGCTGCTGCGCGGGGAGGACACAGCGCTGGTGCGCCCGTATCTGGTCGCCTTGGAGCAGCGGCAGAAGGCGCGGTTGCAGGCGGCGCGGCGGCGTGCGCTGCTGTTCGCGGTGCACGGCATCGATGTCGAGCCGCTGCGGGTGCATGAGGCGGGGACAGGCCGGTGAGCGCGGGGGACCGTATCGCGTGGCAACCGCGCATGACGGACGATGGGAAGCCGATCGGTCTGCATGTGTGCTGGGAGTCGATGCCGGGGTGCAGTACGCGGAACTGCACGCTCGCCAAGGGGCACGACGGCCAGCACTACCACGAGTACACGGCCACGGTGTGGCCCCGGGCTGGGGCCGAGCGGTGAGCGGCCCCGGAGCCTCGAAGCGGGGGCACACGATGACCATGCGGGTGTACCAGGCGGCGCCGGACGGGACGGTGACCGGTGAGCGGGCGGAAGTGACGGTCGTCGGTGATCCGGACACGGTCCCGGTGGGCTTGGCGTTCCCGGCGTGTACGTGCCCGCGCTGCCTTAGACCGACCGGCAATAGGCGGCCGCTGTGATCATGGAGTTCTCTACGCTCAGTGATCACGAAGGACGGCCGTGCCCGCGCTGCCATCTTGCCTGCTTGAACCCCTCTGGGACCAGTTCGCTGCTCTCCTGCCCGCCCGGGGAGAGTTCGTCGCGGACCATCCGCTGGGCTGTCACCGCCGCCGGATCGCCGACCGGAAGGTCTTCGAGCACATCGTGCTCGCGCTGGTCCACGGCTCCGGATACGAGCGCATCTCCACTCCCGGATGTTCTGACCGTACGATCCGACGACGTGTCAGAGAGTGGGCTGAACTGGGGATATCCGAGAAGGTGCACGCCCTCGCGCTTGAGGCGTACGACCGGATGATCGGCCTTGGGCTGAGCGAGATCTCCGTGGACGGTTGCATCACCAAGGCCCCGTCCGGCGGCGAGAAGGCCGGGCGCTCCCCGGTCGACCGGGGCAAGCAGGGACTGAAGCGCTCGGTCGCCTCCGACGCGTGCGGTGTCCCGCTCGGGATCGTCTCCGACGGTGCCAACCGGCATGACTCGCCCCTGCTCGGCCCCACCCTGGACGCGGCGAAAGCTCAGGTCGGCGCGATGCCGACGACGGTCAACGTCAACCTCGACCGCGGCTACGACAGTGTCAAGTCCCGTGCATTGATGGCAGAGTTGGGATTCACCGCCGAGATCGCACGCAAGGGCGTGCCGGCTCCGATCCAGGCCGGCAAGCGCTGGGTGGTCGAGCGCACGCACTCATGGATGAACGACTACGGCAAGCTGCGGCGCTGCACGGAGAAGACCGGCACCACCGTGGACTTCTACCTCTACCTCGCCGCTACCCTCGTCACGCTCCGCATGCTGATCCGCCGAGCAACGAGCCGCTACCGCTGGGACGGCCGACCCACGACCCGACGCCTCAAGTGATCCATTTGCCGGTCGGTCTTATCGGCGCCCCTCCGGCCGGACTGCGCCCAGAGACGGGAGGGAGCGCGGAATGAGTGCGGGCAACGGCACGGCACGGGGCCGCTTCCGGTTCGCCGAGTGGACGCTGACAGCGGACGCGGAACTCGGGCTGCGGCACTATGCCGAATGCCGGAACTGCGGCGCAAAGAGCGTCGACACGGCCGACCCGGACGACGCGCAGGTGTGGTGCCTCAAGCACGCGGGGTTGACCGGGCACACGTCGTTCGAGATGACCGCGTTCCAGCTCTTCGAGGCTGCCCCCACGGGCCGGTAGCGGCCCCTCCATCGGCCGTCCGCCCTGTTTCCCGTCCCCCAGGCGGCGGGGCGGACGGCCTTCCCTGGCCCCCGGAATAGTCCCTCCTGCTCCGGGGGCCGACCCATGTCAGGCGAGGCGGCCGGGGTGGAGCGTCGGGGGTGTGGTGCCTGTGCCCTGAGTATGCGCGGCCTCAGCCAGGCGACGCAGCTGCGGAAGCTGCCGGACTTCCTCCGGGGCTCGTACGGCGCCGAACGCCTGCACCGCGAGCCGGTGATCCGGCCTCGTCGAGCGGCCCGCGATCGCCTCGCGCAGGCTCGCGACCTCATCGAGATACCCGGCGGTGGTCAGGTGCTCGCGCGCCCAGTCGTGGATCGTGTGCAGCTCGGAGAAGTCGACGATCGCGGTGAGCGCACCGCGGCGGCCGGCGTCGTCGTCGAACCGCTCGGCCTCTTGGAGCAGGCGGATACGCCCTGCGTGGTCGGTGTCGGCGGCCTTGTCGGACGCGGCACGGAACGCGGCCATGAGGAGTGCGCGGTCCGCGCGTGAGGCATCAGCGGGGATGCCGGGCCCGGTCGGTACCTGGGTCTCCAGCCATTCGAGGCGCGCCCGGCGGCGGGCTTGGAGCCGATCCCACGCCCCTTGGAGCGCTTTGAGGTACGTCGTGTACGCGGCGTCGACCGCTTCGGCCTTGGCCAGGGCGGACAGCCGGTATGACGAGCGGGCCTCCTGCGCCGCTTCGAGGTATGCGGCCTGCGCTGCACGGGCGGCAGTGACGTCGTGGTCCTGGTCGTGGGTGGTCATCGGTTCGGGGATGGGCCTGCGAGACCCGGGCGGAGATGACTGCCCGCAACGGGGCGGAGCTACGGCGCGCTGCCGCACGGGTCGAGCGCCTACGGACGGCGGTCGTCATCGCACACCCCCGTCTTCCGCGCCCGGATCACCAAAGACGCGATCGTCGCCACGGTCGGACCGTCCCAACCGGCAAGCCAGTCAATGATCTTCCGGTCGTACGCGCCCAGCTCGATGCCCGCGAACGCTTCCGTCAGCGCCACCGGGAAGTCCTCATGACGCAGTGTCGTCCACGGGGCCGACTCAATCGGGCCCGTGGGGATACCCAGGCTGCTTCCGCCGTGGGGCGTGCGGCCGATAGCCTCGCTCATGGTCCTCTGCCCTCTCTCAGGGTTGGAGGTCAAGGCCCTGTCGGACGTTGGAGCGTCCGGCGGGGCCGACTCGTTAGGGAGTCTCACAAGGAAGCTGGTGGTCGCCACCTCCATCAGCTCGTCGAACGTGCCGAATCCCCCCGGAAGGACGGCGAAAGCGTCCGAAAGCCGGTACATCAGCGCCTTGCGCTCGTGCAATGGAGGACACCACGTAGAGTTTCCCCGGCGGCTCGGCGGGGCGCTCATGGCCGCAGAGGTGGGCAGGCCACACCCCGGTGACGGATGCCCCGGGCCGCGAACGCGCTGGTGGCCACGGCACCCATCGAACCGGTCGAGCCTCCTCCGTAGACCAGGGTCGCTCCCCGCGAGGCGAGCGCGGCGTCGAACTCCCGTGCCTGTGCGAGGTGGTGGGGCCCGACGTTGCCGCGTGCCCCGCAGAAGACACCAATGCTCCGCGTGCTCCGGTTCATGTCAGTCACGTCCCTTTTCTGTGCGTGTCCGTCCATGTCGTTCTGTCTGTCTCAGCCGCGTGCACGTGGTGCGGGTGCGGGTAGGCCTACGCGCAGGGCGTCTCCGGTCACAGCCACCACGGCCTGCGCCAACCGCCGGCGTAGCCCGGCGTTCGCCAGGACCTGAATGCCACGGTTCGGTCGGGCGAAGGCGTCGGTTGAGTGGCCACGGAGCCACGGGCGACGTGAACCTGCTCGACAGAACTCTTCCGGCCCCCGCGACGTAGAAGCGGTGGGGTCGGCAGGTGCGCCGAGGTCTCGCCGGCGGACAGGCCGGCGCTTCGGGCCGTCCCTTGGCCTGTGGCTGCGGTTGCGACGTTCGTGCTCGCGCCGATGGTGAGCCAAAGGCGCGAG
>NZ_JBSFHO010000028.1:0-112440 GCF_053597075.1 Streptomyces sp. NPDC001514
TTTCCGAGGAGGCGAGCCCGGAGGGGCCCCGCACCACCACCCACCCACAGCAGCCGCACCAAGCCCGTCCGGCGCTTGAGGACGGACACACCGGGCACGCCCGCGGCACCGCGCACACCGCACAGGCCCCGCACCCCGCACCGCCGGAGGCACACCGCACCCCGCACCCCGTCAGCGAACCAGCGCCGCCGCCATGCGGTCCAGGGCCGGGCGGCCGGCGCCGTAGGCGGGGGTGTTGCCGGCCATGAAGGCGAAGGCCAGCAGGCGGCCGTCGGAGGTGACGACCGTGCCCGCGAGGGTGTCCACTCCGGTGAGGCTGCCGGTCTTGGCCCGGACGAGACCGGCGGTCCGGGCCTCGGCACGCCCGCTGAGGGTGCCGGTGAAGCCGGCGACCGGGAGCCCGGTGAGGACGGGGCGGAGCTCCGGGTGGGCGGGGTCGGCGGCGCGGGCGAGCAGGGCGGTGAGGAGGCCCGCCGAGACCTTGTCCGCACGGTTCAGCCCGCTCCCGTCGACGAACCGGGCCTTGGCCACCGGGAGTTTGAGCCGCTTCAGCCGCTCGGTGACGGCGGCCTGCGCGCCGACGAAGCTCGCCGGTCGCCCACCGGCGATCGCGGTCTGCCGGGCGAGGGCCTCGGCGAGGTCGTTGTCGCTGTTGGTCAGCGTCCGTTCGACCAGTGCGGACATCGGCTCGGAGAGGGTCTTGGCGATGGGTACGGCCTTGGCCGGGGCCTTGCCCAGGTCCGGGCCCGCCTCTGTGTTGATGCCGCGTACGGCGAGCATCCCGACGAAGGCGGCGGCGGTGTCGCGCGCCGGGTCCGCGCCGCGCGGGGCGGGCCCGCTGGTGGATTCGTCGAGGCGGCCTTCGTTGAGCATCAGGGGGCTGACCGGGGCGATGTTGTTGTTGCGGCCGATCGGATGCCGGGCGGGCCCCTTGTAGAGCGAGGTGTCGTACGACAGCCGGATCGTGCTGACGCCGTGTTCGCGCAGGGCGCGCGCGGCGGAGTCCGCCAGAGTGCGCAGCCGGGGCATGTCGAGGGTGGGGTCACCGCCGCCGACCAGGGTGATCCCGCGGTAGTCGGGTGCGGCGACGACCGTGGTGGGGATGCGGTGGGCGGGTCCGGTGGCGGAGAGCGCGGCGACCGCCGTGGCGATCTTGATGGTGGACGCGGGGGTCATGAGGGTGCCTGCGTCCTTCCCGTACAGCTGCTTGCCGGTGGAGACGTCGACCACGGACGCGGTGAGGACGGGGCCGAGCCCCGGGTGGCGGAGCAGAGGTGCGAGGGCCTTGGCGACGGGGGCGGGCGCGGCAGGGGTGGCCGGGGCGACGGGCGCGGAGAGCACGCCGGAGGCGCTCGGCGCGGGCGCGGGCTCGAGCGGGGCGGCAGGTGCCGTCGCGGCGGGCTGGTGATGTGCGCCACCTGTGCGGGACAGGGCAGCGGCCCGGTCGCGCTCGGCCTTACGCTGACCGGAGTCCCAGGGACCAGCCGCGGCCACCGCCCCGGCCGCGACGGCGAGGCCTACCACGGCCGCGCCTGCCGTGAGCTGCCACGTTCTGCGGTCGGGCACCACTGACCAGCCCCTTTCGCGATCACACACCTGCGTAGGGGACACTTAATCACTGCGCCCTGCCGCGAGCATGGCACCCGGCGGGTCCGCCGGGCACAGCGTCACCTACATATGTGTTGATCATGGAGGAGTGCCACCCGTGGAGTTCGACGTCACCATCGAGATCCCGAAGGGGTCGCGGAACAAGTACGAGGTGGACCACGAGACCGGCCGGATCCGACTGGACCGTCGTCTCTTCACCTCGACCAGCTACCCCGCCGACTACGGCTTCGTCGAGAACACCCTCGGCGAGGACGGCGACCCGCTGGACGCCCTGGTCATCCTGGACGAGCCCACGTTCCCCGGCTGCCTGATCAAGTGCCGCGCCATCGGCATGTTCCGGATGACGGACGAGGCCGGCGGCGACGACAAGCTGCTGTGCGTCCCGGCTTCCGACCCGCGCGTGGAGCACCTGCGCGACATCCACCACGTCTCCGAGTTCGACCGCCTGGAGATCCAGCACTTCTTCGAGGTCTACAAGGACCTGGAGCCCGGCAAGTCCGTCGAGGGTGCGAACTGGGTCGGCCGCGCCGAGGCCGAGGCCGAGATCGAGGCCTCCTACAAGCGCCTCGAGGCGCAGGGCGGCGCGCACTGACGCGGTCCCACTGACCTGACGGTCGGCCCACGGGCGGTGCACCCCACACGGGGTGCGCCGCCCGTCGCATACTGGGCGCAGCACAGTGCCTCGGCGCGGGAGAGGAATCGGGAGAGCGGTGGTGGCGGAGCCGGAGAGGCCGGCGGAGGACCGGAAGCCGCAGTCGGACGAAGCGCACAGCGCCTTCACCCCGCCCGAGGGTGTGGAACAGCCCGGGCCGCCCGAGGAGGACCACCCGTCCTCCGAGTTCGCCGTTCCCGCGGGCCTGGCGGCGGAGCCTCCTGCCGAGCCCGAGGGCTCTGCGTTCGCCCCGCCGTCGACGTACCGGGCGAAGGAGTCCCCGCCGGCGTTCACCCCGGCGCATGGCTTCCCGGTGGTCCAGCTGTCCAAGGACGCGCCGTGGCAGGACCGGATGCGCACGATGCTGCGGATCCCGGTGAGCGAGCGGCCCATGCCGGAGCCTGTGCAGCCGCCGGGCGAGGCGGGACCCGCCGTGCCGCGCGTCCTCGACCTGACGCTGCGCATCGGCGAGCTGCTGCTCGCGGGCGGTGAGGGCGCCGAGGACGTGGAGGCGGCGATGCTCGCCATCACGAGCTCGTACGGACTCGACCACTGCGAGCCGACCGTCACCTTCACGCTGCTGTCGATCACGTACCAGCCGTCGCTCGTCGACGATCCGGTGACGGCGAACCGTACGGTGCGGCGCCGGGGCACCGACTACACGCGGCTGACCGCCGTCTACCAGCTCGTCGCCGACATCAGCGCCGAGGACCACGACGTCAAGCTGGACGAGGCGTACCGGCGCCTGGCCGAGATCCGCCGCAACCGGCACCCGTACCCCGGCTGGGTGCTCACCACAGCGGCGGGTGTCCTGGCCGGGGCGGCGTCGGTGCTGGTGGGCGGCGGGCCGCTGGTGTTCCTGGCGGCCGCGGTCGGGGCGATGCTCGGCGACCGGCTCGCATGGCTGTGCGCGGGGCGCGGGCTGCCGGAGTTCTACCAGTTCGTGGTGGCGGCGATGCCGCCCGCCGCGATCGGGGTCGCGCTCAGCGCGCTCCACACGGATCTGCGGCCGTCCGCCGTGATCACCGGTGGGCTGTTCGCGCTGATCCCGGGACGGGCGCTGGTGGCGGCCGTGCAGGACGGGCTCACCGGCTTCTACATCACGGCGTCGGCCCGGCTGCTGGAGGTCGCCTACTTCTTCGTGGCGATCGTGGTCGGCGTGCTCACGGTGCTGTACGTGGGCGTGCAGTTCGAGGCGAACCTCAGTCCGGAGGGCTCGCTGAGCATCGTCGAACGGCCGGTGGTGCAGATCCTGGCCTCGATGGTGCTGTGCCTGACCTTCGCCGTCCTGCTGCAACAGGATCGTTCCACCGTGCTGATCGCGGCGGCGAACGGCGGGGTCGCGTGGGTGATCTATGCGGCGATCGCCGTTACGGCGGGAGGCTCGTCCGTCCTGGCGACGGCCGTGGCGGCGGGCCTCGTCGGTCTCTTCGGGCAGTTGCTGGCCCGCTATCAGCACACGTCGTCACTGCCGTACGTGACGGCGGCGATCGGTCCGCTGCTGCCGGGCAGTGCCATGTACTTCGGGGTGCTGCACATCGCGCAGAACAACATGGACCTGGGCTTCGCCTCGCTGGCGAGGGCGGCGGCGCTGGCGCTGGCGATCGCGATCGGAGTGAACCTGGGCGGCGAGACGGCCCGGCTGTTCCTGCGCAGCCCGGCGGCGGCCGGCAGGCGCCGCGCGGCCAAGCGGACGCGCGGCTTCTGATCTTTTTGCGGCTCGGTTCGCCTCCGGGGCGCTTCAGCGTGCGTCGATGGTCGATCGTGCTCGGTCCCTCGCTCGGCGGAGCCGCATATCGATACAGCCCTCGGGACCTCAGCCCACGCGGCGGCAGCCGCAGATCGACCGCCGCCTGCCTTTCACCGTGCTCGACAGCAGCCTCCGGCCGCGTCCCGCGCGCCCCTTCGGCTCACTCGCCGGGGCCACAGGTCAGCGCTTGGCGTGGCGTCCGCGCGGAGCGCCCTGCGACGCCGCGTCGGGAAGCGCGGCCGCTTCCTTCTTGCCCTTGGAGCGGGCGCGCAAGAACTCGATCGCGATCGGGACGACCGAGATGAGCACGATGGCGATGAGGATCGCCTCGATGTTCTTGTGGACGAACTCGACCTTGCCGAGCGCGGCGCCGAGCAGTGTGACGCCCGCGCCCCAGAGCATGCCGCCGATGACGTTGAAGGTGATGAACGAGCGGTAGTTCATCCGGCTCACACCGGCGATGATCGGCGTGAACGTACGGACGATGGGCACGAAGCGGGCCAGGACCAGCGACTTCGGGCCGTACTTCTCGAAGAACTCGTGGGCCTTCTCCACGTTCTCCTGCTTGAAGAGCTTGGAGTCCGGGCGCTTGAAGAGGGAGGGGCCGACCTTGCGGCCGAAGAGATAGCCGACCTGGTCGCCGATGATCGCGGCCAGCACGACGAGCGTGCAGACCACCCACAGGGGCTGCTTGATGACATCGGTCGTCACCAGCAGACCCGTCGTGAACAGCAGCGAGTCGCCGGGCAGGAAGAAGCCGATCAGGAGACCGGACTCGGCGAAGACGATGACGAGCACGCCGATCAGACCGAACGTGGTGATCAGATAGTCCGGGTCCAGCCAGCTCGGTCCGAGCGCAAGGGTGTTCACGAGGTCCGGGCTCCTGTGGTGTTGAAGGTCGATCGGCTGCGTGGCACGTGCGGCGTACGGGCGTGTCGGCCGGTGCGTCGGCAACCAAAGCTATCAACGCATCCGAGTGACGACGGGTTCCACCGGCCCTCTCCGGATGCGGGGTGAACGGAGGGCAACGAAGCTGTGCCCCATGGGTATCGATGACTACGGCGGCGGGCAGGGCAAGCACCCCGATGTGCTGGTCGTCACGACGAACGACGTACCGGGCCACGACGTGCAACACGTGATCGGGGAGGTCTTCGGACTGACGGTCCGGTCGCGGCACCTGGGCAGTCAGATCGGCGCGGGGCTCAAGTCGATGATCGGCGGCGAGCTGAAGGGCCTCACGAAGACCCTTGTGGAGACCCGCAACCAGGCCATGGACCGCCTGGTGGAGCAGGCGCGGGCGCGCGGCGCGAACGCGGTGCTCATGTTCCGCTTCGACGTGACGGAGGCGGCCGACGTGGGCACGGAGGTCTGTGCGTACGGCACGGCCGTGGTGATCGCCCCGCGGGCGTGACGGCGCGTCCGTGGCGGGTCCGGGCTCGTCGTGAAGCTCCGATACGTGCTGGGTTCACCGTGTGTGCACCATTCATGCCGTTATCGTGAGCCGCGTGACGACGACCCAACGCCCTCCGGCGGCCACCCCGGCGCGGGCACTGCTGCCGCTGATCCTGCCCGCGGTGGTCGTCGGCTTCGCGTCGAGCCTGCTTCTGCTCGGCGTGACCGTGCTCTCGGACCAGCTCAAGAACGTCCTGTGGGAAGACCTGCCCGACGCCATCGGCATCGGCCGGTACTCGGCGCCTTGGGTGATCACCGTGCTCACGGCGACGGGTCTCGCGGTCGGGCTCGTGGTGTGGAAGGTGTACGGACACGCCGGGCCCGATCCGGCCACGACGGCGCTCGTCGACCCACCGCTGCCCGCATCGGTGGTGCCGGGCCTGCTGCTGGCGGCCGTGCTCGCGCTGGCAGGCGGCGTCAGCCTCGGCCCCGAGAACCCCATCACGGCCTCGAACATCGCACTCGCGGCCTGGCTGGGCAGCAAGACGATGCGCGGCACAGGCGCGGAGCTGTGGGCGGCGCTGGCGGCCGCGGGGACGGTCGGTGCGCTCTTCGGCACGCCCGTGGCAGCCGCGCTGATCCTCACCGAGTCCCTCGCCGGGCGGCCGGCGCCCGGCGCACTGTGGGACAAGCTGTTCGCCCCGCTCATCGCGGGCGGGGCCGGTGCGCTGACCACCGTACTGATCGCGCATCCGACGTTCGACCTCTCGCTGCCGGAGTTCTCGGGCTCACGCTGGGGCGATGTGCCGGCGGCGCTGGCGGTCGCGTCGCTGGGCGCGCTCGTGGGGATGGCGGCCGTCCACGCGTTCCCGTACCTCCACGCCGCCTTCCAGCGGCTCCGGCACCCCGTGCTGATGATCACCACGGGCGGGCTGGTGCTGGGGCTGCTCGGGGCGCTGGGCGGCGAACTCACGCTCTTCAAGGGCCTGTCCGAGGTGAAGGTGCTGGCGGCGGATCCGTCGGGCTGGTCGTCCGGGCAGTTCGCGCTGATGACGATCGTGAAGGTGGCCGCCCTCACCGTCGCGGCGGCGTGCGGATTCCGGGGCGGCCGGATCTTTCCCAGCATCTTCGTGGGGGTCGCCCTGGGGCTTGGCGTGAGCGCGCTCGTGCCCGAGGTGCATCCGACGCTGGGGGTGGTCTGCGCGGTGCTCGGGGTGCTGCTGGCGGTGACCCGGATGGGCTGGCTGAGCCTGTTCACCGCGGCGATTCTCGCCGCCGACCCGCATGTGCTCCCGCTGCTCTGCCTCGCCGTGCTGCCGGCCTGGCTGCTGGTGACGGGCCGGATCCAGATGCAACTCCATAACGACGGAACACCATTGCGCTGAAAGGGAGTCGGACATGGCACTGCACAAGGGCGGCACCGGCCGCGAGGACAGCCAGGAGCGCCGCAGGCTCTCGCTCAATCCGTTCTACGGGGAGGCCGATCCGACGGGATCGATGACGTCGGCGCCGCCCAAGCACCAGCTGCCGGACGGGCCGATGGCGCCCGAGACGGCGTATCAGCTGGTGCACGACGAGCTGATGCTGGACGGCAACTCGCGGCTGAACCTGGCCACGTTCGTGACGACATGGATGGAGCCGCAGGCCGGGGTGCTCATGGCGGAGTGCCGCGACAAGAACATGATCGACAAGGACGAGTACCCGCGGACGGCCGAGCTGGAGCGGCGGTGCGTGGCGATGCTGGCCGACCTCTGGCACGCGCCGGAGCCGGCGTCGACGGTGGGGTGTTCGACCACGGGGTCGAGCGAGGCGTGCATGCTCGCCGGGATGGCGCTGAAACGGCGGTGGGCGAAGCGGAACGCAGATCGCTATCCGGGGCCGGGCGCCCGGCCGAATCTCGTCATGGGCGTCAATGTGCAGGTCTGCTGGGACAAGTTCTGCAACTTCTGGGAGGTCGAGCCGCGGCTGGTCCCGATGGAGGGCGACCGCTTCCACCTCGACCCGCAGGCCGCGGCGGACCTCTGCGACGAGAACACGATCGGGGTGGTCGCGATCCTGGGCTCCACCTTCGACGGGTCGTACGAGCCGGTCGCGGAGGTCTGCGCGGCGCTGGACGCCCTGCAGGAGCGCACGGGGCTGGACATCCCCGTCCATGTGGACGGGGCGTCGGGGGCGATGGTGGCGCCCTTCGTGGACGAGGACCTGGTCTGGGACTTCCGGCTGCAGCGGGTGTCGTCGATCAACACCTCCGGGCACAAGTACGGACTGGTCTACCCGGGCGTGGGGTGGGCGCTGTGGCGCTCGCCGGAGAACCTCCCCGAAGAGCTGGTGTTCCGGGTCAACTATCTGGGCGGCGACATGCCGACGTTCGCGCTGAACTTCTCACGGCCGGGGGCCCAGGTCGTGGCGCAGTACTACACCTTCCTGCGGCTCGGCCGCGCCGGCTACCGGGCCGTGCAGCAGACGACCCGTGACGTCGCGCGGCATCTTGCCGACCGGATCGAGGAACTGGGCGACTTCCGGCTGCTCACTCGGGGGGACCAGCTGCCGGTCTTCGCCGTCACGACGGCACCGGACGTCGAGAACTTCGACGTCTTCGACGTCTCGCGGCGCCTTCGGGAGAACGGCTGGCTCGTGCCCGCATACACCTTCCCGCCCAACCGCGAGGACCTGTCGGTGCTGCGCTTCGTCTGCCGCAACGGCTTCTCGGCGGACCTGTCGGCGCTGCTGATGGAGGACCTGAGGCGAATCCTTCCGGAGCTGCGGGCGCAGAGCGCCCCGATGAGCAAGGACAAGGCGGCGGCGACCAGCTTCCACCACTGAGGGCGGCTGAGGGCCGCCGGGGCGTGCGGGGGCACCGGCGGCGACGCGCCGCCGGTGCCCCGTGCCCGGCCCCAGCCCTAGTGGCTCAGGCGGGCGAAGCGGCGTACCGCCAGCGGGAAGAACACCGCGAGCAGCGTCAGCGGCCATACCGCGGCCAGCAGTTGGGCGTGCTCGGCCGCCCACGAGCCACTGCCGGCCGGGATGCCGGACAGCTCCCGTACCGCCGTGGCCGTCGCCGACAGCGGGTTCCACTCGACCGTCGCGCCCAGCCAGCCCGGCATCGACTCCGGCGTCGCGAAGGCGTTGGAGAGGAAGCCGATGGGCCAGACCAGGATCTGCACGGCCTGCACCAGCTCGGGTTTCCCCGCCACCATCGCCAGCTGGATGCCGAGCCACAGCATCGCGAAGCGCAGCAGAAGCAGCAGCCCCAGCGCTCCCAGCAGCGCGCCGAACGAGCCGTGCCAGCGCCAGCCGACGGCGTAGGCGACCCCGATCATCACGAGCAGGCCGAGCGCCGACTGGAGCATGTCCGCCGCGCTGCGGCCGACCAGCACCGCCGAGTCCGCCATCGGCATCGACCGGAAGCGGTCGATCACACCTTTGTTCAGGTCCTGGGTGACGGCCAGCATCGTTGCCTCGAGGCCGAAGGCCATGGTCAGCGCCAGCATGCCGGGCACCAGGAAGCCGATGTAGGCCCCTTCGACGCCCCGTCCGCCGCCGATCAGATAGCCGAACATCAGCAGCAGCATCACCGGGAAGGCCAGTCCGACGACGACCTGCACGGGCTGCCGCGCCCAGTGGGCGAGTTCACGCCGTGTCATGGTCCACGAATCGGTCAGTACGTACGTGCTCACGCCGCCGCATCCTCCTTCGTGAGGTGCAGGAAGACCTCGTCGAGCGTGGGCCTGCGCAGCGCAATGTCCTCCGCCTCGATCCCGGCCGCCTCCAGCGCGCGTACGGTCTCGGTCAGCGCGGCCATCCGGTCGCTGACCGGCGCGCTGAGCAGCCTCCGGTCCTCGTCCACCTCGGGGTCGCCCGGCAGCAGTACGGCCGCGCGCGGCAGATCCGCCGCGTCCCGTACGACGACGTCGATCCGGTCGCCGCCGAGCTTCGCCTTGAGCTCGTCGGCGGTGCCGTCCGCGATCACCCTGCCGGCGTCGATCACCGAGATCCGGTCGGCCAGCTGATCGGCCTCCTCCAGGTACTGGGTGGTCAGCAGGACGGTCGTACCGCCGCCGACCAGTGAGCGCACCGCTGCCCACACCTCCGCCCGGCCACGCGGGTCGAGCCCGGTCGTCGGCTCGTCCAGGAACAGCACCTCGGGCTCGGTGATCAGCGACGCGGCCAGGTCGAGCCGGCGCCGCATGCCGCCGCTGTACTGCTTGACCGCCTTGCGGCCCGTGTCCGCGAGCCCGAACCGCTCCAGCAGTTCGTCGGCCCGCTCCCCCGCCCGCCGGGCGCCCAGGTGGTGGAGCCTCCCGAACATCTCCAGGTTCTGCCGTCCGCCGAGCTCCTCGTCCACGGCGGCGTGCTGCCCGAGCAGCCCGATGCGGCGCCGCACCGCGGCGGCGTCCGTCCGTACGTCATGGCCCGCGACCCGCACCACGCCCGTGTCGTGGCGCAGCAGCGTCGCCATGATCCGCACGGCCGTGGTCTTGCCCGCTCCGTTCGGCCCGAGCACCCCGTGCACCGTGCCCCGCGCGACGGCCAGGTCGAGCCCGTCCAGGGCCTGTTTGCCGCCGTACCGCTTGGTCACGCCTTCGACCACGATCGCGTCGGTCATGCGTCTCCTCCCGCCTCCCTGCACATTAGTCAAACTTGACTACTTCAGAAAGTAAGCCCTCGGGCTGCAACTGGTCAAACTTGATTAGGAGTGGTTTCCCTCGTGGGGGACGCCCGTCGCGTACGGGTTCTCCTGCCCCTCCGCGAGCACCCCCACAAAGGGCTCCCCCTCGCCCGCGAAGGTGTACGCCCCGCCCTCGATCCGCTCGATCAGGCCGCGCGTCCACGCAGCCCCGGCGTCCGCCGAGTGGACCCACAGGTTCATGATCTCGCCGATGTGGCCGAGCTGTCCGGGCCCGTCCTCGGGGGTGTAGTACTCGGTGACCGTCGCACGCCACTCCTCGATCCGGCGCACCCGCTCCTGGAGCAGCTCCACGGCCTCGCGCCGCTCCAGGTCCACGATGAAGCCGATCCCGGCCGAGAGCACGTCCATCTTCTGGTCGTACGAGGTCAGCGACTCGCGCAGGAGCGTGAAGTACTCTGCGGTGCCCTTCTCCGTGATCTCGTACTCGGTACGGGGCGGACCGCCGGCCGTCGACGGCGCGATCTCATGGGCGTGCAGCAGGCCCTGCTTCGCCATCTGCTTGAGCGCGTGGTAGATCGACCCGGGCTTGGCGTTGGACCACTCGTGCGCACCCCAGTACTCGAGGTCGTTGCGGACCTGGTAGCCGTGCGCCCGACCGTGCTGGCGTACGGCTCCGAGGACCAGCAACCTGATCGCTGACATCCGCGCACCCTCCTATTCAACTTTGACTAGGGTACGCGCGACGCCGCCCTGCCCCCGCCCTACCTGCCGGGAGCGGTCAGGGAAACCACTTGTACTTGCCTCCGCCGACCCACCTCACGACCGAGGGGTCGTCGAGGTCGACGTGGGTCATCCCCGCCTGGTACGCGAGCTTGATCACGTCCAGCATGTCGCGGGCGATCCCGACCATGGTCCCGTTGATCTCCACCAACCGGTAGGGCGGATCGGCCGGGACGACCGCGAGCACGACGATCGGAGTCACTGCCGCCCGGTGGACGTCGTGGGCGTCGTGGGCGTCGTTGGCGTCGTTGGTCATGCCTCAAGCGTGTGGCAGGTCCCCCGACTCCGCTCGCCCTAGCCGCCCCACCTCTCGCCCCGCTCCTGCGCGACGAGCTCGAACGCGGTCCGGCCGTCGAGCGACTCCCGGACGACGTCCGCGTGGCCCGCGTGCCGGCCGATCTCCTCGACCAGGTGGAGCATCAGCCAGCGCATGGACACCCGGCCCTCCTTCGGGAACCAGGGCGCCTCGGGCAGCGGGAAGGTGTCGTCCAGGCTCGGCACCGAGCGGATGAAGTCCTCGGTCTCCTTCGCCACGCCCTCCCAGAAGGCGAGCATCCCCGGAATCGTCTCGTCGTCGACGAGCCGGAAGCTGTCTCCCCAGGTCTCCTCGGTGCGCGCCTTCTCGTTCGGCCGCTGCTGCGCCATGCGCAGCCAGGTCAGCTCGGTCTCGGCGACGTGCTTCAGCAGCCCTGAAAGCGACAGCTCACTGGCGCTGGGGCGGCTCCCCGCCTGCTCCTCGGTCAGCCCGAGGACCGACCTGCGGATCGCGCCGCGCTGCGCCTCGACGAAGGCGATCAGCGCGCCGCGCTCGTCGCCCTGGGCCTCCGCGGGAACGTGAGTGACCATGATGTCCGCCTTCCGATGCCGATGAGGTGCCGGGCCGGCCGGCAGCTCGCCGGCCGGTCGCCGTCCTGACACCTCACAAGCTACGAACCCTTGCGGTCAGCTTCTGTCCTCAAGTCGGAAACGTCGAGCGGGGATTCGGGGAATCTAGAACGGAAACCTCGTCCGGCCGTGCTGCACCGAGATCCACTTCTGCGTGGTGAACGCCTCCACCGTCGCATCGCCGTTGAGCCGCCCGAGCCCGGAAAGCTTCTCGCCACCGAAGGCGACCAGCGGCTCGTCCTGGATCGTCGAGTCGTTGACGTGGAACATCCCGGTCTCGATGCGCTGCGCGAACCGCACACCCCGCTCCACGTCGCTCGTGTGCACCGCGCCGCTCAGGCCGTACGGGCTGTCGTTGGCGATCCGTACGGCCTCCTCCTCGCCGTCGAACGGCACGAGCAGCGCCACCGGGCCGAAGATCTCCTGCTGCAGCAGCGGCGAGTCCTCCGGCAGCCCGGCCAGCACCGTCGGCTCGACGAGATTGCCGTGCGTACGTCCCCGGACGAGCGCCTTGGCCCCGTCCGCCACCGCCTGGTCCACCAGTCCGGACAGCGCCTCGGCCTGGAAGTTGTTGATGACGGGGCCGATCTGGGTCTCCGGGTCCCGCGGGTCGCCGGTGCGCAGCGCCGCCACCTTCGCCGTGAACTTCTCGGTGAACTCCGCCTCCACGGACCGGTCCACAAGTATCCGGTTGGCGGCCATACAGACCTGGCCCTGGTACACGAAGCGGCTGAAGACCGCGGCGTCCACCGCGTAGTCGAGATCGGCGTCGTCGAGGACGACCAGCGCGCTGTTGCCGCTCAGCTCCAGGATCGACCGCTTGAAGTTGCTGCCCGCGACCGCTCCGACATGGCGGCCGACACGGTCCGAGCCGGCGAACGAGATCACCTTCGGGACGGGGTGCTCGATGAGCGCGTCGCCGATCTCGGCGATGTCCGTGACGAGGACGTTGAGCAGACCGGACGGCAGGCCCGCGTCCTCGAAGATCTTGGCGATCAGTCCACCGCCGACCACCGGGGTGTTCTGGTTGGGCTTGACGACGACCGCATTGCCGAGCGCCAGCGCGGGCGCGACCGACTTGAGGGTCACCAGGAAGGGGAAGTTGTACGGGGTGATCACGCCTATGACGCCGACGGGCAGCCGGTAGACGCGGTTCTCCTTGCCGTCCACCGGCGAGGGAAGGATCCTGCCCTCGGGACGCACCGCCAGCTGTATCGCCTCGCGCAGGAACTCCTTCGCGAGATGGATCTCGTACCCGGCCTTCAGACGGGTCCCGCCGAGTTCCTCGGTGATCGCCTCGGCGATGTCGTCCTCGCGCTCTTCGACGATGCGCAGGGCGCGCTCGAGGACGAGTCTGCGGCTGTACGGATTGGTCCGGGCCCAGGGGCGCTGCGCCCGCTCCGCCGCCCGGTACGCCTGGTCGACCTCTGCAACCGTGGCGACCGTGATGGCGGCGAGCTTCTCACCGTTGTACGGATTGAAGTCGATGATGTCCCACGAGCCGCTGCCGGTCCGCCACTCGCCGTCGATGTACTGGTGGGCCAGGTCGGTGAAGTAGGACATACGATCCCTTACTGCAGGCGCATACGGTGCAGGGTCCTGATGCCGCGTCATCGTACTGTCGTTTTACGTGAGTTGGAGGAGACCGCGGAGCACGTCCCGGCTCTCCCCGGGATCCGGCGAATCGCTCTGCAGCCGGTCCATCACCCGTTCGTACAGGGCGACTTCTTCCCGCTTGTCGAGGTACAGCGCGCTGGTCAGTTGCTCCAGATACACGATGTCGGAGAGATCCGACTCGGGGAAGCTCAGCATCGTGAATGCCCCGGACTCGCCCGCATGGCCGCCGAAGCTGAACGGCATCACCTGCAGCGTGATGTTCGGCTGCTCGGAGATCTCGATCAGATGCCTGAGCTGACCCTGCATCACCGACCGGTCGCCGTACGGCCGGCGCAGCGCAGCCTCGTCCAGTACGGCGTGGAAGCGCGGCGCCCGCTCGGACACGAGCACCTTCTGGCGCTCCAGGCGCAGCGCGACCCGTCGGTCGATCTCGGCGCGCGGCGCACCGGGCATGCCCCGGGAGACGACCGCGTGGGCGTACGCCTCGGTCTGCAGCAGGCCATGGACGAACTGGACTTCGTAGATCCGGATGAGCGAGGCGGCACCCTCCAGGCCGATGTACGTCTGGAACCAGCCGGGCAGCACATCGCCGAAGCTGTGCCACCAGCCCGCCACATTGGCCTCGCGGGCCAGGCCGAGCAGGGCGTCGCGCTCCGCCTCGTCGGTGACGCCGTAGAGCGTGAGGAGGTCCTCGACATCCCTGGCCTTGAAGCTCACCCTTCCCAACTCCATACGGCTGATCTTGGATTCGGATGCGCGGATCGAGTAGCCGGCCGCCTCACGGGTGATGCCGCGGGACTCCCGGAGCCGCCTCAGCTGCGAGCCCAGCAGGATGCGCCGCACCACACTTCCGCTCGACTCCACTGCGGTCACGTCTCCAACCCTCCCCATCGCTGCTTGTTTCCCGGAGCACCCCCGAACCCCGAGTCCCGGATTCTGCCACCAAAACGCTTCGCCCCGTACTCAATCGATTACGGAAACAGGAAGCCATTGGGAAGGGCGTGAAAGAAGCTCAGGGAAGAAAAGAGCGTGAACCGGCACGGGGCCGGACAGGCCGGGCGCGTGCACGTGCATCTGCCCTTGCATCTGCCTACCTCATTCGGAACCATGGACCCCGCGCACCTGCGTACTCGTTCGTGCTCGTTCGTGTTGTAGCGTCACAGCCGCGATTCCCGGGAGTGCCTCGCATGGGGACGAATGGATCGACCATGCTCGAGCCGTTACGGCAGGGACTTCCGCCCATCGATCCCGCGGCCGTCTCCAGCTCCGCCTCCTGCGCCCTGCCCGCCCGCTACGAAGCCGTGCGCGGTGCCCGGAAGTTCACGAGCAGAACGCTGACCCACTGGGAACTGGCCGAACGCTTCGACGATGTCGCACTCGTCGTCTCCGAACTCGTCACCAACGCGCTGCGCCACGCCCTGCCCGCGGACAACCCGCGCGAGCGTGAGCAGGAGCCGCCCGTGCGGCTGCACTTGATGCGCTGGACGGGGCGGCTCGTGTGCGCGGTGCGCGATCCGAGCCAGGAGAGCCCGGTGGCGGGCGAGGCGGAGGACTCCGCCGAATGCGGCCGGGGGCTGTTTCTCGTCGATTCCTTCAGCGACAGCTGGGGCTGGCATCCGCTGGCCGGGCCGCTGACGGGGAAGGTCGTGTGGGCGCTGTTCCGGCTGCCGATGGAGTGAGGCGCACGACCGGTGGGGCGAGGAGCACCACCGGTGCAGTGAGACGCACCACCGATACAGCGAGGCGCACGACCGAGCACGGCTGACTCCCGCCCCGGGGCTTCAGGAGCCCTCGGGGCCTCGGGAGTCAGCCGCCTGCCAGATGGTCGAACTCCCCGTCCTTGACGCCGAGCAGCAGCGCCTCGATCTCGGCCGGCGTATACACCAGCGCGGGCCCGTCCGGGTAGCGCGAATTGCGCACCGCAACGTTCCCACCAGGCAATTTTGCAAACTCCACGCATGAACCCTGGGAGTTGCTGTGCCTGCTCTTCTGCCAGACGACCCCGTGAAGCTCTGTCGCCGCCATGCCGTTGTACACGTCGTGCACAGGACGCTCCCCGAGTTACAAGGTGCAAGTGTCAACTGTCTCGGATCATAGCTGTGTTCATATGCGGATGCATGAGCAGATGCACGTGCACGCGGGGTGGTCCCTCGGTTACAGCCTGGCTCACAACCGATCCAGCGCGGCCTCCAGCGCCCTCATGACCTGCGAGCGCCAGCCGCCGCCCATGATCTTGTGGGCCATTCGCTGGGCGGGATCGTCCGGATCGAAACCCTCGTGCACGAGAAAGAGACGCGTTCCACGCCCTTCCGGCTCCAGGGTCCACGTAATTGTCCAGTCCACATTGGAGCCGGGGTCGGCGTCGACCCAGTGGACGCGGAGCATCCGCTCCCGCTCGAAGGCCTGGATCTCGGCCTCGACGGTCCCTGAGAAGCCGGAGCCCGGACGGGGCACGGAGGTCATCGTGTAGCGGTGGCCGACTTCCAGTCGGAAGTCCCCGGGCATCAGCCACTGGGCGATGAGCTCGGGTTCGGTCAGCGCACGCCAGACCTTGGCGGGCGGATGGGCGAGAAACTGGGCGACCCGGATGGTGGTGAGGTCGTTGTCGTCACTGGCAAAGCTCATGACTCATCGTCAGGCATACGGTCCAGCAGTTCGCCGAGGCCCGTGAGCCGGTCGCGCCAGAACCGCTCGTACGGATGGAGCCAGTCCTGCACGTCGGCGAGCGGAGTCGCTTCGAGGCGGTAGATACGCTGCCGGCCGGATCGCTCCTCGGACACGAGACCGGCCTCCCGCAGCACCTTGAGGTGCTCCGAGAGGCTCGGCCTGCGCATGTCGAAGTGGTCGGCTATGGCCTGGACGGGCTGGGGGCCGTCCTCGCGCAGCAGCCGGAGCACTTCGCGGCGGGTGGTGTTCGCGAGCGCGGCGAAGAGCCGGTCCTCGCGTTCACCGGTGGTGACCATGGGGGCTTACAGGCCTTCCTTCTCCGTCAGCAGCATCAGGCCGTTGCCGTCGGGGTCGGTGAAGCCGGCCATCCGCCCCCAGGGGAGGTCGTCGGGCCCGTCCACCGCGACTCCGGCCGCGGCGAGCTTCGCACAGTCGGCGTCGACATCGGTCGTGACCAACATGATCCCCCGCGCGGATCCGGGCGTGAACCCGCCCATCCCGGGCCCGGAGAGCGTGAAGACGGTCTGCGCGCCCTTCGGCGCGACCTGCAGCCAGCGCCCGGGCGGCATCTGGAGGTCGGCGGTGACCTCGAAGCCGAGCACGTCGCGGTAGAAGGCGAGGGCGCGGTCCTGGTCGGAGACGGGGAGGGTGACGAACGAGGCGTGGGTGATGTTCACGCCCCCAACAATAGGTAGGGATTTACCTACGCGTCAAGCGTAGGAAAATCCCTACCTATCTCTGCTGCCCTCCGGGGCGACCGCCGGACCGCCCCGGAATCCGAACGTCAGCGTGCCCCGAACGTCAACGGGCCGACGACGAGTACGGCAGCAGCGCCATCTCCCGCGCGTTCTTGATCGCTCGGGCCAGCAGGCGCTGCTGCTGCGCCGACACACGGGTGACGCGACGGCTGCGGATCTTGCCCCGGTCGGAAATGAACTTCCGCAGCAGGTCCGTGTCCTTGTAGTCGATGTAGGTGATCTTCGCCTGATCCAGGGGATTCGGGCGGGACTTGACCGGCTTGCGGTCGGAGCGGCGCGGGGCCACGTCATACCTCCAGGAGGGAATCGAAAGCGGGTGGCAGGCGCTTCCACGCCTCCGGTCCCGCCGCGTACTCGGCATCGGTCAGCAGGCAGGACTCCAGGAGTTCCGCCAGCCCGTCGCGGTCCAGGCCGGGCGACGTGAAGACCAGGTGCTGGCAGCAGTCGCCGTGCTCGGGGTGCCAGTCCAGCGCGGCAGCGGCGCGGCGCACCGGCGGGACCATCTCCCAGGCGGCGTCCGGGAGCGAGACCAGCCAGGGGCCCGCGCTCTCGACGCAGAGCGCACCGCCCGCCGCGTCCCAGGCCAGCAGCGTGTCCGGCCGGTCGGCCAGCCAGAACCGGCCGCGGCTCCGGGCGGCCGCGCAGGTCAGATCCTCGAGGGCCGCGTACAGCCGCTCGGGATGAAAGGGCCTGCGGCGGTGCCACACATACGTGGCGACTCCGCACTCGTCCGCCTCCTGCGGCAGCAGCGCGCACGCCGGGTGCTGCGCCGCCGCCGCGGCCTCGACGTCGAAACCGGCGAGGGCGGCCTCGGCCAGCTCGCCGCCGTCCAGGGAGACCCGGCGGGCGGTCGGGTGCAGCTGCGCCAGCAGCGCCCGGTCCTCGTCATCGGCCTCTTCACTGTCGACCAGCGCCAGGACGGGCGCGTACTCCAGCTGCCGGGCCCAGGTGTCGGCGACCGTCCGCTGGTCGGTCGCAGCGGCGGCGAGCCCCGCGTCCATCAGGTCGTCGCCGTTGGCGAGATACGGAAGCAGCAGCGCCGGGTCCACCGCGGTGATCACGCTCGTGAGGCGCAGCCGCTCGCCGCCGTGCGAGGCGACGACCTCGGCCATCGCCTTGGGCTCGACCGAGTCCCACAGCTCGACCACCGCGAGCCGCGTGAGCCCGTCATCGGCGAGCCGCTCCAGCTCGGGCACCAGGTCCTCGCGCAGCGCGCAGCAGGCACAGTCGTTGACGAGCGGCGCGTCGCCGGCGGACAGGACGCCGGTGGCGTCCCGGACGGTACGGACGACCGTCCCCTGGACGGCGGTCGAGAGGTCGTGGTGGAGCGCGACACTGCCGGGGACGGCGCCGAGCAGCTTCTCCACCGTGGCGGTGCGGGCCTCCGAGTGAAGCCCGCCCACCAGAGCGACGGACAGCATCAACGGACCTCGCGCTGTCCGTACCGCCGCTCGAAGCGCTCCACACGCCCGGCCGTGTCGAGCACGCGCGCCGTCCCCGTGTAGAAGGGATGGCTCACGGAGGAGATCTCGACGTCGACGACGGGGTAGGTGTTGCCGTCCTCCCACTCGATCGTCTTGTCGCTGGTCATGGTCGAGCGGGTGAGGAAGGCGTGGTTCGCCGCCCTGTCGCGGAAGACGACGGGCCCGTACGGGGGATGGATTCCAGGCTTCATGGCGTGGGCTCAGCGCTCCTCTCGGAAGTCGACGTGCCGGCCGGCGACCGGGTCGTACTTGCGCAGGGTCATGCGGTCGGGGTCGTTACGGCGGTTCTTGCGGGTCACGTACGTGTAGCCGGTCCCCGCCGTGGAGCGGAGCTTGATGATCGGGCGTAGTTCGTTGCGGGACATGCGGCTAGGATAAATGGAAATGGTTTCCATTTCCAAGAGAAGGTTGTGACGTTGTCCGCACACTGCCAGCTGACCGGGGCCAGGCCCGGCTTCGGCAACACCATCAGCCACTCGCACCGGCGCACCTCGCGGCGCTTCGACCCCAACATCCAGAAGAAGCGCTACTGGCTGCCGAGCGAGGGCCGGTACGTACGGCTCACGCTCAGCGCGAAGGCGATCAAGACGGTGGACAGCATCGGGATCGAGGCCGCGGTGGCCCGGATCCGTGCCCGAGGGGTGAAGGTCTGATGGCGAAGAAGAGCAAGATCGCTCGCAATGAACGGCGCAAGGAGGTCGTGGCGCGGTACGCGGCGCGGCGTGCGGAGCTGAAGGAGATCATCCGCAGGCCTGGCACCCCCGAGGCGGAACGGGACTCGGCCCAGGCCGAGTTGCGACGTCAGCCCCGTGACGCGAGCCCGACACGGGTCCGCAACCGGGACAGCGTGGACGGCAGGCCCCGTGGTTTCGTGGGCAAGTTCGGGCTCTCGCGGGTGCGACTGCGGGAGCAGGCCCACGCGGGATTCCTCCCCGGAGTGACCAAGTCCTCCTGGTAGCAGGCTGATAGCTTGGCGCGGTCTTGCAAGCGACCAGGGGACGAGACCGTGCACAAGCTCGTACGTAAGGGAGTTGCCGCGGCGGGTCTCGCCGCGGCCCTCGCGCTGACCGGCTGCGGCAGCAGCGACGACCCGGGCAAGGACCGCGGCGACGCGACGGCGACGCCGAGCGGGGCGACCGACGGAGGCTCGGGCGGCAGCTCCGGTTCCGGGGATGCCAGGCCCAGGGATCTCGAAGGCACCTGGGCGGGGCTGGGCGACAGCAAGGTCATCGCTCTCTCGGTCAAGGACGGCCACGTCACGCTCGTCGCCGGTCAGCACGTCTGCAACGGCGAGGTGAAGGAGGACGGCAAGGTGACGCTGTCCCTCAAGTGCACGGACGGCGACACCGAACGGACCTCCGGCACGGTCGACTCCAACGACGGCACGACCCTGGTCGTGTCCTGGTCCACCGGCGCGAAGGACTCCCTGACGAAGACGGAACCGGGCGACGCCCCGTCGGTCTTCCCGTCCGGCCTTCCTACTGACCTGCCGACGGCCCTCCCGCAATCCTGATCCGGACGGCCGGGCCCGGCATCGTCCCGACGGCCGGGCCCGGCGGCGAACCGCCCGTCCTATCCCGGCAGTTCGTCCCGGCGATCGCGCGGCGGCATGTGAGCCGTGTCGGCGGCCGTCCTGCCGTGCTGCCAGCCCGCCGCGTCGGTGGCCCCGCGGACCCGGGTCTTCACCGTCTGCGGGAAGAGGCGGTCCGTGTGGGCCGTGACCGCGACGTCGCGGGCGGCGAGCACCGGGAGGAGTTCGCCGCGTACGCCGGGCTCGCCGGTGCCCGCATCGTGCTCCGCGTGAGAGGCCGCCCGGGTGAGACGGGTGCCGATGCGGTCGGCGTAGGCCAGGAAGAAGGACTGGCGGAAGGTCTTGGTGCGTTTGCGGCCGCCCGCGCGCTGCGACGCTTCCGCGCGGGTCATCGCCGTGGTGCCCTGGACCAGCAGGGAGGTGTAGAGCAGCTCGACCGCGTCGAGGTCGGCCTCGAAGCCGACCACCGTGGAGAAACCGAGGGCGCTGTTCCAGACCGCGCGGCAGCGGTTCGCCGAGGCGACGGCGTCGAGGAGGATCGCCTTGGCCGTCTCGTACGGCGCGTCCACCCCGATACGGCAGGCTCCGGGCACGTCCGCGCGGTGGCCGCGCGCCGCGAGCAGCGCCTCGTCGATGCTGTGCCGCGCCATCAGCTCCTGCGCCTTCGCGGTGAGCGCCTCCGCCTCCTCCGGGAAGCCGGTGGCCTCCGCCTTGGCGAGGAGCCCGCGGATCCGGGTGAGCATGCGCGGCTCGCCTCCGGACACCGGCGCCACATGGACGGGCGAGCCGGGCACCGGGCCCACCGGCTCGATCGCGGGCAGCCGTACGAGCAGCCGGTACAGCTCCAGCACCGCCGTCGCATACGAGAACCGGTCCGCGGGCCGGCTCTCGTACCCGCTCGGCAGCTCGGCCAGCTGCGCCGCCCACCGCGGCGGCAAGTCCTTCCCGTACCGCCGTGTCTCGCTCGCGATCAGCCCGGCGGTCAGCCGTACGTGCAGCTCGTCGAGGTCGCGCCGGACGATCCGTACGACATCGGCGGGCTGCCAGCCCCGCTCCCAGGCCCGGCGTACGAACTCCTCGCCGCGCCGGGTCAGTTCCGCGTCGGCGCCCGGGTCGGCAGCCAGCAGCGACGCGCCGGTGTCGAGCGCGTCGTCGTCATCGGCGTACAGCGCACCGCCGAGCGCCCGCTCCACCACGTTCACGCCGATGGAGCCTACGCGACCCACGGCCGAAGGTAGGGCCGGCCATACCCCCGGGACGCCCACCAGTGGTCGTGATCGCGCGCCGCCCGGCCGGAAGGCTGGAGCCATGACCACGACAGCTGTACGGCTCACCGCGCTGCGCCGTGTGCACCGCGACGTCGTCGCCCTCGACGGCGTCGACCTCGACATCCCCTCCGGCACCTTCACCGCCGTGATGGGCCCCTCCGGTTCCGGCAAGTCGACGCTGCTGCAGTGCGCGGCAGGGCTCGACCGGCCGACCTCCGGGACCGTCCAGGTGGGCGGGACCACGCTCACCGGGCTGAGCGAGCGGCGGCTGACGCTGCTGCGGCGGGACCGGATCGGGTTCGTCTTCCAGGCGTTCAACCTCATCCCGTCGCTGACCGCCGCGCAGAACGTCGCCCTGCCGCTGCGGCTCGCCGGCCGCCGCCCGTCCCGTACCCAGGTGCGCGAGGCGCTCGCGGCAGTCGGGCTCGCCGACCGTGCCCGGCACCGGCCGTCCGAACTGTCCGGCGGCCAGCAACAGCGGGTCGCGCTCGCGCGGGCACTGATCACCCGGCCCGAGGTGCTGTTCGGGGACGAGCCGACCGGCGCGCTCGACACCACGACCGGGCGGGCCGTTCTGGTGATGCTGCGGGAGCTGGTGGACCGGGAGGGGCAGACGCTGGTCATGGTCACGCACGACCCGGTGGCCGCTTCGTACGCGGACCGTGTCGTGTTCCTGGTCGACGGGCGCGTCGTGGGCGAGCTGGCGTCGCCCTCGGCGGCGCAGGTCGCGACGGCGATGACGCAGCTGGAGGACAGCAGCGCTTTCGTGGCCGGGGGTTTCGTGACCGGGGGTGCGGTGTGCTGACCGTCGTCTTCGCCGCCCTGCGCACCCGCTGGGCCACGCTCCTCGGGAGCTTTGTCGCGCTCGCTCTGGGGGTCGGGCTGCTCGCCGCCATGGGGCTCGGGCTCGCGTCGACGCTCGACGCCCCGGTCAGGCCGCCGGAGCGGTTCGCGGAAGTGCCCGTCGTCGTCATGGGCTGGGACACGCTGACCGTGGAGGTGGAGCGCGGGCCCGACACCGCCGAGGTGTCGAAGAAGCTCACCCATCCACAGCCTGTGGACATCGAACTGCTGCACGACCTCCGGGCGCTCGGCCCCGTCACCACGGACGACACCCCGAACGCCGTCGGCGTGGCCGCCGACCCCGCCGCCGTACGACGCGTCGTGGGCGACCGTGCCCAGGTGCTCACCGGTGACGACCGCCGTCGCGCCGATCCGGACCCCGAGCGGGACGCGGAGGCACTGATGACCGTGAACTCCCTGCTCGGCACCGCGGGCGGTGTCACCGCCTTCGTGTCCGTCTTCGTCGTCGCGTCGACCTTCGCCTTCGCGGTCGCGCTGCGCCGGCGGGAGTTCGGGCTGCTGCGCACGGCGGGCGCGACGCCCGGCCAGCTGCGCAGGCTGCTCCTCACCGAGGCCGCTGTCGTCGGGGTGCTCGCCTCGGCGGCGGGGTGTGCGCTGGGCGCCTGGGGGGCGCCGCGGCTCGCCCATCTGCTGGTCGACGGCGGGATCGCGCCGGATTGGTTCGCGATCGGCGACCACGCCTGGCCGTATCACGCCGCGTTCTGGACGGGCCTGACGGTGGCGTTCGCCGGGGTGCTGGCGGCATCGCGCCGGGCGGGCAGGACCGGCCCCGCCGAGGCACTGCGCGAGGCCGACGCCGAAAGCGGTGCGATGCCGCCCGGGCGGCTGCTGCTGGGCGGCGCACTGCTGCTGGCCGGCGCCGGGCTGCTCTGCTGGACGCTCGCCACCGACCCGGCCGATCTGCTCAAGCGCAAGACGTACACGACCCAGCCGATGGTCCTCGTCTCGGCCGTCGCCGCCCTGTCCCCGCTGCTCGTACGGCCGTTGGCCCGGCTCCTGCGACTGCCCGGGGCGACCGGGCTGCTGGTCGGCGCCAACGCGGCCGCCGCCCTGCGCCGTACCGCCGCCGTCGCGGCACCCGTGCTGGTGACGGTGGCGCTCGCGGGCTCGCTCATGGGGTCGGCGGCGACCGTGACGGCCGCAAGGGGCGAGGAGGCGCGCGAGCAGACGTCCGCCGATCTCGTGGTCACCGGTGAGCGGCTCAGGCATCCGGGGCGGATTCCGGGGGCGGTCGTCTCGGGCTCGGCGACGACCGCCGTCTTCGTACGCGAGGACCGCACCGCCCTCATCAGGTCCGAGGCCCGCGCGGTCACCGACCCGGCGGCCCTGGCGTCCGTCGCGAGACTGCCGGTCGTCGCCGGGGACCTGCGGAACCTGGACGACCGGTCCATCGTCGTCAACGAGGAGTGGGCCGAGCACCGGGTCGGCGAGACCGTCGACGTGTGGCTCGGCGACGGGCGGCCGGCCTCGCTGCGGATCGCGGCGGTGCTGGCGGCCGGGACCGGCAACAACGGCGCCTACGTCACCGCCGCGAACGCGCCGGCCGCGCGCCTCGACCGCATCGACGTGCGGCTGGCAGCCGATTCGGACCGGGCCGCGGTCGCCGCGGCGCTGCGCGCCACCGGCGGAGAGGTGCGCACGGCGGACGCGTGGGCCGCGGCCGCCCATCCCCGTACGAGCCCGAGGACGCGCCTCGGGCTGGTCGTGGTGCTGGGCATCGCCCTCGTGTACACGGCGATCGCGCTCGCCAACACCCTGCTGATGGCCAACTCGGTACGCTCCGCCGAACTCCGCTCGCTGGCGCTCGCCGGTGCGACGCGCGGCCAGGTCGTCCGGGTCGTCGCGGGCGAGGCCCTGCTGGCCGTGGCGATCGGCGTGCTGCTGGGCGGCGCCGTGACGGCGGTGAACCTGACGGGCCTGGCAGCGGCGCTGGCCACACTGTCGGCACCGGTCGCGGTGGACGTCCCGTGGGCGGCGCTCGGGGCATCGGCCGGGGCGTGCACGCTGATCGCGGTGGTGGCGGGGGTGGCTCCGGTGTGCAGGCGCGGGTACCGGTGAGGCTGCGGGCCCGGGCTCGGGTGGGGCCCGGCCCGGGTGCGGCTCAGGCGCCTGGTCAGGCGGACCGTCGGCGCCGCCGGTGGTACGCGACGGTCACCGCCACGAGCAGCGGAGCCCAGGCGAGCAGAGGCGTGTAACAGACCGCCGCGAGAGCCTCCTGCCACGCGTTGCCGATGGGCTCCCCGAGCCCGGTCAGTCGGCAGTAGAGACTCCACGCGTACAGCGCGAACAGCCCGGCCGCCCCCAGCAGCGCCGGTACGACGGCGGCGAGCGGGCGGACCGGGCGGCCGCCCAGCAGCGGAACCCAGCCGGGAACCCGCTCGCCCCAGCCCCGCACCAGTCCAAGCGTCAGCAGCGCCAGGCACTCGGACACGACGCTGAGCATCACGACGTAGACCGGCTCCCACCACGCGGTGGATTCGTACGCGTCACCGACCGGAAGCCCGGCGACCAGCGCAAGCCGCCACAGCCCGGAGGGCAGGGCGATCAGGGGCACGGCATGGGCGGCGATCACGGCCCGGCGAGGCACGTCCGGCAGAGCTCTCATCCTCGGCATGCGTCCAGGCTGTCGGCGGCCCGAGGCGAAGACATCGGAGGCCAGGAGCATCCGCCTCCGCACTGCGGCGGAGTTCCGCCTCCTCCTCGGGGCCCGGGGTCCGTACGGTGGCAGCCATGGGCGACAACAAACAGCGCATGCTGGCCGGTGACTGGTATCTGCCCGACGACCCCGAGCTGGCCGCCGACACGGAGCGGCGCTTCGTCCTCTGCGCGGCCTACAACGCCAACGGCGGTGCCGCGCCCGCCGACCGGGCCGGGATCCTGGCCGAACTCCTCGGTTCGGTCGGCGCGGACGTCCGCATCCGGCCGCCGTTCCAGTGCGACTTCGGCCGCTACATCCGGATCGGCGAGGGCACGTTCATCAACTTCGGGGCGGTCTTCCTCGACGCCGCTCCCATCACGATCGGCGCGCACGTCCAGATCGGGCCGAACGTCCAACTGCTGACCCCCACCCATGAAATGGACGCGCAGCGGCGGAGGGAGGGCTGGGAGAAGGCCGAGCCGATCACCATCGGCGACAATGCATGGCTGGGCGGCGGCGTCATCGTCTGCCCGGGGGTGACCGTCGGCGAGAACACGGTGGTCGGGGCGGGTGCCGTGGTCACCAAGGACCTGCCGGCGGGCGTGCTGGCGGTGGGGAATCCGGCCCGGATCGTACGGACGCTCTCGTGATCACGGCTTGATGATCAGCTTGCCGCGCACATGGCCCGCCTCGCTCAGCTCCTGCGCCTTCGCGGCGTCGGCGAGGACGAACGTCTCGACGACCGGGATGTTCAGACGGCCCTCTGCGGCGAGGCGGGCGTGCTCCGTCAGACCCGCCCGGACCTGCTCCGGTGGTGTACCGCCGCCGGAGAACGGCACGCCGTGGTCGGCCGCGTTCATGTCGGCGATGGTGACGATCCGGTCCGTCGTGCCGCCGCGCAGCTCGATCGAGGCGGGCAGGACACCGCTGCCGGCCGCGTCGAAGACTGCGTCCACGCCCTGGGGAGCGGCGGCGCGTACGCGTGCGACGAGCCCGTCCCCGTAGGCGACGGGGATCGCGCCGAGTGCCCGCAGATAGTCGTGGTTCCGCGGGGAAGCCGTGCCGACGACCGTCGCGCCGAGCGCCACCGCGAGCTGCACCGCCATCGAGCCGACCGCGCCCGCCGCACCGTGCAGGAGCAGCGTCTCGCCCTGCTTCAGGCCGAGTGCCCCGAGGACCCGCTGGGCGGTCTCGCCGGCGACGGGGAGGGTCGCGGCCGACTCCCAGGACAGGGCGGCGGGCTTGGGGACGATGTCACCGGCGATGGCGTACTGGGCGTACGCGCCGGTCTTCGTCCAGCCGAGAACCTCGTCGCCGACGGCGGTCCCGGTCACGCCCTCACCGAGCGCGTCCACGATGCCGGCGAACTCCAGACCCGGGATCGCCGGGAACGTCGTCGGATAGAACTGTTCGACCCAGCCGTAACGGCGCTTGTGGTCCAGCGGGTTGACGCCGACCGCCACCACCTTGACGCGGACCTCCCCGGGACCGGGTTCGGGCTTGTCGACTTCGGTGTGCCGCAGCACTTCGGGGCCACCGAACTCCTCGTACACGATCGCTTCCATGACGTCCTTCGCTGCCATGCCGGACTCCGTTCGGATCAGGATCTGTTGACGCTTCCAGCGTTGATCGCCGCGGGCTCCGGCCTGCCCGGCCTTTGGGACAGTCCGACCTGGCCGAAAGACCGGCCACCCGCCCAACACGCCTGATTACGCTGATCGGTATGGACCTGACCGGACCCGTGCCCGCTCTGACCGCCGCCTATGACGTCATCCGACAGCCACTGGGCGAGATCCTGCCCCGGCTATCCGCTGTCCTGGCGGAGCTCGTCCCGCACCGTGCGGCTGCCGAGCTGTCCACGCACTGTGCGCACTCGCCGTTCAAGACGTACGGGGAGCCGGAGATCGCGGACCGGATGACCACGGCCGATCTGGCCCCGCTGCTCTCGTCGGGCATCGCCGGGCGGCCGTGGCAGGGCACCGTCGAGCTCGCCGGGGAGGCGCGGCCGGTGCTCGCCGTCACCAGCGACGCCACGCCGCGGGGCGCGGTGCTGGTGCTGGTACGGACCGGCGGGACCGTCAAGACCGGCGAGATCGGCGAGATCGCTGAGGCCGCCCAGGCGCCCGTCGACGCGGCGGCCGTCGCCGTCGTACAGGCCCTGTGGGACGTGGTGACCAGCCACTTCGACCGGCTCGCGGCGGAGGCCGTGCCGGGGGCACTGGCCCGGTCGCGAACCGCGGCCCAGACCCGCGCCCGGGTGATCGCGGAGCTCGGCGAGGCGCACGCGGCATCGCTGACCGGGCTGCTGGGGGTGCTGCGCAGCCGCAGCCTCGACGACGGCGCGGCCCGCGCGACCGCGACCGATCTGGCCGTATCCGCCCTGGTCGAGCTGCGTGCCCAGGCGGAACGCGACCAGGAGATCGCGGAGGAGCCCGCCAAGGAGGCCTTCGCGCGGCTCGCCGCCTCGCTCAGGCCACTGGTCCGCTACAGCCCGGTCCGCCTCGAACTGGCGGAGCCCGAGGCCACCAGCACGGTGGCGGCCGATGTGGCGCACACGGCGCGGGCGGTCGTCCGGGCGGTGCTGCTGGCCGTGCTGGAGCAGGACGCGCTGTCCCGCGTGCACGTCGGCTGGCAGGTCACCGAGCGGGAGCTGCGCGCGACCGTACGGGACGACGGCCCCGGTGACCTCACGCCGGGTGCGCTGGCCCCAGGCCGCGTCGTCGAACGCCTCGACGTCCTGGGCGGGCGGCTGGACATCGACGCAGTGCCGGGCTGGGGCACGACGGTCACGGCGACGATCCCGCTGGATGTCGCGCAGGAGCCCGCCGCCGACCCGCTCACCGCACTCGGCGCCCGCGAGGTCGAGGTCCTGACCCACCTGGCCCTCGGCCACCGCAACCGGACGATCGCGCAGGAGTTGCACATCAGCGAGTCCACGGTGAAGTTCCATGTCGCGAACATCCTGACCAAGCTGGGTGTCGGCTCACGGGGTGAGGCGGCGGCGCTGTTCCACGCGGCGGCGTAGGCCGCCCTGGCCGGTGGCGGCCCGGCGACGGGCCGTTGTCAGTCGCGGGTGCCAGACTCGCACCCATGACCGAGCGGTGGGCCCTGTCCCCGGCCGAGGGTGACGGGGCGCTGCTCGTCCCCCTCGGCCCGGACGGGCTGCCCGCCGGGGAGGTCCGGAAGGAGCCGGATCTCGTCGAGGCGGTGCGGGCGCGGCCGGAGGTGGGGCGGGAAGGCCGGTGGGTGTGGCGCTCCACCGCAGAGGTCTATCCGCGCCTGCTCGCCGCCGGGGTCCGGGTCGAGCGGTGTTACGACATCGAGGACGCCGAGCTGCTGCTGCTCGGGCACGAGGGGCGGCTCGGCGAGCCCCGGTCCGCGGCGGCCGCCTGGGCGCGGCTGCGGGGCGCCCCCGTACCGCCCGATCCGCCCCAGCGCGCGGCCGAACCGGGCTCGCAGTCCTCGCTCTTCGAGCCGCAGCCGGTGACCATCCCCTTCGAGGGCCTCCTTGAGGTCTACGCCGAGCAGCAGCGAAGACACGAGGCCGCCGAGCACCCCGGCCGGATGCGGCTGCTGACCGCGGCCGAGTCGGCGGGCATGCTGGTGGCCGCGGAGATGAACCGGGCGGGGCTGCCCTGGCGGGCGGACGTGCACCGGGAGCTGCTGCACGAGCTGCTGGGCGAGCGGTATGCGGGTGGGGGCGAGCCGCGCCGCCTGGCCGAGCTGGCGGACGAGGTGTCGGCGGCGTTCGGACGCCGGGTGCGGCCCGACCTGCCCACGGACGTGGTGAAGGCGTTCGCGCAGGCCGGGATCAAGGTGAAGTCGACCCGGCGCTGGGAGCTGGAGGAGATCGACCACCCGGCGGTGGAGCCGCTGATCCGTTACAAGAAGCTGTACCGGATCTGGACGGCCCACGGCTGGAGCTGGCTCCAGGACTGGGTCCGGGACGGCCGCTTCCGGCCCGAGTACCTTCCCGGCGGCACGGTCTCCGGGCGGTGGACCACCAACGGCGGCGGGGCACTCCAGATCCCCAAGGTGATCCGGCGGGCGGTCGTCGCCGACGACGGCTGGCGGCTCGTCGTCGCGGACGCCGACCAGATGGAGCCGCGCGTCCTCGCCGCGATCTCCGGCGATCCGGGCCTGATGGAGGTCGCGGGCCACCCGGACGATCTGTACACACGGCTGTCCGACCGGGCGTTCTCGGGCGACCGCGCCCATGCCAAGCTCGCACTGCTCGGCGCGATCTACGGCCAGACCAGCGGCGACGGCCTGAAGAACCTCGCGGCGCTGCGCCGCCGCTTCCCGCTCGCCGTTGCGTACGTGGATGACGCGGCCCGCGCGGGCGAGGAAGGCCGCCTCGTGCGGACCTGGCTGGGCCGCACGAGTCCCCCGGCGGCCGGCGCGGGCGAGGACGACGAAGCGGGCATCCCCCAGGAGGGCGGTGCGGACGAGGACTCCGTACAGGGCGAGTTCGTCCCTGGGTACGCGTCGACGAACGCCCGGGCCCGCGGTCGTTTCACCCGTAACTTCGTGGTGCAGGGCAGCGCGGCGGACTGGGCGCTGCTGATGCTCGCCGCGCTGCGCAGGGAGACGGCCGGGATGCGGGCGGAGCTGGTCTTCTTCCAGCACGACGAGGTGATCGTGCACTGTCCGGCGGAGGAGGCGGCCGCCGTCGCCGAAGCGATCCGCGCGGCCGGGGATCTGGCCGGGCGGATCGCGTTCGGGGAGACGCCGGTGCGGTTTCCGTTCACGACGGCGGTGGTGGAGCGGTACTCCGACGCCAAGTGACAGACATGTGCACCTGTTTGGGCCGGCTACTTGAGCGTGCGCCACTTCTCACTCGTGGCGATGGACTTCAGCTGGTCCATGGTCAGCGCGGGCTCGTCGCGGGTGGCGGCCTCGTGCTGGGTCGCAGCATTGAAGGCCGAGACCACGACCCGCCGGCCGTCGGGCCGGATGGTGTCGACGGACCACCAGACGACTCCCTCGCCGCCCTTCTCACCGGGCCGCTGGGTGGCCCTGACCTTGGTGCCGTCGGGGAGCAGGGCGTACGCGCCCTGCGGGAAGAGCTCCGACTCGACGTCCTTCATGTTCCGCTGCACGTTGATCTGCACGAGGCTCTTGCCCTCGCCGTCGTCGACGACGATGTACGCGAACTCGCCGTCCCCTTCACCCTTGTCGCTCACCTTCAGCCCCTTGGGCAGCAGCGAGACGAGCGTCGAATGAACGGCCGTGCCGTCGATCGGTGTGGCCTCAGGCGCCGTCGGCTCCCCGGCCTGGCCCTTGGCATTGCCGTTGCCGTTGCCCTTGCCCTTGCCCTTGGCCAGGTCCGCCTTGGCCTCGGCCGGATCCTGGACCCCGGCCAGCACGGGCTTCCACTGCTCGGCCGTCACCAGCGCCTTCAACTGGGCGGGGCTGAGCGGCGGATCGGTACGGGAGATCTCCGCGCCCTTCGGGGCGGGCGCGTTGTACTCGCTCGCGTCGAGCACGACTCCGTCCTTGGTGACCAACGTGGCCCGCCAGCTCTTGGTCTCCTCCCGCTTGTCCGGGTACTCGTACCCCTGGAGGATCATCAGCCGGGAGCCGTCGGACAGCGTCTCGGCCGTGCACCCGTCGTACGGAATGAAGTTCTTGTCCGCGCACTTGCTGTAGCCCTCGTCCCCGGGGGTCGTACGGAAGAAGGCGATCCCGATCGCGGCCTTACCCTTGCCGTCGTCGAAGACCCCCGACACCATCGGCGCCGGAAAGTCGGTGCCGCGTGCCGTCGCGTCGGTCAGCTCGCCCTTGGGGAGCAGCCCTCCAAAGGTCTTGATCATGTCCTGGGCGGAGATCTTTCCGTTCCCCTCGCCGACCGGCTTGGGCGCCGCCGCCACCGAGGCGCGCTGCTCGTCGTCGCCACCGGCGCCGCCGCCACCTCCGAGCAGCCCCCCGCCGTACGCACCGCCGACACCGACCACAGCCAGCGCCAGCACACTGCCGGTCACCGCCGCGGCGCGCCTGCGCGCCACCCTGCGGCGGCCACGCTGCACGCCGCCGGCCAGCAGGCCCTGCTGGTCGTCGGCCGTGAAGCCGGCGCCGGTGCGACGCAGCGCGTCGCCGAGTTCGTCCTCGAAAGGCATGCCAATCACCCATTCCTGGTCATGGAAGTCGTCGTAAGGGCTCGTACGGGTACGGATCGGGTCACGGTTCGGGGCCGGGGTCGGGTACGAGCAGGGGTACGGGTCAGCGGGCGGCGAACTCGGTGATGCTGCCGCCGAGCTGCTCCCGCAGCTTCGCCAGTGCCCGTACGGACCGGGTGCGTACGGCCGCCGAACTCACGTGCAACGCGTCGGCGGTCTCCTCGACGCTGCGGTCCTCCCAGTACCGCAGCACCACGACCGCCCGGTCCTTGGGCGCCAGCCGCGCCAGCGCGCCGAGCAGCGCCACCCGCAGCGCCGGATCGTCCTCGCCCGCGACGGGGGTCGTGTCGGGCAGCTCCCCGAGGGGCCGCTCGGTCGCGGAGCGCCGCCGCCGCTGGGTGAGGAAGGTGCGTACGAGCACGGTCTGGGCATACGCCGCGGGGTTGTCGATCCGGGACATCCGGCCCCACAGGGCGTACATCCGCCCGAGCGTGTCCTGCACCAGATCCTCGGCGAGGTGAGTGTCTCCGCTGGTGAGCAGGCACGCGGAGCGGTACAGATGCCCCGTGCGCCCGGCCGCGAACTCCAGGAACTCATCCGCCCTGGACCTTCTCGTCCCCACCCCGGCCCCCACCTCGCTGCCCGCCCCTGCCGACTGTCGGCTGTCGCCGCCGGCCTACACCCCACTGACGCGCTGGGCAGGGACGAATGTTTCAGACGGATTCGTCGAGGAGCCTGCGAGGCCTTATGGATCTGTCGGCCCGGCCCGGTTTGGACCTGGTGGGCGGACCATTAACGGGCGCAGGGTCAGGACATGCACCTGAGCCTCGAGTTCCTGCTGACCTCGCTCGTCGTCGTGGCCACCCCCGGCACGGGCGCCCTCTACACGATCGCCGCCGGCCTCTCGCGCGGCGCCCGCGCCGGCTGTGTGGCCGCGATCGGGTGCACCCTCGGCATCGTTCCGCACATGGTCGCCGCGATCACCGGCCTCGCGGCGCTTCTCCACACCAGCGCGACGGCCTTCCAGATCCTCAAGTACCTGGGTGTGGCCTATCTCCTCTTCATGGCGTGGAGCACCCTGCGCGACAAGGGCGCGCTCACCGCCCCCGAGGACGCCGCTCCCCGCTCCGCGGCCAGGGTGATCCTCTCCGCCGTTCTGATCAACATCCTCAATCCGAAGCTGACCCTCTTCTTCTTCGCGTTCCTCCCCCAGTTCGTCACCCCCGGCGAACCGGACACGCTCCCCCGCATGATCGAGCTGAGCGCCGTCTTCATGCTGCTCACGTTCGTCGTCTTCGCCGCGTACGGAAAGTTCGCCGCCACCGTCAGGCACCGCGTGATCTCGCACCCGCCGGTACTGACCTGGATGCGCCGGGTGTTCGCGGCCGCGTTCGCGGCGCTCGGCGCCAAGCTCGCGTTCGTCTGACGGATCGACTGCAGGGCGGCGGCGGGCGCAATGCCGAGGCGCTCCACGCCCTTGAGGTCCTCCGGCATCCGGTCCCGCGGGGAGACGGATCCGGACAACACGCTCAGGGCCTGGTCCTTGTGGAGCCGGTCCTGCTGACCGGCTTCCGGTCACACGCCGCAGTCCGGCTGGAATCCCGGGTCGGCGGGGCCCTTGCGCCCGAGGGCGTTGCTCACCCACTGCGCGACGACCTGGTCCTTGGGGGCCTGGTCGTGCTCGGTGACGGAGAGCGGGCACGTGTCCTGGAGCGGGACGTTGGTCACCTGTGTATCGCGCCCCGTCAGGAACGAGCTGGTGTACGGAACCACGACCTCGTCGTACCTCGTGGCGATCTGCGTGTAGTGCGGACCGACCGGGGCTTCGGGGTCGGTGTTGAGCTTCTGGAGGAGATCGGAACCGGCGGTCTGGTCGACGCATGAAGGGCAGACGGTGGCTCCGGCAGCGAGGGCCAGCGGGTTCGAGGTGCCGTGGTTGGACGGCACGATGCCGACCAGGTCGTCCACCTTGGTCGCGCCACCGAGGAACTTGACGTAGTAGCGGGGCATCATCCCGCCCTGGCTGTGGCCGACGATGTCCACCTTGCTCGCTCCGGTGGCACCGAGTACGGCACCGACGAAGTCGCGCAGCTCGGCCGCCGAGTCGGGGATCGGCTCGGTGGCGGCAGTGCCGTAGTTGAAGGCGAACACGCAGTAGCCCGCCTGCGCGAGCTGCGGCGAGAGCGTGGCCCAGTTCTCGGCCATGGTCTTGAAGGTGCCGTTGACCAGGACCACGGGCTGGGGATGCGCCGCATCCGGCTTGCAGGACCAGTCGTTGGCCCCGGCCGGCGGGAGGTCCGTCACATCGGCATGGGCGGGACCGGCAGTGCCCATGAAGGCGAGGGCCGCTGCGGTGGTGGCAGCGGCCAGAACCCGGCGGGGGAATCTCAGGCGCATGGAAGTGGAACCTTTCCCTGGCGGCGAGCCGATCTTGGTTCGACAATGCCGAACGATAAGCGGAATGCTTACTTCCGAGTCAACGAGCGTCAAGACCCTCGCAGCCGTGCTGTGGGCCACAGGAGACATACGGCATGGATGCGGTCGACCTCCTGGCCCAGTCAGGCCTTGGAGGCCGCTGGGGCAACGTGCGACCGCGCCTCATGCGCTGGGTGCGAGTTGCTGTTCGGACCAGATGAGTTTGCCGTCCCGTGTGCAGCGGGTTCCCCATCGGCGGGACAGCTTCGACACGAGGTGGAGGCCGCGGCCGTTCTCGTCGGTGGTGCGGGGGTGGCGCAGGCGTGGGTGGCTGTCGCTGGTGTCGGAGACCTCGCAGGTCAGCATCTCGTGCCGGATGAGGCGCAGGCCGACCATGCCCCGGCCGTCGCGCACCCCGTTGCCGTGGCGGATGGCGTTGGTGACCAGCTCGCTGACGATCAGTTCCGTGGAGTCGACAAGGTGCTCCAGTCCCCACTGGTCCAGTTGGCGGGTGGCCAGGGTGCGGGCGTGGCCTACCAAGGCCGGGTCGGCCTGGCAGGTGCCAGGAGACGGCCTGCCTCGGGCCGAGCGAGCGGGTCCGTGCGAGGAGGAGGGTGACATCGTCGCTCGGTGCCCTGGTGGGCAGCATGTCCATCGCGGACGAGCAGAGGCCCTCCAGCGGGAGACCGGGACGTGCCAGGGCGGTGGCCAGGCGGTCCATGCCGACGTCGATGTCGTGGTCGCGGTTCTCGATCAGGCCGTCGGTGTAGAGGGCGATCACACTGTCCTCGGGCAGTTCCAGGGTGACGGACTCGAACGGGACCATGCCAACACCGAGCGGGGCTCCGGCAGGCAGTTCGGGAAAGGTGACGCCGCCGTGCGGGTCGACGATCGCGGGCGGCGGATGGCCGGCGCGGGCGATGGTGCACTCCCGGGTGACGGGGTCGTAGACGGCGTACAGACACGTGGCTCCCGTGGTCGCGGTGGCCTGGCCACGGGGGTCGGCTTCTTCGTCGAGAAGGCGCAGGACCAGCTCGTCGAGCTGGGTCAGCAGTTGGTCGGGAGGTACATCCATGTCGGTCAGCGTGCGCACGGCGGTGCGGAGTCTGCCCATGGTCGCCGCCGCGTTGATGCCGTGCCCGACCACGTCGCCGACGACCAGGGCGATCCGGGCCCCGGGCAGCGGGATGACATCGAACCAGTCGCCCCCGACGCCGTGGTGGTCGTCCGCCGGCAGGTAGCGCCAGGCCACGTCGGCGGCGGATCCGCCGGAGGCGCGCTGGGGCAGCAGGTGACGCTGGAGAGCGAGGGCCGCGGTACGTTCGCGCGCGTACCGGCGGGCGTTGTCCAAGGACAGTGCGGCCCAGCTGACGAGTTCCTCGGCCAGGAGCAGGTCGTCCTCCTCGAACGGCAGGTTGTTTTCCGTGCGTCCGAACGTCGCCACGCCCAGCAGGGCGCCCCGCGCATGGATCGGCACGACCATGAAGGAGTGCATCCCGTGCTCGTGGATCTTCCGCACCCGGGCCAAGGGTTGCCGGTCCACCCAAGTGCCCGGTGAGGTGTCCAGCATCGGCTCGAAGTGCGGCTTCCCGGAGCGCAGGACGCCGTTGAAGGGCGAGGCCGGCGAAAGGAGGACCGGCTCTCCCCGCACGAATAGGGACTCCGGGACCTCCTGATGGATCGAGGCCACGCCCGCGCGGCTGAAGGCGGGGATGTCTCCGTCCTTCGGCCCGATGTGGGCCAGGGGCTCCTCGCCGAGCGGAACCGACTCCACCAGATCGACGGTGACGAAGTCCGCGAGGAACGGCACCGCGAGGTCGGCGAGTTCCTGCCCGGTGCGCATGACGTCCAGGGTCGTTCCGATGTTCTTGCTGGCCTCACCCAGGATCGCCAGCCGCTCGCGAGCCCGCTCGCTGTCGGTGACATCCATGCTCACGGCGCACAGGCCCAGCGCACGGCCATGCCCGTCGTCAAGACGGAAGAGGGACGCAGCCAACGTACGTTTCCCGCGTCCATGGACCGGCTGGAAGGCCCGGTATTCCGTGTGGATCGCCGGGACCCCGCTCTCCAGCACCTGCTGCATCAGCGCCTCGAGAGTCTTCGCCTCCGGACCGGGGGCCGCCTCCACCAGCGTGCGCCCGAACCGTTCCTGGCGAGGGATGCCGTCCTTGAGGCCCTGTGTGTCGTTGACCCAGGTGCAACGCAACTCGGAGTCGCGTATCACGACGCCGATCGGCACGTGGCTCTGGAGGTTCAGCGCGGCCCGGAGCGACTGCACCGCTGATCCGTCCGCACCCCGCGAGGCATACGTGACGTTGTCGATCGCCGATACGACCCACCGGGCCCGGCCGTCCTGCCCGGACAGCGACGACACGCTCAGGCGTACGTCGACCTTGCGCCCGTCGCGGTGGCGGAGGTTGCCGAAGCCGGACCAGCGGCCCCCGGCGCTGCTCTGCTCCACAACTGCCGGTATCTTCGCCTGGTCTTCGGCAGCCGCCAGCAGGACGGAACCGGACCGGCCCACCACTTCCGCGGCCGCGTAGCCGACAAGCCGTTGGGCGGCCTCCGTCCACCCGACCACCGTCCCCTCCGCATCGAGCAGGGCTATCGCCGCGCCTGCCATGTGGAAGGCCGTTTGAGTCGCGGCCAATGCCGTTCCCGTTGAACTGTCCATTGATCGTCCTTTCCGTGTCCCCCTGTGATGCGCTGCTTGGGCCGGCCGAGGCGATTGCTGCCGCCCAGCGGGCCCGGGTGCCGTCGGGGTCAGCGGGACGGGCCGACGACCTCGGCGTGGGCCTCGGAGAGTGAGTGGGCCGTGGCCCGCAGCAGCACCTCAGGGAGGTCTGATGCGGGCACCACGGCCTCCAGCAGCACCAGGTCGGCCGGATCGGCGGCGCGGGCAAGTGCCGTGCTCAGCTCGGCCGGCGTGCTCGCCCGCATGGTGGTCGCCGACTCGCCCCCCATGGCCGCCGGGAGCAGCGTCCAGTTCCACTGGGGAATGTCGTTGTAGCGCCGCTCCCTACCGTGAAGTGCGTTTTCGATGGTGTAGCGGCCGTTGTTGATCAGCAGCACGATCGGCGTGCAGCCTTCCCGCAGAAGGGTGCCGATCTCCTGAGCGGTCACCTGCGCGGAGCCGTCCCCGATGAGCAGGATCGTGCGCCGCCCGGGGGCCGCGAGTTGCGCGCCGAGGGTCGCCGGGAGGGTGTATCCGATGGAGGCCCACAGCCGCTGGCCGATGAACGTCGCGCCGGCCGGCAGCCGCATCGCCTGCGCCCCGAAGAGCGAGGTGCCGAGGTCGGCGAGCACGATGTCGCCCGGCTGCAGGAACGCCTGGATCGCAGGCCACAACTGTGCCTGGCGCAGACTGTCCGTAGTGTCGGAGGACGCGTCGCCGGCCAGGTCACCGGCCGGAACCGGCGGAAGATCCGAGCGTGCCCACGACCGGCCGGACTCGGCCACCACCGCGGTCAGCGCACGGACCGCGTCGCGTATCGGCAAGGGCGCGAACACCCGGTCGCCGATGGAGGTGGCGAAGGGCTGCACGTCGATGGTCCGGTCCGGATCGATACGGTGAGTGAATGCGGTGGTGCTGTCGCTGAACCGCACACCCACCGACAGCAGCACATCGGCATCCTCGACGGCGGCGAGCACCCGCTTCGCGCTGAAGACGCCGCTGTAGGTGCCGACGAAGCTCGGGGCGCTCTCGTCGAGCACACCTTTGCCCATGGACAGCGTCGCGTTCGGGATCTCGCCGGCGGCGACCAGCTCGGCCAACTCGGTCCGCACACTGAACCGGTCGACCAGGAAGTCGGCAAGCACACCCAGCGTGCCGGCCCCGGCCAGCATGGTGCGCGCGGCGTCGGTGAACCGGGCCAGCACCTGGGCCGAGGCCTCCGGCTCCGGCACGATCAGCGCCCCCGCCGGCGGCTCGGCCGGACTCGCCGCCACGTCCGTGGGCAGCGCCAGGTAGCCGGGACGACGTTCCCGTTGACTGGTGGCCAGCACCCGGTCGATCTCGGCGATCGCATTGCCCGCACCCAGGTACGCCTGGGCCACGGTGACCTCGGCGTGCGCCCGGACGAAATGCCGGTAGTCGCCGTCACCGAGGGTGTGGTGAAGCAGGGCTCCGGCCTGCTGCGCCGCCGTGGACGGTGCGCCGACGATGTGGATCACCGGCACGTATTCGGCGTAGGCGCCGGCGATCCCGTTGATCGCGCTGAGCTCGCCCACCCCGTAGGTGGTCACCAGGGCGCCGGCCCCGTTGACGCGGGCGTAGCCGTCGGCCGCGTAGGCCGCGTTGAGCTCGTTGGCGTTGCCGACCCAGCTGATCCTGTCGTGGTCGACGACGTGATCGAGGAACTCCATGTTGTAGTCGCCCGGCACCCCGAACAGGTGTCGGACGCCGATCTCGGCGAGCCTGGCAAGAAGGTAGTCGCCAACGGTGTAGTCGCCCGACATGTCTGACCTCGATTTCCGGTGGGTGCGCCTGCACTTCGAGCTTTTCACCACGGCCCCGGCGAAGCTACGACGAAAAGCCGGAATTGATAGGCTCTAATTTGTGGAATCGACGAATCCTGATCTATCGACGCCGCTCTCGGACGCGGCCCGGCAGGCCGTCGCCCGGATCTGCGCACAGATCGCCGAGGACCTGCCGGCGACCAGTCACGAGATCGTCAGGCGGATCCGGACCGAGATCCCCGACTACGCCGTCGTGCCTGCGGAGGAACACCGCCAGTTCGTGCTGTACCAGGGCCGCATGCTGCTGGCCGGCATCGCCGAGCAGAGCCCGCCGCAGGACGAGCACATCGCGCACGCCCGGGAACTCGGCCGGCGGCGCGCCCAGCAGGGCCTGCCCATCGAACTGCTGCTCGGGGCCTACCACATCACCTGCCGCGAGGCCTGGAACTTGATCCTGCGGCAGGCCACGGCCGACGAACCCGAGCACGTCGGGGAGCTGGCATATCTGGTCGCCTTCATGTGGACCTGGTTCCGGGTCCTCATGGGCAACGCGTCCGTGGCCTACAACGAGGAACTGCGGCGCACCGAGGTGACCCGGGCCACGCTCGCCCACCGGCTGTTCGCCGAGCTCACCGCCGATCCCGTCCAGTTGGAGCCGACGGCCACCCTGGCCCGGGCGCTCGGCTACGAACCGGACGGCGAATTCCAGGCGCTGTGCCTTCCGGCCGAGGAATGGCCGGACGACGACACCGAACAACTGCGGCACTGGCTGACCACCCTGCCGGGCGTACTCCACTGCGCCACCGCCGGCACCCGGCTCCTCGTCCTGGGCCAGCGGCACGACCCGGACACGGTCGTCGCGGCCGCCAAGACGATCTCGCCGTCAGGGCCCGGCGCCGCGGTGGGCATCGGCCTGCCGCGGCCCGCCCTGGCCGGGGCGGCGGACAGCATCACCGACGCGACCCAGGCGCTTTCCCAGACGGGCGGGCAGCACCGCGTCGTACGCTTCGCCGACGCCTGGCTCACCGCCGGCCTCGGCGGGCAGGCCACCCGACTTGCCCCGCTGTTCACCAAGGCCGTGGCCACCGCGCGCACGGACGGCCACCTGGCCGAGGCCGTCGTCGCATTCGCCGACCACGGCCTGTCGGTGGCCGCGGCGGCCCGCGCGCTGCACCTGCACCCGAACTCGCTGTCCTACCGGCTCAGCCGGTGGAACGAACTCACTGGATTCGATCCGCGCAGCGGCGACGGACTCGTCGCATCCCTGGTCGCACTCCGCCTCTATCAGACGGACTGACGTCATGTGCCTGTCCGCCTCAGCCCTGACGGGGTACGGCCTGAGGCGCGGGGCCGTACGGGCAAACCCCTGGACGAGCCCCTTGGCAGCCAATGCCGGCCACCCAGGGAGCTCTCAGCCCGCTGGCCCGACATCGTGGACCGTGTCGCCGGTTCACCGGACGACGCCATCCGTCAGCGGTGGTGCCGGCGGGGGAGGTGCAGACGGAAGGTGAGCGCCCGCGGAGTCGGTGGGGCCGAGTGGGTCGGGGTCGCGCTCAAACCGGTTACACAGGACCGGGGTTCACGGAGTCGAGCTTGCGCGCCAGACGGAGCGGGACAGGAATATGAGCGAGACGCAGGCGGCTACGTGGTTCGCGCTGCTGAGCACGGAGTCGGGCAAGTTACCGAGCAGGGCGAGCAGGACCAGCGTGATGGTGTAACCCACAGCGGCGAGCCGCGGGAGCACGCCCGTGCGTGCCATGGAGATTCCGAACAGCAGGGTTCCGATGATGAAGATCGTCCCTCCTCCGGCGATCGCCCACATCGACGGCCCGTCAAGCACGGTTTCGAAGAGGGCTGGTTCGACGAAGAACAGAACCACGTTGTACGCGAACGAGGCCCCGGCGAACAGCCCGAGGCCGACGATGTTGGCAGCGGCGGCGACCGCTCCGAAGCGGCCGGAGGCGTCGGCCTGGCGGAGATGGAACGCGAAGAGCGCCGGTACGCCGAAGCCCGCGACCCCGAGGCCGACGATGAAACTGGTTGCGGCGGTCTCCCCGGTAAACGCCTCAATCGTGCCGGCCACGCCCAGCGACAGTCCGAACAGGACGCCGCAGACCGCGCCGAAGCGCGTCAGCCTTTCGAGTTTCCGATCCATGAAAGTGTCTTTCCTTCTCTTGTGACGTCGGCGATTCCCGCGTGGGCACCGGCTCGAGCGGTATCGCGGGCCCTGATGCGGCATGTGTCTGGCGTACGCCGCGGCGATCACGTTGATCGCGCTGAGCTCGCCCCCACAGGTGGTCACTAGGGCAGTGGACGCGCCAGCGGTGTAGTCGCCCGATATGCCTGACCTCATTTCCGGCGGGGCGCTTTCGCACCTTTCATCCGGCACTTCAAGTTTTTCCCTACGGCATCACGCGAAGCTACGGCGAAAAGCCGGAAACACTGGGCTCAAATTTGTGGAATCGACGAACCTTGATCTCAGCGCAGCTCTCGGACGTCGCCGGGCAGGCCGTCGCCCGGATCTGCGCACAGATCGCCGAGGACCTGTCGGCGACCAGTCACGAGGTCGTCGGGCAGATCCGCCGCCAGTACCGCCTCGCCCCGCTGTTGGCCAAGGCCGTGGCCACCGCGCGCACGGACTCTCCCAAGAGCCCCCGGAAACCACTCAGGGACCTGGTGCTTCTCTGTCGGGGTGGCGGGATACCAGAACTGAGACCGCCGACACCCGCGCGGCCCGCTCCCGCTGCCGTCGCCACATCCGCTGAACGACAAAACCCCAGGTCGGAGAAGCTTCCGACCTGGGGTTTCAGGTGAGCCGCCTTCGGGATTCGAACCCGAGACCTACGCATTACGAGTGCGTTGCTCTGGCCAACTGAGCTAAGGCGGCAAGCTGCGGATGTACCTGTTCCCGCAGGAGCAGGCTCGCATCAGCAGCGGCGCTAAGTCTACAGGGTTAATCCGGGTGCCCCTGACCAGCCCGGCGATCACCCGTGCGCCCGCCCGCGGTCGGCGTCATCGGTCATGTGCAGCGCTTGTTCGCAGGCGGGGGTGTGCCGTCCAGGAGGTAGGTGTTGATCGCCGTGTCGATGCAGTCACTCCCACGGCCGTACGCCGTGTGGCCGTCGCCGTCGTACGTGAGCAGCGTCCCGGAGGACAGCTGGTCCGCCAGGGACTGCGCCCACTTGTACGGGGTGGCCGGGTCGCGGGTCGTGCCGACGACCAGGATCGGGGCGGCTCCCTTCGCCTCGATGCGGTGGGGGGAGCCGGTGGCCGGGACGGGCCAGTAGGCGCAGTTCAGGGCGGCCCAGGCAAAGCCCTTGCCGAAGACCGGGGACGCCTTTTCGAAGTCGGCGACGGCGGCATCGGCTTCGCCGGGGGTCTTGAAGGCGGGCGGCGCGTCGAGGCAGTTCACGGCGGCGTTGGCGTACATCAGGTTCGTGTACTTCCCGTCGGGCTCCCGCTCGTAGTACGAGTCGGACAGCGCCAGCAGCCCGGACCCGTCGCCGGCCATGGCCTGGGTCAGGGCTTCGCGGAGCTGCGGCCAGGCGCCCTCGTCGTACATCGCGGCGATCACGCCCGTCGTGGCCAGCGACTCAGTGAGCCGGCGGCTCTCGCCTGTCGGGACCGGGTCGGCGTCGACCTTCGCGAAGAAGTCCTTCAGCCGGGTCGCCGCGTCCTCGGGGGAGGTGGTACCGAGCGGGCAGAGCGCGCGCTTTACGCAGTCGGCGGCGAAGGACTTGAAGGCGGTCTCGAAGCCCGCCGTCTGGTCGCGGTTCACCTGGCGGGCCGGGAGCGAGGGGTCCAACGCCCCGTCCAGGACGAGCCGGCCGACATGCTCCGGGAAGAGCTCGGCGTACGTCGCGCCCAGGAACGTGCCGTACGAAGCCCCGACGTACGACAGCTTCTCGTCGCCCAGTACGGCCCGCAGGATGTCCATGTCGCGGGCTGCGTCCTCGGTGGAGACATGCGGCAGCACCGTGGCGGACCGGCTCTCGCAGCCCTTCGCGAAGCCCTTGAACGCCTTGCTCAGCTTGGCGACCTCGGCCTGGTCGTCGGGGGTCTGGTCGGTCTCCGTGTAGGTGTCCATCTGCTTGTCGTCGAGGCACTCGACGGGCTCGCTGCGGGCCACGCCGCGCGGGTCGATGGCCACCATGTCGTACCGGGCCCGGACCGGGGCGGGGTAGCCCATACCCGCGTACCCCTGGAGGTAGCTGACGGCCGAACCGCCCGGCCCTCCCGGGTTGACCAGCAGCGAGCCGATCCGCTTGCCCGGTCCCGTCGCCTTCACCCGGGCCACGGCCAGGTCGACCGAGGGGCCGTCCGGCTTCGCGTAGTCCAGCGGAGCCTTGAGCGTGGCGCACTGGAAGCCGGGCACACCGCAGTCCCGCCAGGTCAGCCGCTGCGTGTAGTACCGCTTCAGGTCGTCCGACCGCACCGCGCTCGGTGAGGACGCGAGCGAGGACCCGGACGGCGCGGACGCCTCCGAGAATGAACTGCCGCCGCTGCAACCCGAGATGAGCATCCCGACGGCCGCGACGCACGCGAGGGCGGAGGTCCGGAGGCGTTGCCTGATGTCCATTCCTGGAGCCTAACCGCCGAGCGGGTGTTCGTGCCCCTTAGCACCCGTATGGGCGATTCCAGAATTCGTGTCCGGTCCCGGATCCCGATTCAGCCCGCGCGGAGCGCCATCGTCATCGCCTCCACCGCCAGCAGCGGCGCCACGTTCGCGTCCAGGGCCTCGCGGCAGGCCAGGACCGCCTGTATGCGGCGCAGGGTCCGCTCCGGGCCGGAACTCCGCGCGACCCGGTCGAGCGCGTCCCGCACGTCCTCGTTCGCAAGGGCGACCCGGGAGCCCAGCTGCAGCGCGAGCACATCACGGTAGAACCCGGTCAGCTCGGTGAGCGCCAGGTCGAGGCTGTCCCGCTGGGTGCGGGTCTTGCGGCGCTTCTGCCGGTCCTCCAGCTCCTTCATCGCCCCTGCCGTGCCGCGGGGCATCCGGCCGCCCGCCGACGCGCCCAGCGCGGCCCTGAGATCCTCGGTCTCCTTGACGTCGACCTCCTCCGACACCTCCTTGGCGTCTTCCGCGGCGGCGTCGACCAGCTCCTGCGCGGACCTGAGACAGCCGCCGATGTCCTCGACCCGGAGTGGCAGCTTGAGGACGGCCGCACGACGGGCGCGGGCGCGCTCGTCCGTGGCGAGCCTGCGGGCCCGGCCGATATGGCCCTGGGTGGCGCGGGCGGCGGCCGTCGCCGCCTCGGGCTCGATGCCGTCCCGTCTGATCAGGACGTCCGCGACGGCCGCGACCGGCGGGGTGCGCAGGGTGAGGTGTCGGCAGCGGGAGCGGATCGTCGGGAGCACGTCCTCCAGGGACGGCGCGCACAGCAGCCAGACCGTGCGCGGGGCGGGCTCCTCGACGGCCTTCAGCAGGACATTGCCCGCGCCCTCGGTGAGCCGGTCGGCGTCCTCCAGGACGATGACCTGCCAGCGGCCGACCGCAGGCGACAGCTGGGCGCGACGGACCAGGTCCCGGGTCTCCTTCACACCGATCGACAGCAGGTCGGTGCGGACCACCTCGACGTCCGCGTGCGTACCGACGAGGCTGGTGTGGCAGCCGTCGCAGAATCCGCAGCCCGGCGCACCGCCCAGGGCCCGGTCCGGGCTCGTGCACTGAAGGGCGGCGGCAAACGCCCGCGCGGCGGTGGAGCGGCCCGAGCCGGGCGGGCCCGTGAACAGCCAGGCGTGCGTCATCTTGGACGCCTCGGCCGGCTGCTCACCCGCGGCTGCCGCCGTGACCAGTGCGTCGGCGTCCCGGGCAGCGGCGGCGAGCTGCTCCTGGACACGCTCCTGCCCCACCAGGTCGTCCCACACGGCCATGCAGCCGTCACCGCCTTCCGACATCGTCGTACGAGGTGTTGCACCGGGTTCCCATTGTGAGGCAGGGGTCCGACAGCCCCTGCCCCCTGTGGAAAACCCTGGTCGGCCCTGGTCAGCCCTGGTCGGCCCTGCTCGGGCCTTGGTCAGCCCTGGTCAGCCCCGGTCGCGCACGGTGTTCGACGCCCGTCGCCTCGCAAGCACGTCGCGGCGGCTAACGCCTGTTCCCGTACCGGCGACCGTCCTCGTCGTCGTCATCGTCATGCGGGCCGAGCAGCTCATCCGCCAGGGTCGGCAGGTCGTCCAGCGGCGTCTCCTCCGCCCAGTCCGAGCGGCGCCGGGGGCGGCCCTGCTCGTCGACCTGCGGCAGCTCGCGCGTGCGGTCATCCTCGCTCGCGGGCTGCTCGTCCCGGAAGATACCCGGAGGCACGCGATCCACGGGCCCGCCGGCGTCCGGACGAACCGGCGGCAGCACGGCCGTCTCGTCAGCGGCAGCCCCGGCCCTCTCGTCCCGTACCGGCGGCAGGACCGTCGTCTCCGCCGTGTCGGGGACCTGCGGCAGCACCGTCGTCTCCGCCGCATCCGGAACCTGCGGCAGGACCGTCGTCTCGTCGTCCTGCTTCGTCATGCCGATGCGCGGGCGCGGAGTCTCCACCGTCTGCGTCACATCGTTCGCACCCGGCGCATCCGCACCAGGCACATCCGCACCCGGCGCGACCACAGGCGTGGGCACAGTGGTCTCGGCAGCGGCAGCCGATGCCGCCGCCTCCGCCGCCCTGCGCGCCTCCTCGGCCCGCAGCAAGGCCTCCTCCGCCTTCCGCTGCTTCTCGCGGCGCCGCTCCTCGGCCTCCGCGCGCAGCCGCGCCTCTTCCTCGGCCTGACGGCGACGGCGTTCCGCCTCCTCCCGGCGGATCTTCTCCTCGGCCTCGCGCCGACGGCGCTCCTCCTCGGCCAGCCGACGTGCCTCCTCGGCGCGCTGCCGGGCCTCCTCCGCCTGCCGTTCGGCCTCGCGCTGCCGCGCCTCCTCGAGCTCGCGGCGCTTGCGTTCCTCCTCCTCGGCACGCAGCTTGGCGAGCTGCTCCTGGCGCTCGCGCTCCAGGCGCTCCTCCTCCGCCTTCCGCGCGGCCTCCTCCTCGGCCTTGCGGCGGGCCGCCTCCTCGGCGGCCTTCCGCGCATCCTCCTGGGCCTTCACCTCGGCCTCGGAGAGCGGCAGCATCTGGTCGAGCCGGTGCCGTACGACCGTGGTCACAGCCTCGGGGTCCTGGCCGGCGTCCACCACCAGATAGCGGGTGGGGTCGGCCGCTGCCATGGTCAGGAACCCGGCACGTACCCGCTGGTGGAACTCCGCCGGCTCCGACTCCAGCCGGTCCGGCGCCTCCGTGAAGCGCTCGCGCGCGGTCTCGGGCGAGACGTCCAGCAGCACCGTCAGGTGCGGAACGAGTCCGTCCGTCGCCCATCGAGAGATACGGGCGATCTCCGTCGGCGACAGATCACGCCCCGCCCCCTGGTACGCGACCGACGAGTCGATGTAGCGGTCGGAGATGACGATCGCGCCGCGCTCCAGCGCCGGGCGTACGACCGTGTCGACGTGCTCGGCGCGGTCGGCGGCGTACAGCAGCGCCTCCGCGCGGTGGGACAGACCGGCCGACGAGACGTCGAGCAGGATGGACCGGAGCCGCTTGCCGACAGGCGTGGCACCGGGCTCACGCGTGACGACGACCTCGTGGCCCTTGGCCCTGATCCAGTCCGCGAGCGCGTCCACCTGCGTGGACTTGCCGGCCCCGTCGCCACCCTCGACGGCAATGAAGAATCCGGTCGCGGACGGCGCCTGCGCCGGGTCCGCGCCGCGGCGCACCGCATCGGCCAGATCGCGGCGCAGCGGGACGCCGGAGCGGTCGTCCGTCTTGGCCAGGACGATCACCGCGACGGGCAGCAGCAGCGCACCGACCAGCATCAGGGTGAAGGCGGCGCCGCCGTGCGCGAAGACGAAGTCACCGTTGGCGAGGCGGTGCGGGCCGATGGCGGCGGCGAGCAGCGGGGCGGCGATCGCGCCGAGCGCGATCGTGACGCGGACGACGGCCTGCAGATGCTCGGTGATCCGCGGCCGGCGGTACTCCTCGGTCTCCAGGTCGATCAGCGCGTGCCCGGTGTGCGCGGCGACACCGGCCGCGACGCCCGCGACGACCGCGACGAACAGCACGGTCGCCGTGTCCGGCACGAGCCCCAGCGCCAGCAGCGCGATCCCGGTGACGGCGATCGCGAGGGCGAGGAGCCGGCGGCGCGACAGCGCGGGCAGCACGGCCTGTGCCCTACGGATCCCGAGCCCGGTGCCGCCGGTCAGCGCGAGCACGAGCAGCGCGAAGGTGGCCGGGCCGCCGCCCAGGTCGCGGCCGTGCAGTACGGCGACGGCCGCGGCGGAAGCGATGGCTCCGGCGACCGATGCGCAGGCCAGGACCAGCAGCGGCACCGCACCCGTACGCCCCTTGTCGAGACCGCTGCCCGTGGACGGGCGGCGCAGGCCCTCGAGCGGGGAGCGGGGGCGCGGAGTCTGCGCGTCCGGCAGCTCGACGGCGTACAGGACGGACATCGACGCGGCGAAGAGACCCGCCGCGACATATGAGCCGAGGGCCGCCTGGTGGAGCGAGAACCACTCGATGCCGGAACCGAGCAGATTGCCGATCAGGGTGGCGACGAGCAGGGCGGCGGCCCCCGCCGGAACGGCCGCGAAGGCCGTGCGGAGGGAGAGCCTGCGCAGTGCGTCCTGTTGATCCGGAAGCGGGCGTACCGCAGCGCCCTCCAGAGGCGGCGGCGGCAGCAGCGCGGGCGCGGCACTCTCGCGGGCGACCGTCCAGAACCGCTCGGCGACACCGATGACGAAGACGGTGGCCAGCAGGTACGCCAGCGCGGCGTCCGGGATCCAGTCGATCCACAGGGGGGCGATGACGAGCAGCGCCATGCGGACAGCGTCCGCGCCGATCATCGTCCATCGGCGGTCGAAGGGGCCGCTGGGCGCGGTCAGTGCGGTGAGCGGACCGAGGAGCACGGCTCCGAAGAGCAGCGTGGCGAGGACGCGGGCACCGAACACGGCGGCGACGGCGAACGCCGCGCCCCGGTACCCCCCGCCGAAGGCCCCCTCCGTGACCGCCGCCTGCAGTGCCAGCAGCACCAGCACCAGCAGCGCGAGGGCATCCCCGATGCCGCCTACGAGCTGCGCTTCCCACAGGCGCCGCAGCGCGGGGACGCGCAGGAGTGACCGTACGGCGCGCTCGCGTGAGTCCGCGGCAAGGCCGTCGGGGGGTGAGGTGGGGCTCGGGGCCGTTGGCTGCTCGGCTCGCGTCATCCGCCCAGCCTATCCGGAGCGGGTGACTCCCCGGAGGCCGAGCCCGAACAAATGGGCGGCGACAACGAGGAGGAGGGGCCACCTCGTGGGCCCCTCCTCCTTCTGCTCTTCCGACTCCCGACTACTTGTCGGCCGCGGTCCTACTCGTCCGGCGTCGCCGTCTTCTTCGCGGCCGCCGTCGCGGCGGTCTTCTTCGCCGTCGTCTTCTTGGCGGCCGTCGTCGTCTTCTTCGCGGCGGTCTTCTTGGCCGTCGTCGTCTTCTTCGCCGCCGTCTTCTTGGCCGCCGCCTTCTTCGCGGGAGCCTTCTTGGCGGTCTTCTTCGCCGGACCCTTGGCGCGCTTCTCGGCGAGCAGCTCGTAGCCGCGCTCCGGCGTGATCTCCTCCACGCTGTCGCCGGTCCGCAGGGTCGCGTTGGTCTCGCCGTCGGTGACGTACGGACCGAAGCGGCCGTCCTTCACCACGACCGGACGCTCGCTCACCGGGTCCGTGCCGAGCTCCTTCAGCGGCGGCTTGGCGGCGGCCCGCCCGCGCTGCTTCGGCTGGGCGTAGATCGCCAGCGCCTCTTCCAGCGTGATGGTGAAGAGCTGCTCCTCGTTCTCCAGCGAGCGCGAGTCCGTGCCCTTCTTCAGATACGGCCCGTAGCGGCCGTTCTGCGCGGTGATCTCGACGCCTTCGGCGTCCTTGCCGACGATGCGCGGCAGGGACATCAGCTTGAGCGCGTCCTCCAGGGTCACCGTGTCGAGCGACATCGACTTGAAGAGCGACGCGGTCCGCGGCTTCACGGCGTTCTTGCCGGTCTTCGGCGTGCCCTCGGGCAGGATCTCGGTCACGTACGGGCCGTAGCGCCCGTCCTTGGCGACGATCTGGTGGCCGGTGACCGGGTCCGCGCCCAGCTCGAAGTCGCCGCTCGGCTTGGCGAGCAGCTCCTCCGCGAGCTCGACGGTCAGCTCGTCGGGTGCAAGGTCGGCGGGGACGTCGGCGCGCTGGTGGCCCTCCGACTCCTTCTCGCCACGCTCGACGTACGGGCCGTAGCGGCCGACGCGCAGCACGATGTCGTTGCCGACGGGGAAGGACGAGATCTCGCGGGCGTCGATCGCACCGAGGTCGGTGACGAGCTCCTTGAGGCCGCCGAGGTGGTCGCCGTCGCCGTTCCCGGCCTCGGCAGCACCGCCCTCACCGGTGCCCTCACCGAAGTAGAAACGCTTCAGCCACGGCACCGCCTGGGCCTCGCCCCGCGCGATGCGGTCGAGGTCGTCCTCCATCTTGGCGGTGAAGTCGTAGTCGACGAGCCGGCCGAAGTGCTTCTCCAGCAGGTTGACCACGGCGAAGGAGAGGAACGACGGGACGAGGGCGGTGCCCTTCTTGAAGACATAGCCCCGGTCGAGAATGGTCCCGATGATCGACGCGTACGTCGACGGGCGGCCGATCTCGCGCTCTTCCAGCTCCTTGACCAGCGTCGCCTCGGTGTACCGGGCCGGCGGCTTGGTCGCGTGGCCGTCCGCCGTGATCTCCTCGGCGGCGAGCCGGTCGCCCTCGGCGACCTGCGGGAGGCGGCGCTCGCGGTCGTCGAGCTCGGCGTTCGGGTCGTCCGCGCCCTCGACGTACGCCTTCATGAAGCCGTGGAACGTGATCGTCTTGCCGGACGCGCTGAACTCGGCGTCCCGGCCGTCGGAGCCGACGCCACCGATCTTGACGGTGACGGAGTTGCCGACCGCGTCCTTCATCTGGGAGGCGACGGTCCGCTTCCAGATCAGCTCGTACAGGCGGAACTGGTCGCCGGTCAGTCCGGTCTCGGCCGGCGTACGGAAACGATCACCCGAGGGGCGGATCGCCTCGTGCGCCTCCTGCGCGTTCTTGACCTTCCCGGCGTACGTGCGCGGCTTCTCCGGCAGGTAGTCGGCGCCGTACAGCTGCGTGACCTGCGCCCGGGCCGCCGCGACGGCGGTGTCCGAGAGCGTGGTCGAGTCCGTACGCATATAGGTGATGAAGCCGTTCTCGTACAGCTTCTGCGCGACCTGCATCGTGGCCTTGGCCCCGAAGCCGAGCTTGCGCGAGGCCTCCTGCTGGAGGGTCGTCGTACGGAACGGGGCGTACGGCGAGCGACGGTAGGGCTTCGACTCGACCGAGCGGACCGCGAACGACGCGTTCTCGAGGGCGGCCTTGAGGGCCAGCGCGTTCGTCTCGTCGAGGTGGAGCACCTGGGCGGACTTGAGCCGGCCGTCCGGTCCGAAATCGCGGCCCTGGGCGACGCGCTGTCCGTCGACCGTGGTCAGGCGCGCGGTGAAGGCAGCGGGATCGGAGGCGTCACCGGCGCGGCCGGTGGAGAACGTGCCGGTCAGGTCCCAGTACTCGGCGGAGCGGAAGGCGATGCGCTCGCGCTCGCGCTCGACGACGAGACGGGTGGCCACGGACTGGACGCGGCCGGCCGACAGTCGCGGCATGACCTTCTTCCAGAGGACCGGCGAGACCTCGTAGCCGTAGAGGCGGTCGAGGATGCGGCGGGTCTCCTGGGCGTCGACCATGCGCTTGTTGAGCTCGCGCGGGTTGGCGACGGCCTCGCGGATCGCGTCCTTGGTGATCTCGTGGAAGACCATCCGGTGGACGGGGACCTTGGGCTTGAGGACTTCGAGGAGGTGCCAGGCGATGGCCTCGCCCTCGCGGTCCTCATCGGTGGCGAGGTAGAGCTCGTCGGACTCGGCGAGCTGCTCCTTGAGCTTTCTGACCTGGGCCCTCTTGTCGGCGTTGACGACATAGATGGGCTGGAAGTCGTGCTCGACGTCCACGCCGAGGCGACGGACCTCGCCGGTGTACTTCTCGGGGACCTCGGCGGCCCCGTTCGGGAGGTCGCGGATGTGCCCGACGCTCGCCTCGACGACATAGCCGGGGCCGAGATAGCCCTTGATCGTCTTCGCCTTGGCAGGCGACTCGACGATGACGAGTCGGCGGCCGCCCTGTGCGGTCTCGCTGGTCGGGGACAACTTCGCTCTTCTCTCCGGTCGACGCTCGGTGGGCACATACGCGCACGGCGTACGGCGTACGGGCCGCACTGCCACTGCTGTCGCTGCGGAGTGTGACGGTACAACCCGCCCCCGTGTCAAACGGCAAAAGCTCGCAACGGCCACTCGAACGGTAACCCGACTCCAGGCATTCCTGCCGCCCGGACTCCCACGCCGGCCTCAGGGCGTGCCGGTCGGAGTGTGGCTGGTTCGCGACGCGTGCGGCGGCTCGGGCGCTCCTCGGACGTTCGTCCTTTGCTCGTCAGACGCGGCTGAAACACCAGACGCCGGCGACGAGGAAAACGGCGCCGAAGATCGCGGTGAGAGTGGCGGCAGCGGCGGGATTCGCTCCGTGGGCGACCGGTGCGCGGTGCAGGACGCGCGCCCCTGTCCACACCAGCAGTGCGGCTCCGAACAGCGCGAATGCCGTTCCCGCGAAGATCGCCGGCCCGCTCTCCATGCGCGTCTCCCACTCCTCGGCCCGGTCCCGGGACGCCCCCAGGGAGCGAGGCTGACACCCCTGGGCGTCGCCCACGCGAATTCCGGGTGAACGCGATGAGGGTTCACCCGGGCGGCGCCGGTCGAGCCCTCTCCGCAGGCATGGCGTGCACCACACCGCACCGCACTGCACCGCGGTACGAACAATGGCCAGATTCACACGGGAAGTCTTGGCCAGGGGCCGCCGCCCCGTCGTCAGCGAGCACCAGGGAACCTTGCACGAGCTGTCGGTGAACCACACGACACGAACTGTGAGCGGACTATCCGCGAGCCGCCACCGGCTCCAGGAAGCCCTCCTCCACGAGCAGCCTGATCGCCTGTGGCGTGCGGTCGCGCAGCAGCACGGGATCCTCCCCGACGAGCTGGGCGATCGCGTCGAGGATCCGCCCGGCGCTGAGCGTGCCGTCACACACCCCGGCGAAGCCCGCGCCGACATGGTCGACCTTCGTGGCGCGGCGCATACCGCGGTTCTGCCGCAGCACGACGTGCTCGGGGTCCTCCGCGCCCGGCAGGCCGACCTGCTCCTGCATGACCTCCGGGGCGAGCACGAAGGCGCCGGCGAGCAGCGCCGCGTCGTCATGCGTGCGCAGATAGTCCTGGCGCTCGAAGTGGGCCCGTACGGTCTCGCCGAGGGGCTGTTCCACGGGGTGCGGCCACTCCTCCACGACGATCGACGGCTGCTCCGCCCCGGACTTGCGGAGCGTGATCCAGCCGAAGCCGACCGCTTTGGTCCCGCGCGCCTCGAACTCGTCCAGCCACGCGTCGTACCGCGCCGCGTACTCCTCCGGAGCGGTGCGGTGGTCACCGCTGTCCCGGAGCCACAGCTCGGCGTACTGCGTCACGTCCTGCACCTCGCGCTGCACGATCCAGGCGTCACAGCCGCGCGGCACCCAGGAGCGCACCCGCTCCTGCCAGTCCTCGCCCTCCACGTGCTGCCAGTTGGCGAGGAACTGCGCGAACCCCCCTTCGTTCAGCCGCTCCCCCGACTGCTGAACGAGCGAGCGGCAAAGATCGTCCCCGCCCATCCCGCCGTCCCGGTACGTCAGCCGGGCGCCGGGAGAGATGACGAAGGGGGGATTGGACACGATCAGGTCGTACGTCTCCGACTCGACCGGCGCGAAGAGCGAACCCTCCCGCAGATCGGCCTCGGGCGCCCCCGACAGCGCGAGCGTGAGGCGGGTGAACGCCAGCGCCCGGGGATTCAGATCGGTCGCCGTGACGCGGGTCGCGTGCTGGGTGGCGTGCAGCGCCTGGATCCCGGAGCCCGTGCCGACGTCGAGGGCGGAGGACACCGGCGTACGGACGGTGATGCCGGCGAGTGTGGTGGACGCGCCGCCGACGCCGAGCACCACGCCCTCTTCGCGGCCGCTCGCCCCGCCGGCGCCGCCGACCGCGCAGCCCAGATCGGAGACGATGAACCAGTCCTGGCCCTCGGGCCCGCCGTACGGCCGGACGTCGACCGTCGCGCGTACGCCGTCGCCGTCCTTGGCCACCCAGCCGTCGGCGAGCGCCTCGTCCAGCGGCAGGGCCGCGCGAGCGTGCTCGTACGACACCGTCTGCTGGAGGAGGAACAGCCGTACGAGCGTCTCCAGCGGGGAGTCCCCGCGGGTGGCCCGCAGCGCGGGCACGGTCTCGCTGCGGGCGAGCGCCGCATAGGCGGGCGCACCGAGCAGGTCGAGCAGTCCGTCGGCGGTGAACTCGGCGACGAGAAGGGCCTCGCGGAGCCGGGCGGACTGGTCGGGTGCGGGAAGGCCTGCAGCAGGGCTGGTCGTACTCACGGGCCCATTCTCTCCCGCGGGACAGGGCGGCGGCTCCTGCCGCGCGGATGGGCCGCCGCCCCCGGGCCGGATACCGGGTTACCGGGGCCGGATGTCGGCCCGGGTGACCCGGTATCCGTGAACGCGAACCGTGAGCGTGCTCGGGGAACTACAGGCGTGCTCGGTGAACTACAGGCGTGCTCGGTGAACTACAGGCGTGCTCGGTGAACTACAGGTGACTGGCGACTACTCGCCGGAGGACTTCGACGCACCGGCGGACTTGGACGGTCCGGTGGCGTTCGACGGCTTGGTCGCCGGCTTCGAGGCGCCCGAGCCCGGATTCGCGGTCGCCGTCCCCGACGGCTTCACCTTCTGACAGCCGGGCTCCTTGGCCATCGCCTGCCCCAGCTCGCCAGACTGCAGCTTGGCCAGCGAGTCCTGGTCCATCTTCTCGATCTTGGCCAGACCGTCCGCAACCTCCTGCAGACCATCGGCGAACTTCTGCTGGTCCTTCGGGTTGAGCGCGTCGATCTGCTTCTTCAGCGCGAGGTAGGCCGCGGAGGTGGCGTTGAGCTCCGTGACGGCGTCCTGCTGCAGCTTCGCGCCGTTCTCGACCGGCGGCGTGCCGGCCTTCTGCACCGCCGCGGCCAGGGCCTTGTTGGCGTCGGCGATGTCCTGGAAGGCCTTCGAGTCGGCGGCCTGGATGTCCGCGGGCTTGCCGTCGGCGGCGGTCGAGATGATCGTCTGCTGGGCGTCGGCCCTCTTCTGGATCTGCGGCTGTGCCTGGTCGCAGACCGTCTTGGCCCAGGCATTCACCTTGTCGTCACTGTCGTCGGCGGTGCAGCCCGACAGCGCGAGTACCAGTACAGCGCCGCCGGACAGCGCGGCCGCAAGCTTCTTGTTCACCTTCACCGGATCGGTCCCTTCCAAGGCTCTCGGCCCCGGAACATACACGCCAAGTGGACGACAATCGCATGACAGACGTCCAGTATGTAGGCTATTGCAGCCATTTGCACCAAGAGAGAGAAGGCTCTCATCGCCGGCCCACACCGGGGCGGCGCGGAGACGCGATCGGGCGGACAGCGCGTCAATCCGCGCCGCCCGCCCGTGCTTTGAGCAGGTGTTTCGTTCAGGCGTGTCGTATTCCTACGAAACGACCGCCGGGTCCGGTGACTTCGCCGTGCGCTCGGCGGCGTTGCCTTCGTCACCCATGGCGACGGAACGCCGCTTCGACACGTACACGGCGCCGATGATGACCAGGATCGCGAGCGTCGCGATCACGGCCCGTACGGCCGCGTTGGCGTCGTCACCGTAGCTGAACTGCACGACCGCGGGTGCGATCAGCAGTGCCACCAGGTTCATCACCTTCAGCAGGGGGTTGATCGCGGGACCCGCGGTGTCCTTGAACGGGTCGCCGACCGTGTCGCCGATGACCGTCGCGGCGTGCGCCTCGCTGCCCTTTCCGCCGTGGTGCCCGTCCTCGACGAGCTTCTTGGCGTTGTCCCAGGCGCCACCGGAGTTGGCGAGGAAGACGGCCATCAGGGTGCCGGTGGCGATGGCGCCCGCGAGGTACGAGCCCAGCGCGCCGACACCGAAGGTGAAGCCGACGGCGATCGGGGCCAGCACGGCGAGCAGACCGGGCGTGGCCAGTTCGCGCAGCGCGTCCTTGGTGCAGATGTCGACGACGCGCCCGTACTCCGGCTTCTCGCTGTAGTCCATGATCCCGGGGTGCTCGCGGAACTGCCGCCGCACCTCGTAGACCACCGAACCGGCCGACCGGGACACCGCGTTGATCGCCAGCCCCGAGAAGAGGAAGACGACCGCGGCACCGAGGACCAGGCCCACCAGGTTGTTGGGCTGGGAGATGTCCAGACTGAGGTTCATCTCCGCGGCCTTGGCACCCACCTCGGCGACGGAGGTGGCGATCGCGTCGCGGTACGAGCCGAAGAGCGCGGCCGCGGCGAGAACGGCGGTGGCGATGGCGATGCCCTTGGTGATCGCCTTGGTGGTGTTGCCGACGGCGTCGAGGTCGGTGAGGACCTGTGCGCCCGCACCCGTGACGTCGCCGGACATCTCGGCGATGCCCTGGGCGTTGTCGGAGACCGGGCCGAAGGTGTCCATCGCGACGATGACACCGACGGTGGTGAGCAGGCCGGTGCCGGCCAGTGCCACCGCGAACAGCGCGAGCATGATCGACGTACCGCCGAGCAGGAACGCCCCGTACACGCCGAGGCCGATCAACAGCGCCGTGTAGACGGCCGATTCCAGACCGACGGAGATACCGGCGAGTACGACGGTGGCCGCGCCGGTCAGCGACGACTTGCCGATGTCGCGGACGGGGCGGCGGTTCGTCTCGGTGAAGTACCCGGTCAGCTGCTGGATCAGGGCGGCGAGCACGATGCCGATGGCGACGGCCACGAGCGCGAGGATGCGCGGGTCGCCGGCATGGGACAGGATCGCGGCCTCCGTGACACCGTCCAGCTCCGCGTACGACGACGGCAGGTACACGAACACCGCTGCGGCCACCAGGGCCAACGAGATCACCGCGGAGATGAAGAATCCGCGGTTGATGGCGGTCATCCCGCTGCGGTCGGCGCGCCGCGGGGCGACCGCGAAGATGCCGATCATCGCGGTGACCACGCCGATCGCCGGAACGATCAGTGGGAAGGCCAGACCCAGATCACCGAAGGCGGCCTTGCCGAGGATGAGCGCGGCGACGAGCGTGACCGCGTACGACTCGAAGAGGTCGGCGGCCATGCCCGCGCAGTCGCCGACGTTGTCACCGACGTTGTCGGCGATGGTGGCGGCGTTGCGGGGGTCGTCCTCGGGGATGCCCTGCTCGACCTTGCCGACGAGGTCGGCGCCGACGTCCGCGGCCTTGGTGAAGATGCCGCCGCCGACACGCATGAACATGGCGATGAGCGCGGCGCCGAGACCGAAGCCCTCCAGGACCTTGGGGGCGTCCGCGGCGTAGACGAGTACCACGCAGGAGGCACCGAGCAGGCCGAGGCCCACCGTGAACATGCCGACCACGCCGCCCGTTCGGAAAGCGATCTTCATGGCCTTGTGCGAGACGGTCGTCAGATCCTTTGCCGGCTCGCCCTCCGCCGGTGTCGCCTCACGCGCGGCCGCGGCCACACGCACATTGGCCCGTACGGCGAGACGCATGCCGATGTATCCGGTGGCCGCCGAGAACAGCGCGCCCACCAGGAAGAACGCCGAACGTCCGGCGCGTTGGGACCAGTTGTCGGCCGGCAACAACATCAACAGGAAGAACACCACGACGGCGAAGATGCCGAGTGTGCGCAACTGCCGAGCCAGATAGGCATTCGCGCCTTCCTGTACGGCTGCCGCGATCTTCTTCATGGAATCGGTGCCTTCGCCGGCCGCCAGGACCTGGCGCACCAGCAGCTGGGCGACGATCAGTGCCGCCAGCGCGACGCCCGCGATGACAATCACGATCATCCGGTTGTCATCGGTGAGTACCGCAGCAGCGAGAGAAGTGGGGTGGTCGGTCAGGTGTGGGTTGAAGAGCCCCGCCATTCGTCCTCCTTGACGCTCAGAGCTCAAGATGTGGACGGATTGTAGGGAGCAGAACCTGATCAAAACAGGGCGCGACAAATGGAATTGACCTTCACTTGCTCCTCAGCAATAGATCGCGCCTCAGGATTCACCCCGAAAGCAGTAATGGGTCAAAAGCATTGACGCCAGGTCCGTGATCCGGGGAAATGAAAAAAGGCCCTGCTCAGCAGGGCCTGTTGGACGAACGCACGAGCGCATCGGCGTCAGCGTGACGCGCATGACCGGTCAAGCGGTCATGGTGCGATCGTGTCCGGATTCTTGGGCCAGCTCATGCGGATCACACCGCCGTCCACACCGGAGGTGACCTCGACGTCGTCGACGAGCCCGCTGATCACCGCGAGCCCCATCTGGTCCTCGCCACCGTCACCGTCCGTGTCCTCCGGTGCCCCTGCGGAGCCGGAACCGGGGCCGGTGCCTGTGCCGGACGCCTGTGCGCCGCCGGCCGACGAAGCTCCCGGAGCGGGCACCCCGTCGCCGACCTCGATCGAGAAGGTCTTCTCCTCCTCGGTGAGCACGACGCGCACGGGGGCGGTGATGCCGCTGCTGCGGTGCAGACCGACCGCACGGCTGCAGGCCTCACCCACGGCGAGCCTGACCTCGTCCAGCACGGCCTCGTCCACCCCGGCCCGGCGTGCCACGGCAGCGGCCACCAGACGGGCCGTCCTGACATGCTCGGGCTGGGCGCTGAAGCGCAGTTCAACGGTGGCCATGCGGTCCCCCTCGGACGTACGAGCGAGCGTGCAACTCCCGGGCCCGGGCGATGACGCCCGGAACCCCTGCCCTTCCTCAAGGATCTCCGGATCGCCCCGGAGCTCCCCGGAAGTCTCCGGACCCTACGGAACGGTCCGGAGCCCTCCGGGGCCTTCCGGCCGACTCAGTCGGTCGCCGCGACGGCCTCGTCGACCGTCGTGTGGATGGGGAACACCTTGGTCAGACCAGTGATCCGGAAGATCTTGAGAATGCGCTCCTGGTTGCAGACCAGGCGCAGCGAGCCTTCGTGTGCACGCACACGCTTGAGGCCGCCCACCAGCACGCCGAGGCCGGTCGAGTCGAGGAAGTCCACACCCTCCATGTCGACAACCAGGTGGTAGCTGCCGTCGTTCACCAACTCGACCAACTGCTCGCGCAGCTTGGGCGCGGTATACACATCAATCTCGCCACCGACCTCGACGACCGTACGGTCGCCACCAGGGCCGGACACATTGCGAGTCGACAGGGACAGGTCCACGGATCCTCCAGCACCTTGCTATCGAGCGGTCGCCCCTCGGGTCTCCCCGACGGAGCCAGGGGACGGATCTCCAGCCGCGATGGCATTCAATCACTTACCAGCAGCCATGCACGACGCCTTGGGACCATTGTCCGTCAGCCCAGTGACACACTCGGTGCCGATGGCCATGAATTACCGTCCCAGACGACCGCCCGAGAGCGGGGAAACCCGCCCCTCCCCCGGTACGGTCCTCGACCGGCTCACCGCGGGGGCGGGCCGGGCTGCGCGCATCACTCATACGGAGCACTTGCCCCCCAGGCCGGGCCGCCATGCAGTCTGGCCCCACCGCATCCGCGCGGAAGTGATCAACGCCATCCAGCAGGCGGGCATCGAGCACCCCTGGGCCCACCAGGCAGCCGCCGCCGAGCACGCCCTGGACGGCGAATCGGTCGTGATCGCCACAGGGACGGCCTCCGGCAAGTCGCTTGCGTATCTCGCTCCGGTCCTCAGCACGCTGCTCGACGGTGCCGAGGCCGCCAACGGGCGCGGCGCCACGGCCCTCTACCTCGCCCCGACCAAGGCCCTCGCCGCCGACCAGCGACGCGCCGTGAAGGAGCTCGCCGCTCCGTTGGGCAACCGGGTGCGACCGGCCGTGTACGACGGGGACACCCCCGTGGAGGAGCGGGAATGGGTCCGCCAGTACGCGAACTACGTGCTCACCAATCCGGACATGCTCCACCGTGGGATACTTCCCTCGCACCCCCGCTGGTCCTCCTTCCTGCGCACGCTGCGCTATGTCGTCATCGACGAGTGCCACACCTACCGGGGCGTATTCGGCTCGCATGTCGCCCAGGTCCTGCGCCGCCTCCGCCGCGTATGCGCCCGCTACGGGGCGAACCCTGTCTTCCTCCTCGCCTCCGCCACCGCCGCGGAACCCGCCGTCGCCGCCCGCCGCCTCACCGGCCTGCCCGTCACGGAGGTCTCCGACGACGCCTCGCCCCGCGGCGAGCTCGTCTTCGCCCTCTGGGAGCCGCCGCTCACCGAGCTGCACGGTGAGAAGGGCGCCCCCGTACGCCGCACCGCTACGGCCGAGACCGCCGACCTCCTCACCGACCTGACCATCCAGGGCGTCCGCACGGTCGCGTTCGTACGCTCCCGGCGCGGCGCCGAGCTGATCTCCGTCATCGCCCAGGAACGTCTGGCCGAGGTGGACCGCACCCTGGCCCGCAGGGTCGCCGCCTACCGGGGCGGCTACCTGCCGGAGGAGCGCCGCGCCCTGGAGCAGGCCCTGCACTCCGGCGAGCTGCTCGGCCTGGCCGCCACCACGGCCCTGGAGCTGGGGGTCGACGTCTCCGGCCTGGACGCGGTTGTGATCGCCGGCTATCCGGGCACCCGGGCTTCGCTGTGGCAGCAGGCAGGCCGGGCCGGACGCTCAGGGCAGGGCGCCCTCGCCGTCCTGGTCGCCCGCGACGACCCGCTGGACACGTTCCTCGTCCACCACCCCGAGGCGCTCTTCCAGCAGCCGGTCGAGTCCACCGTCCTCGACCCCGACAACCCGTACGTCCTCGCCCCGCACCTGTGCGCGGCCGCCGCGGAGCTGCCACTGTCGGAGGACGACCTGGACCTCTTCGGTCCCGCCGTACCGGAGCTGCTGCCCCAACTGGAGAACGCCGGGCTGCTGCGCAGGCGCACCACAGGCTGGTACTGGACCCGCCGCGAGCGGGCCGCCGACCTCACCGACATCCGGGGCGAGGGCGGCCGGCCGGTGCAGATCGTCGAGGCCGCGACCGGCCGGCTGCTCGGCACGGTCGACGAACCCGCCTCGCACGCCGCCGTCCACGAAGGCGCCGTCCACCTCCACCAGGGCCGTACGTATCTGGTGAAGCAGCTGGACCTGGAGGACTCCGTCGCCCTCGTCGAGGAGGCGAACCCGCCGTACTCCACCACCGCCCGCGACACCACCTCCATCTCCATCCTGGACACCGACACCGAGATCCCATGGGGCGCCGGCCGCCTCTGCTACGGGTCCGTCGAGGTCACCAACCAGGTCGTCTCCTTCCTCCGCAGGAAGCTGATCACCGGGGAGGTGCTCGGCGAGACCAAGCTCGATCTACCGCCGCGCACCCTGCGGACCCGGGCCGTGTGGTGGACGGTCACCGAGGACCAGCTGGAGGCCGCACGGGTGAATCCGGAGCAGCTGGGCGGGGCTCTGCACGCCGCCGAGCACGCCTCCATCGGGATGCTCCCGCTCTTCGCCACCTGCGACCGCTGGGACATCGGCGGGGTATCTGTCCCGCTGCACCCGGACACCCTGCTGCCCACCGTCTTCGTGTACGACGGCCACCCGGGCGGCGCGGGCTTCGCCGAGCGGGCCTTCCACACCGCCCGTGACTGGCTGACCGCGACCCGCGAGGCCATCGCCTCCTGCGAGTGCGAGGCGGGCTGCCCGTCCTGTATTCAGTCCCCCAAGTGCGGCAACGGCAACGAACCTCTGCACAAGCGCGCCGCCGTCCGCCTGCTGACGGTCCTCCTCAGGGAGGCACCGGTCCCTGCCCCGGCCGCCCCGTCCCAGGGCGCCCCGCCGCCTGGGACCACCCCGTCGGGCCCGGAGGCACCCGGGAGCCCGGAGACACCTGCGGGTGCACCGCCAGAAACTCCTGAGGGGGCACTGGGCCATCCGGAGGACCCGCCCGGGATCTGACCTCCGGCCGGTACGGCCCGAGGGCGGCCCTGGCCGTCACATCGGCGATCTCTCCGGTCACCGCGCACCGCACCACGGCCGTCCCCTGGGCGCGGGCCACCCGCGCCGCCGCATCGCACGCCTGCCCCGCACCGTCCAGAGCCCGGTCCGCTGCGGCGAGCGCCGCCAGGTCGGCCGCGGCGCCCGCGCGGTGGCGTGCGACGACCGCCTGGCCCATGGCGAGCACCGCGGCGAAAACCGCACATATCGCGCACGCCGCCATGGCCACCCACACGGTCGCCGAGCCCTGGTCGCGGCTCCTGCTCATGGCGCGCCGCTCCCCACCGTCTCCTCCGCGAGCGCGGCGGCTTCCGCGGTCAGGGTCAGCGCCAGCCCTCCCGGGCCGGGTGTCGGGGCCTCCACCCGGACCCGCCACAGGTCGCCTTCCCGGTCCAGCGAGACCCGGGCGTCGCGCGGGGCGGCCGACCGGGCGGCGGCGAGCGCCGCGGCCTCCGGCTCCGATCGCGCGGCCGCCCGCGCCCCGGCCCGGGCCGCGTCCACGCACTGGATCTGCGCGGACGCCGCCACCAGAGCCCACACCAGCGCCATCGTGAACACCACCAGCGCCGGAACGGCCACGGCCGCCTCCGCCGTCACGGACCCCCGGTCCACGGGCGTCGACGTGTCCGCCGCCGCGGCCGCCGCGGCGACGGTGTCAGAACTGGGCACTGAGCGCCTTCCCGATGACCGACTCGAGCGCAGTCGACACCGTCCCGCTCGTCACCACCTTGTAGAGGACCGCGGCAAAGGCACAGGCCGCGATCGTTCCCATCGCGTACTCCGACGTCGTCATCCCCGCGTCGCGACGCGCCCGTGTCCTGCCCAGCCAGGCCCGCGCATTCGCCTCCGCATGAGTCGCCCGGTCCTTCATCCGCATCATGAACCTCATCTCAACCCCCTGAATCCGTTGATCAGTTGCTGTGTCGGTCGTCGTGTCAGTCGCCGTGCAGCAGTCCGCTCGCCAGGCCGATCACCATCGGGGCCACCCCGATCGCCAGGAACGCGGGCAGGAAGCAGAGCCCCACCGGTGCCGTGATCAGGACCTGGGCGCGCTGGGCCCGCGCCGCGGCGCTCCTGGCCCGCTCCGCGCGGAGACCTGCGGCCAGCCGGGAGACCGGCTCCGCCGCCGGCGCCCCCGAGGAACCGGACCGCTCCAGACAGCGGGCCAGCCCGGCCGCGCCCGGTATCTCACCGAACCGCCCCCACGCCTGCGCCGGTTCGCTGCCGAGGCGCAGTTCCGCTGCGGTCTTCGTCAGGCGCCCGCCGACCGGACCGCCCAACGACTCCCCGACCGCTTCTGCCGCCTCACCTGGCCCGGCCCCGGCCGAGACACAGGCGGCCAGCAGATCGGCGGCGAGCGGCAGTTGCTCCGCCGAGGGGTCCTCGCCCACGGCCCTGTCCCGTGCGCGCCCCTGCTGCCACTTCTTCAGGGCGTACGCCCCCGCCGCTCCCAGCAGGAATCCCGTCACGCCACCCGCGAGGACCCAGCCGATGATCACGGCCACCGCCGGAAGGGCCCACTCCCGCACCCGGGCTCCCGCCATGACCACGGCCCCGACCTCGACCCCGGGCAGCTGCCTCCGACGCTGCTGCCCGTACTCCACTGCCAGCAGAGCCGCGATCCGCCCGCGCACCCGCCTCTCGCGCCGCCATCCCGCCGCCAGGCAGCACAGCCAAACCAGGGCGGCCGCCACCGGGACCGCCGCCCCCAGCCCGTGAACGAACTCACCGCTCATGGCCGCTCCCCCGCCCGCACGATCCGCGCCGCCCAGCACAGCCCTGCGGCCTCCAGCAGCCCGCCCACCAGCAGGCACCCCACGCCGACAGGGCTGTGCAGCAGCACCCGCAGCGGATCGGCTCCCAGCGCCCAGCCCAGGCCCAGTCCGACCACCGGGAGCAGCGCCAGCACGACGACCGTCGACCACGCTCCGGCCAACTGGGCGCGCAGCCCCTCCCGTTGATCCCGCTCGGCCCGGAGCGCCGCCTCCAGCCGGTCGAGACCGGAGGCCAGCCCCGCCCCGCTGTCCACCGACACCCGCCAGCAGGCCGCGAGTCCGGCCAGCCCGTCCGCGCCCGGCTCACGGGCCGCCCGCCGCAGCTCCGCGGGCACATCGCCGCCGAACCGTGCGGCCGCCAGCACCGCGGCCTCCGCCCCGCCGAGCGCCCCGGTGTCCCGGCCTGCGGTCAGCAGCGCCTGCCCGGGCTGGCGACCTGCCCGCAGCTCGCCCGCGATCCCGCCGCAAAGCGCGATCACCGCATCGGCTCTGCGTTCCTTCGCCCGTCTCCGCTCCCCGTCCCGCAACCGCCGCCCCACCAGGGGCACCGCGATCACGCCCACGACCAGCGGCAGCACCGACGCCCCGAGCACAGCGAGCACCAACGCCACCGGCAGACACAGCCACTCCCGTCGCAGCCGCCGCACCGCCCGCAACCGCCGCTCCCAGTCCCACCGGGGGGCCAGGTCCACGGCGCCCCCTCCCGCAAGCACGAGCCTCGCCCGCCGCGCCCCCTGGTCCCCGCCGGCCCTCATCCATGCCGCGGCGCCCGCACAGACCGCCGCACACATCGCCACCGTCGTCACCACGCACCCCCGATCAGCAGCCGCAGCCGCTCCCAGCCCCGCTCCCGCGCGAAGCCCGCCGCGCCCCACCGCAGCGCCGGTACGGTCATCACCAGCCCCGCCACGTCCCGCTCCAGCACATGCACCTCTGCGATCCGGCGCCGCCCGTCCCGGTCCCGGACGAGATGGACCACCACCGACAGCGCGGCCGCCAACTGGCTGTGCAGCGCGGCCCGGTCGAGCCCGGCCGCCGTACCCAGGGCCTCCAGCCGGGCCGGCACATCGGTGGCCGTGTTGGCGTGGACGGTGCCGCAGCCGCCGTCATGGCCCGTGTTCAACGCGGCCAGCAGATCGGTGACTTCGGCGCCGCGCACCTCGCCCACCACCAGCCGGTCGGGCCGCATCCGCAGGGCCTGGCGCACCAGGTCCCGCAGTGTGACCCGGCCCGCGCCCTCCTGGTTCGCCGGGCGGGACTCCAGCCGCACCACATGCGGATGGTCGGGCCGCAGCTCCGCCGAGTCCTCGGCCAGCACGATCCGCTCGCGCTCACCGACGAGCCCCAGCAGCGTCGACAACAGCGTCGTCTTGCCCGAGCCCGTACCACCGCTGACCAGATACGAGACCCTGGCCTCGATCAGCGCCCCGAGCAGCTGGTCCCCGCCCGGCGGGATCGTCCCCGCAGCGACGAGCTCGCTCAGCGAGAAGGCCCTTGGCCGCACCACCCGCAGCGACAGACAGGTCGAGCCGACCGCGACCGGGGGCAGCACCGCATGCATGCGGGTGCCGTCCGGGAGCCTGGCGTCCACCCAGGGGCGGGCGTCGTCCAGCCGCCGCCCCGCGACCGCCGCGAGGCGCTGCGCCAGCCTGCGCACCGCCGCCGCGTCGGAGAAGGTGACATCGGTGAGCTGGAGCCCGCCGCCCCGGTCCACCCACACCCGGTCCGGCGCCGACACCAGGACATCCGTCACCTCGGGGTCGGCGAGGAGCGACTGCAGCGGCCCCGTCCCCACCAGCTCGCACCGCAATTCCTCCGCGGCGCCCAGCACTTCCGCGTCCCCGAGCAGCCGCCCCTGCGCGCGCAACGCGGCCGCCACCCTGGCCGGGGTCGGCTCGGCCCCGCTCTCGGCGAGTCGCTGCCGTACGGCTTCGAGGAGTGCCGCGGTCATGAGACGCCACCGCCCGCGAGCACCCGCTCCCAGAACGCCGAACAGAATCGGGCCAGTGGCCCCCGCGCGCCCGCACCCGGTGGGATACCCCCGTCCAGGTCGGCGGACAGTCCCGTGTCCACAGGCAGTTCGCCCGCCAGCGGCAGCCCGAGTGCGTCGGCCACCCACTGCTCGTCCAGCCCCGACGCGTACGGTCCGCGCACCACGACCCGCAGATCGCCGAGCACCATGCCCACCGTCGACGCGACGCGCCTCGCCGCGGCCACCGCGCGCAGCTCTCCGGGCACCACCAGCAGCCCGAGGTCCAGCTGGGCCAGCGCCTCCGCAACCCCTTCGTCGACCCGGCGGGGCAGATCCACGACCACCACTCCGCCACGTCTGCGGGCCGCGGCCAGCACCGAGCGCATGGACTCGGGAGGCACCACCACCGAATCGCCGCGGTCCCAGCTCAGCACGCGCAGTCCATGCACCGACGGCAGCGACTCCTCAAGGGCGCCACCCGCCACCCTGCCCTTCGATGCCGCGAAGTCCGGCCAGCGTCTGCCCTCGGCCTGCTCCCCGCCGAGAAGCACATCGAGCCCACCGCCCAGCGGATCGCCGTCCACGAGCATCGTGCGCCGCCCCGCGCGGGCAGCCGTCACGGCGAGCGCCCCGGCCAGCGTGGACGCACCTGCGCCGCCCCTGCCACCGATCACGCCGACCGTCAGCGCGGGCCGGCCGACGCCTTCGGCCACATCGGCGATCCGGTCGACGAGCCAGCTCTCGGCGTCGGGCAGTCGCAGCACGCAGTCGGCGCCGATCTCCACCGCCCGCCGCCACACCTGCGGATCGTCCTGGTCCCGGCCGACGAGCAGCACACCGGGCCTGCGGGTGGCCCCTCGGCAGCGGGCGGCGGCGTCATCCCCGACCAGGACCAGCGGCGCACTCTCCCAGCTCGCTCTGTCCTCGGGCACCGCGTGGTGGACCTGTGGATCGGCGCCCGCCGCGGCGCACAGCCGCAGCAGATCGTCGAGCAGCTCCAGGTCCTCCGTGACGATCAGAGGTCCGCCCCGCCGCTCACCGACGGACGGCCGCCCGCTGGAGACGCTGGGGACGCCGGACGCACCGGCACCGGACACGCCGGCACCAGACGAGCCAGACGCACCAGAGACACCAGAGACACCAGAGGCACCAGAGACGTCAGGCACCCCGGAGGAGCCGAACCCTCCGGATGTGCCCGACGTATCAGATGTGATGAAACCCGACACGATTTCTCCCCCTCTCACCCCACTGCCGCAGTGGGTGCCACGAGGCCGGCGCACCGGCCCGGATCCGTGATTCCTTAGGCCCGCGAAGTTCGCGGACGGAATCACCGTGCAGCGCGCCCGGAAATCGTGCGGATCTTGCTCCAAAACTGTGGACAACTCGCGAGTTGTGAATATCGCGGTAGCCCATACCGGTGACTTACCGCACCACTTCCGGAGCGCAGCCCATCGGATACACAGCGTGACGATCCTCTGCCGTCCACAGACACGCCACATGGACCCGAAGGAGAGGAAAACGATGAGCCGCGAGGGACGAAAATGCGTCCGGACATGCGACGACCCCCGCCGGGGGGGAGAGCGGGGGTCGTCCCCACGGCCGACTCGGGGGGGGAGGAGTCGGGCCGGGTTAGCACGGTCGCGAACGATCCGTGACTTCCATGGTGTACCCGAGAGCCTTCTCAGGCAAACCCACGCGCCCCAGCTTACGCCGAATGGTGGGCGCCTATGCTCGGCGTCGTGGAAAACCACTCCTTGCCGCGCACAGCAGCCTTCTTTGACCTGGACAAGACGGTCATTGCGAAGTCGTCGACGCTGACCTTCAGCAAGTCCTTCTACCAAGGGGGACTGATCAACCGCCGCGCCGTACTGCGCACCGCGTACTCACAGTTCGTCTTCCTCGCGGGAGGCGCGGACCACGACCAGATGGAGCGGATGCGCCACTACCTGTCCGCCCTCTGCAAAGGCTGGAACGTTCGCCAGGTCAAAGAGATCGTCGCCGAGACCCTCCACGATCTGATCGACCCGATCATCTACGACGAGGCCGCGTCCCTCATCGAGGAGCACCACGCGGCCGGGCGCGACGTCGTGATCGTCTCCACCTCCGGCGCGGAGGTCGTCGAACCGATCGGCGAGTTGCTCGGCGCGGACCGTGTCGTCGCGACCCGCATGGTCGTCGGCGACGACGGCTGTTACACGGGAGAGGTCGAGTACTACGCCTACGGGCCGACCAAGGCCGAGGCGATCAAGGGGCTCGCGGAGTCCGAGGGGTACGACCTGTCGCGCTGTTACGCGTACAGCGACTCCATCACCGATGTCCCCATGCTCCAGTCCGTCGGTCATCCGTACGCGGTCAACCCGGACCGTGCGCTGCGCCGCGAGGCGGCATCACGCGATTGGCCGATTCTCGTCTTCAACCGCCCGGTACGACTGAAGCAGCGGATCCCCGCGTTCACGATGCCGGCACGTCCTGCGCTGGTCGCGGCGGTCGCGGTGGGAGCAGCAGTCGCCACCGCCGGGCTGGTCTGGTACGCGAGCCGCCGCCGCAGCGCGAACTTTGCCCATATTTGAGGTTATAAGTAAAGAAGTGCAGCCAGGGGTTCCGCTCGCCGGGCCGCTGGAGTACAAAGGACTTACGGCCCGCGAGACCTGGGACATCCGAGAGGATCACCAATCACGCAGTAAAGGCCCACGGACCGAAGTATGGACGCCGAGCACCCACGCGACGTCGACCCGTCGATTACGGGCCAGCCGCACCAGGTGACGGGCAAAGTTCCCGACCTGATGGGCAACATATCGAGGACGCTTGGTAACTGGGCGGACATGCCAGCGGCGGTACCAATTCTGGTACCGCCGCAACCCTTTGTGCGGGCCTGTCTCGTCGTAGGACCTCGTCTCGTCGTAAGGCCTCGTCCGTCGTAGGGCCTGTTTCGTGCAGGCCTCGTATCGACCCGGCCCGGACGCCTGAGCCCTGAAACCTACGCCGCACCCCGCTGCAAGGCCTCGCAGACGGCGGTCGATTCCCGTACGCCGAGTTCGACCGCGCGGCCGCAGTGCGCGATCCAGGCCGCCATCCCCTCCGGGGTTCCCGACAAGTAGCCGTCGAAGGCGGAGACGTACGCCGCGCGGCCGAGCTCCGCATGGCCGACCTCGGCCGGGCAGATCGACTTGGGGTCGAGTCCACTGCCCACCAGGACGATGCGTTCGGCGGCCCGGGCCACCAGTCCGTTGGACGAGGAGAACGGGCGCAGGGCGAGCAGTTCACCGTGTACGACCGAGGCCATCACCAGCGCCGGAGCCGAACTGCCCGCGATGATCAGCTCCGAGAGCCCTTCCAGCCGCCCGGCCACCTCGTCCGCGTCCGGCAGCGGCGCTTCGATCAGCGGCTCGTCGACCTTCTCGCCCGCGAGCCGGGGACGGCCGACCGTCTCGTCCGGCGCCGCGCCGCCTGCGGCCACCAGATGCAGCCGGGCCAGCACCCGCAGCGGCGACTGCCGCCAGATGGACAGCAGCTGGCCGGACTCGGCGGTCAGCCTCAGGGCCGCACCGACGGTACGGGCCTCGTCCTCGCCGCCGAAGTCGCTGCGCCGGCGCACCTCTTCCAGCGCCCAGTCGGCACCCGAGAGCGCCGCGGAGGCGCGGGCTCCGCGCAGAGCCGCCTCCGACGCGACCTCGTTGCTGCGGCGGCGCATGACCCGGTGGCCGTAGACCCGGTCGACGGCCTTGCGTACAGAGTCCACGGCATCCGCGACCCCGGGCAGGGCACCCAGTGCGGCGAGAGGGTCAGAGGCGTTCGTACTCATAAGTAGCGAGGCTACGCGCCCCGAGGGCCGACCCCACGTTGGAGTGGTCTTCTTCACCCACTCCGACCACGAGGCGCATTCGAACCGCTACCGTAGGTGAACATGAAGATCGCTTTCGTAGGGAAGGGCGGCAGCGGCAAAACCACGCTGTCCTCGCTCTTCATCCGCCACCTTGCCGCACAGCAGGCCCACGTCGTCGCGGTGGACGCCGACATCAATCAGCACCTGGGCGCGGCGCTCGGACTCGACGACGACGAGGCCTCGGCGCTTCCCGCGCTGGGCGCGCACCTCATGCTCATCAAGGACTATCTGCGCGGCACGAATCCGCGGATCGCGTCCGCCGCGACGATGATCAAGACCACGCCTCCGGGCGAGGGTTCACGGCTGCTGCGCGTACGTGAGGACAACCCGGTCTACGAGGCCTGCGCACGAACCGTCCGACTGGACGACGGGGAGATCCGACTGATGGCGACCGGCCCGTTCACCGAGGCCGATCTCGGGGTGGCCTGTTACCACTCCAAGGTCGGGGCGGTCGAGCTGTGCCTCAACCATCTCGTCGACGGCCCGGACGAGTACCTCGTGGTCGACATGACCGCCGGTTCGGACTCCTTCGCCTCCGGGATGTTCACCCGCTTCGACATGACGTTCCTCGTCGCAGAGCCGACCCGGAAGGGCGTCTCCGTCTACCGGCAGTACAAGGAGTACGCACGGGACTTCGGCGTCTCGCTCAAGGTCGTCGGCAACAAGGTGCAGGGGCAGGACGATCTGGACTTCCTGCACGAGCAGGTGGGCGACGACCTGCTCGTCGCTGTCGGGCACTCGGAGTGGGTGCGGGCGATGGAGAAGGGCCGTCCGGCCCGCTTCGGGCAGTTGGAGGAGCAGACCCGGGCGGCGCTGCGCGCGCTGCAGGCCGAGGCCGACGCGTCGTACAGCCGGCGGGACTGGGGGCGTTACACGCGCCAGATGGTGCACTTCCATCTGAAGAACGCGGAGAGCTGGGGCAACGCAAAGACGGGAGCCGACCTGGCCGCGCAGGTCGACCCCGCCTTCGTCCTCGGGGAGCCGGCCGCGGAGGTCAGCGCTCCCCAGCCGGCCTGACCCGCTCCCCGGCCGGCCCGACCGACCCGCTCTGAAGCAGCCACATCAGGCCGGGCCGTGTCAGCCCGGGCATTCCCGCAACGGCACCCCGCAGAGCGGATTCGCGACCACCGCCGATCCGGCGGACGTGGCCGACCTGGCCGACCTGGGCGACTTGAGCGACTTGGCGGGCTTCGCGGGCTGGGGGGTCATGAAGGCCTCCCAGCCCCGCTTCGGCGGCTGGCCGACCTTGAGGGTGCGCAACTTCGCCAGGACCTGCGGGTCCTGTGCGTCGAGCCAGTCGGCGAGCTGCCGGAACGAGACGCACCGGACCTCCCGCTTCACACAGACCGTCGCGATGGTCTCCTCGATGGCGCGCATGTACGTGCCGCCGTTCCAGGACTCGAAGTGGTTGCCGATGATCAGCGGGGCGCGATTGCCTTCGTACGCTCGGTCGAAGGCCCGGATCAAGCCGTCGCGCATCTGGTCGCCCCAGTACCTGTGCATAAGGGTGGCGCCCTTGCTCGTCCCCGACTGATTGATCATGAAGTTGTAGTCCATGGAGAGCGCCTCGAAGGCGCGGCCCGGGACGGGGATCGTCTGGAGCGAGAGGTCCCACAGGCCGCGCTCCTTCCTGGGCCAGACCTGGTCGCTGACGCCGCTGGCGTCGTAGCGGAAGCCCAGCCGGCTCGCGGCCTTCATGAAGTTCTCGCGCCCCTCCAGGCAGGGGGTGCGGGCGCCGATGAGCTCCTTCTCGTAGTCGAAGGGCAGGGGCGGCTCCTTCGCCAGTCCGGCGTTCGTCTTCCAGTTCTTCACAAAGGACTTGGCCTGGCTGATCTCGCTCTCCCACTCCTCGACCGACCAGGTGCCGACGCCGGCCTCCGGGCCGCAGAAGTGGCCGTTGAAGTGGGTGCCGATCTCGTTGCCCTCCAGCCAGGCGCCGCGTAGTTCGCGCACGGTGTCCCTGATTCCCCGGGTGTCGTTGAAGCCGATTTCGGAGCTGCCCCGCGAGTGCTGGGGCGGGTCGTACATCGTGGCCTTCTTCTCGGGCAGCAGGTACACGCCGCTGAGGAAGTAGGTCATTGTCGCGTCGTACTTCCTGCCCACCGCACGGAAGCGGGAGAAGAGCTTCTGGCTGTCCTCACTGGCACCGTCCCAGGAGAACACCACGAACTGCGGGGGCTTCTGACCGGACTTCAGGCGCTTCGGCTCGGGCACTCCGGGCTGGATTCCCGTGTAGGCGGTCGAGCCGTCGCCGATGAGGCGGATCACGCCACCAGGGGCGGCGGCTCCCTTCGCTCCCAGTAGGCCGTATCCGGAACCGTCGGCGGAGCAGCCTGCGAAGCCGACGGCCAGCGCCGTGGCGGCAGCGGCACCGAAGGCGAACTTCCTCGTGGCGGGCAGCATCCGTCCACCCTCTTCTCTCATTTGCAGCGATCGTCTGCTTATCAGCCGATCTGACTGCAAATGCCAAATTCACACCGCTCGAGAGAGAGGGGATGGCGACAGGCCGAGCCGAAATGATTAATCACCGAAACGGGTGAACCATTGCCCTATTTGCCCCGGAAATCATGCCGCAGTCTTTACTCTGCATTACGATCCATTTACCGAGAGTTGAGATTGCACCGACGCCGGGACGGGTGCGGCGCATCGAGACTCCGGGTTCGACCATCCCGCCGCTGTACGCCGTGACCCACGGCCGCGACCCCCACGTTCCGCGACCGCGCTGCCCCGGAGGAGACGGGAACCATGTCTGCCTGCGTCCCCTTTCGTGCGAACGGCCACGACCGCGACAAGCCCGAAGATCGCGGTACGGCCTCCGCCAAGTCCACCCCCACACCGGCCACCCCCACCTCTGCCGGCACCCCCCGCTTCCAGCGCCCGCACAGTCCGCCGGGGCAGGCGCCTGAGCAGGCTCCCGAGGCGCAACAGCCTGAGGACCGCCGGCCCGGGGGTCGGCGCCCCAAGGGGCACCGTTCCGGCTTCCGGATCTCCGGCGCCGATCTGTCCGCCTCGATCAGCGTCTTCCTGATCGCGCTGCCGCTGTCCCTCGGCATCGCCCTCGCCACCGGTGCGCCCCTCCAGGCGGGCCTCGTGGCCGCCGCCGTCGGCGGTGTCGTCGCCGGGCTGCTCGGCGGATCCCCGCTGCAGGTCAGTGGGCCCGCGGCGGGACTCACCGTGGTGACGGCCGACCTGATCCAGCGCTACGGCTGGCGCACCACCTGCGCCATCACCGTCCTCGCCGGCCTCACCCAACTCGCGCTGTCCACACTGCGGGTGGCCCGGTCCGCCCTGGCCGTCAGCCCGGCGATCGTGCACGGCATGCTGGCCGGTATCGGCGTCACGATCGCCCTCGCACAACTCCACATCGTCCTCGGCGGCACCCCGCAGAGCTCGGCGGTCGACAATGCCCTCGGACTGCCGAGCCAGTTCGCCGCTCTCCATCCCCCCGCGCTCTCCGTCAGCATCCTGACCGTCGCCATGCTGCTCGCCTGGCCGCGTATCCCGGGGCGCACCGGCCGGGCCGTACGGAAGGTCCCGGCCGCGCTCGCGGCCGTTGGCGCGGCGACCGCCCTGGCCGTGGCCGCCGGGCTCAGCCTGCCCCGGGTCGATCTCCCGTCCTGGCGCAGCCACGCCCTGCCCGAGCTGCCCGAGGGGCCGGTGCTCGGCATCGCCGCCGCCGTCCTCACCATCACCCTGGTCGGCAGCGTCGAGTCCCTGCTCTCCGCGGTCGCCGTCGACAAGCTGATCGCCGGCCGCAAGCAGCCCGCGGTCCGCATCCCGCGCGCCGACCTCGACCGGGAACTGACCGGGCAGGGCGCGGCGAACGTGGTGTCGGGCGCGCTCGGCGGGCTGCCGATCACCGGTGTCGCCGTGCGCAGCGCCGCCAATGTCTCGGCGGGGGCTGTGAGCCGCCGCTCGACGATGCTGCACGGGGTGTGGATCGCGGTCGCCGCACTGCTGCTGGTGTCCGTCCTCGATCTGATCCCGCTGGCCGCCCTGGCCGCCCTCGTGATGGTCGTCGGCGTCCAGATGGTCAACATCACGCATCTGCGCAGCGTGCGGCGGAACCGCGAAATGCTGGTGTACGCGGCGACCATGAGCGCCGTTGTCCTCACCGGGGTGCTGGAGGGCGTTGCCATCGGGATCGCGGTGGCGGTCGCGGTCGCGCTGCACCGGCTGACCAGGACCCGGATCACCACGGAGGAGCGCGAAGGGGTCCACCGGGTCCGGGTGCGCGGCCAGTTGACGTTTCTTGCCGTGCCACGGCTGAGCCGGGTGCTGGGGCAGGTTCCCCATGATGCCGACGCCGTCGTGGAGCTGGACGGCTCCTTCATGGACCACGCGGCCTTCGAGGCACTCCACGACTGGCAGGCGGCCCATGAGGCGCAGGGCGGGACGGTCGCGTTCACCGGTCGCTCCGGGGGCCGGATCGCCGAGCCCGCCTCCGCGTCGCACGCCTGCTGCCGGCCCTGGACGCCCTGGCGGAACCACCACTGCGGCGAACACCCCGTCGCCGCACCCGAGCAGTGGCCGGTGCCGCCCAAGCACCAACTGGCCAGCGGGCTCAGTTCCTTCCAGCGCAATACGGCGCCGCTGGTACGGGACGAGCTCGCGCGGCTGGCGCGCGAGGGCCAGCGCCCGTCCCAGCTTTTTCTGACCTGCGCCGACTCCCGCCTCGTCACGAGCATGATCACGGCAAGCGGTCCGGGCGATCTGTTCACCGTGCGGAATGTGGGCAATCTGGTGCCCCGGCCCGGTGAGGAGCGCGGGGACAACTCGGTCGCGGCGGCGATCGAGTACGCCGTGGATGTGCTGCAGGTGGACTCGATCACCGTCTGCGGCCACTCCGGCTGCGGGGCGATGCAGGCCCTGATGGCCGGCCCGCCGGCCGGCGCGGACGCCCAGACCCCGCTGTGGCGCTGGTTGCGCCACGGGCGGCCCAGCCTCAAGCGGATGGCGTCGCGGCACCACTCCTGGGCCAGGATCTCCGGGCGGCTGCCCGCCGATGCGGTGGAGCAGCTGTGTCTCACCAATGTGGTCCAGCAATTGGAGCATCTGCGCGCGCACGAGGCCGTGGCGCGGCGGCTCGCCGAGGGCACGCTGGAGCTGCACGGGATGTACTTCCACGTCGGAGAGGCCCAGGCCTATCTGCTGGCGGGCGGCGAGGAGACGGACCGTATCGACGAGGTCTTCGACCGGATCACCGCCGTACCGCCGGCGCTGGAGGACACTCCCGCCTGACCGTTCGTGCGCCCTGAACCATTCAGGTGCGCCATACGTGAGAACGTATGGCCCCTCCTCCCCACCGCCCGGGGATGAGGGGCCACCCGTTCCAGACAGGTCTAAACCAATTCCCGGCAGGCTCTTGTCACCCGGGCATCTGGCTGATGAGCTATGGCCTGGGACACATAGGCACATAGGACGCCCTGGGAAAGGGAGATGTCGTGAGCAACGAAAGCCTGGCCAACCTGCTCAAGGAAGAGCGGCGGTTCGCGCCGCCGGCCGAGCTGGCCGCGAACGCCAACGTCACGGCCGAGGCGTACGAGCAGGCCAAGGCGGACAGGCTTGGCTTCTGGGCCGAGCAGGCCCGGCGGCTCACCTGGGCCACCGAGCCGACCGAGACCCTCGACTGGTCGAACCCGCCCTTCGCCAAGTGGTTCGCCGACGGCAAGCTCAACGTGGCGTACAACTGCGTGGACCGCCACGTCGAGGCCGGCCACGGTGACCGCGTCGCGATTCACTTCGAGGGCGAGCCGGGCGACCACCGGGCCCTCACCTACGCCGAGCTCAAGGACGAGGTCTCCAAGGCGGCCCACGCCCTGACCGAGCTGGGTGTCACCAAGGGCGACCGGGTGGCCGTCTATCTGCCCATGATCCCCGAGGCCGTCATCTCGATGCTCGCCTGCGCGCGGATCGGCGCCGCGCACTCGGTGGTGTTCGGCGGCTTCTCCGCCGACGCCATCGCCACCCGCATCGAGGACGCCGACGCCAAGCTCGTCATCACCGCCGACGGCGGCTACCGGCGCGGCAAGCCCTCCGCGCTCAAGCCCGCCGTCGACGAGGCCATCAACCGCGTGGACCGCGTGCAGCACGTGCTCGTCGTACGCCGCACCGGCCAGGACGTGGCCTGGACCGAGGGCCGTGACGTGTGGTGGGACGACATCGTCTCCCGCCAGTCGGCCGAGCACACGCCGGAGGCGTTCGACGCGGAGCACCCGCTCTTCATCCTCTACACGTCCGGTACGACGGGTAAGCCGAAGGGCATCCTCCACACCTCGGGCGGCTATCTCACCCAGGCGGCCTACACCCACCACGCCGTCTTCGACCTCAAGCCCGAGACCGATGTCTACTGGTGCACCGCCGACATCGGCTGGGTGACCGGCCACTCGTACATCACGTACGGACCACTGGCCAACGGTGCGACGCAGGTGATGTACGAGGGCACGCCCGACACCCCGCACCAGGGCCGGTTCTGGGAGATCGTGCAGAAGTACGGCGTCACGATCCTCTACACCGCGCCGACCGCGATCCGTACGTTCATGAAGTGGGGAGACGACATCCCCGCCAAGTTCGACCTCTCCAGCCTGCGCATCCTCGGCTCGGTCGGCGAGCCGATCAACCCCGAGGCCTGGATCTGGTACCGGGAGCACATCGGCGCCGGAAAGACCCCGATCGTCGACACCTGGTGGCAGACCGAGACCGGCGCGATGATGATCTCTCCGCTGCCGGGCGTCACCGAGACCAAGCCGGGCTCCGCCCAGCGCGCGCTGCCCGGTATCTCCGCGACCGTCGTCGACGACGAGGCGCACGAGGTGCCGAACGGCGGCGGTGGCTATCTGGTCCTGACCGAGCCGTGGCCGTCGATGCTCCGCACCATCTGGGGCGACGACCAGCGGTTCATCGACACGTACTGGTCCCGCTTCGAGGGGAAGTACTTCGCGGGCGACGGAGCCAAGAAGGACGACGACGGCGACATCTGGCTGCTGGGCCGGGTCGACGACGTCATGCTCGTCTCCGGACACAACATCTCGACGACCGAGGTCGAGTCCGCGCTCGTCTCCCACCCGAAGGTCGCCGAGGCTGCGGTCGTCGGCGCTGCGGACGAGACGACCGGCCAGGCGATCGTGGCGTTCGTGATCCTGCGCGGTACGGCGAGCGAGGACGAGGGCCTCGTTGCGGAGCTGCGCAACCACGTGGGCGCCACGCTCGGCCCGATCGCCAAGCCCAAGCGGATCCTGCCGGTGGCCGAGCTGCCGAAGACCCGTTCCGGCAAGATCATGCGCCGACTGCTGCGCGATATCGCGGAGAACCGTCAACTCGGCGATGTCACCACCCTCACCGACTCCTCGGTGATGGACCTCATCCAGTCCAAGCTGCCGACCGCGGCCTCGGAGGACTGACCGGCCCCGAGGGACCGGACCCGAACCCGGACAGGGCCCCGGACCTGGCCCGGGACCGGGCCCCGAGAAGAGCCACCCCCGAAAAGAGACAGACCGTCAGCAGGGCACCCGGCAATACGCCGGGTGCCCTGTTTGTCACCTTTGCCTCTAAAGTGAAGATCGCCGGGTCGCCTTGCGCCCTTAGGTAAGCTAAGGACCGCATCAAGAGCGCGACAAGAAGAACTCAGGTGAGCCGGGAAGTCTGGTCGGCATGTGCTGTGCCCTGCCCGAACGACCGGAGGTTCTCACCCGTGGCCGCGCCCACTCCCCCGACCCGTAAGTTCCTCGGCCGTCTGTCGCTCCCCGAGCGGACCTTCGTGACGGATGCACTGCGCACCGAGACCGTCGGTGGCGTACTGCTCCTGGGCGCCGCGATCATCGCCCTCATCTGGGCGAACACCCCGCTGGGCGACAGCTACGACGCCGTGAGCGACTTCCACATAGGCCCGGCCGCACTCGGCCTCGATCTCTCCCTCCAGCACTGGGCCGCCGACGGACTGCTCGCCATCTTCTTCTTCGTCGCCGGTATCGAGCTCAAGCGTGAGCTGGTCGCCGGCGAGCTGCGCGACCCCAAGGCCGCGGCGCTCCCCGTCATCGCCGCGGTCTGCGGCATGGCCGCACCGGCGCTCGTGTATGCCCTGGTCAACGCCACGGGCGGCGGCTCCATGGACGGCTGGGCGGTGCCCACCGCCACCGACATCGCCTTCGCGCTCGCCGTCCTCGCGGTCATCGGCACCTCGCTGCCGTCCGCGATCCGGGCCTTCCTGCTCACCCTCGCGGTCGTCGACGACCTCTTCGCGATCCTGATCATCGCGATCTTCTTCACCGACGACCTGAACTTCGCCGCGCTCGGCGGCGCGGTCGTCGGCCTGGGCGTCTTCTGGCTGCTGCTGCACAAGCGCGTCCGCGGCTGGTACGTGTACATCCCGCTGGCCCTCGTCATCTGGGGCCTGATGTACAACAGCGGCGTCCACGCCACCATCGCCGGTGTCGCGATGGGCCTGATGCTGCGCTGCCACCACGAGAAGGGCGAGGAGCACTCCCCCGGTGAGCACATCGAGCACCTCGTACGGCCCATCTCGGCCGGGCTCGCCGTGCCGCTGTTCGCGCTGCTCTCGGCCGGGGTGAGCGTCTCCGCCGACTCGCTCCACGATGTCTTCAGCAGGCCCGAGCCACTGGGCGTCGTCCTCGGCCTGGTCGTCGGCAAGACCATCGGCATCTTCGGCGGCACCTGGCTCGCCGCACGCTTCACCAGGGCCGAGCTCAACGACGATCTGGCCTGGCCGGACGTGTTCGCCGTCGCCGCGCTCGCGGGGATCGGCTTCACCGTCTCCCTCCTCATCGGCGAACTGGCCTTCGAGGAGAACGTCACCCTGATGGGCGAGGTCAAGGCCGCGGTCCTGATGGGCTCGCTGATCGCAGCCGTGTTCGCCGGTGTGCTGCTCAAGCTGCGCGTACGCAAGTACCAGGCCCTGTACGAGGAGGAGGAGCGCGACGAGGACCGGGACGGCATCCCCGACATCTACGAGCAGGACAATCCGGAGTACCACCTTCGGATGGCCGCGATCTACGAGGCGAAGGCCGCGGAGCACCGGCGCAAGGCGGAACTCGCGGGTGCGTCGCGCGGCGACGGCGACAGTCCGGCATGATCTGAGTGCAACAGACCATAAGAAAGCCCCCTACCAGCGGATTTCCCGCCAGTAGGGGGCTCGGTCATGCCGCCTGGGCCGTCTCGGGGCCGTCGTTCGCCTCACTGCCCGTCCGTAGACGCTGTCCACCGCCTTCCGGGTGCGTCCCTCACTGCTGGGCATGAGGTGCGTGTACGTCCGGAGCGTGAACCCCGGGTCGCTGTGCCCGAGGTACTGACTCAGAGCCTTGATGTTCTCCCCCGCGTCCAGCAGCACGGATGCGTAGAAGTGGCGCAGTGCGTGCATGCCGTGCTCGGGAGCCTTCTCGTAATTCACGCCTGCCGCCTGGGTGAGGATGACTCCAGCGCTTGCCAGAGCAGGTTTCCAGGCTCGCAGGTTGAAGGCGTTGCGCCGGATGGCTTGCCCCTCGCTCTTCGTGAAGAACAGCGTCTTGGTCACGGGCGGTCCGTCGGGCTCGCGCCACGGGAGGGTGATCTCCACAGGCGGATAGGTCGTCATGTGGATCGCCAGAGCTTCGCCTACCGCCCCGGGGAGCTGGACGTCCCGCTCCTTTGCACCCTTGGGGGATGCGAAGACCGGCCCCTTACGAGCTTCACCTGATAGGCCACGTGCAGCCAGCCACCGAGGAAGTCAGCTTCGTCGGTGGGAAGTCCGAAGATCTCCCGGTACCGGCCGGGGAGACCGGCGCGCACGGCGAACACCCACCCGGCAGGCCACGGCTTGACCCGGGTCGGCGACGGCTTGGGGGCCTTGACGGACTCAGCTCGGCAAGGATTCTTCGGCAGGCCTTGCTCGGCGAAGGCCCACAGTCCGCGCCGTCCCCACCGAGATCTCAAACGCGGTCTCATGTCTCAGACGCTGAGTTCCGACCGACGGCAAGCGGGACACACGACGCGCCGGGCGGGCATCTCCCTGATCGACTTGCCCATTCCCGCCTCTCTCTGCATCTGATGCGTCTCGACATGCATGTGGCTTGAACAGAGAGCCACTCCGCATTCGCGGCATACAGCCACCGCTGTGGTGGAACGTTTGAGAGAGTGACACTCGTAGCAATCCATCACTGACCAGATCCCTTTGTCGCCGTTGGCCCGCCCTCCCCGGGCATCGGCGACTGCTTGTTCCCTTTAGTCCCGCTCATACCCATTCGGCACGGACCTATTGCGCCGAGGCTGTTACAGTCCACCGGCCTGAGGGCCTTGCGCTCAAAATCGAACGTGTGCGCCCATTGCTATGTGAACAACCTCACCGACCGCCAGCGCCGCATCCTCGCCGCCATCCGCGACCACATCACAGAGACGGGCGAGGCCCCACCCTGCGCGAGATCGGTGCGGCCGTAGGACTGAGCAGCAGCAGCTCCGTGCTATACCAGCTCCGTCGGTTGGAGCAGACCGGGGCGCTTGCCCGAGACCGCTACCGTCCAAGATCGGTCCGCATGTCCTGACCGGTGGCTCACACAGCGCGCCGCCCGCCCGGCAGGTCACGGATTTGTGGATGAAACCGCTGTTGCTGAGGGGATGCCGTCCATTCGTTGAGCGGACTTCGGGAGCAAGCCGGGCCGTCTGTGGGCCGTCTGAGGGCCGCCAAGGGTGACCGGCGACGACCAACGTTCACCACCCCGCGGCACTCCAGGAGCAGGCAGAGCCATAAGGCCCCAGGCAACGCAAAATGCTCGACAGTCCGGCATGATCTGACTTCTGATCCGACGCAGAGATGACGCAGAGATGAGGGAGTCAGCGATGAGCGACCCCGGCAGGAGCCCGGCCCGCGCCGGCGACGCCGTCGAAGCCGCAGGCGACACGGTCGGACCGGTCCGGCTGGCCGACACGGACCGGAGCATCGGCCAGCTGGTCGCATTGGCGACCGCGGAGATGTCCGCGCTGGTGCACGACGAGATCGCGCTGGCCAAGGCGGAGATCCGGCAGGACGTCAAGCGCGGTGTGACGGGCGGCGTGTCCGGTACGGTCGCGGGTGTCCTCGCGCTGTTCTCACTGCCCGTGCTGAGCTTCGCCGCCGCGTACGGGATCCACAATCTGGGACTCGGACTCGCCTGGTCGTTCCTGATCGTGGGTGCGGCGTTTCTGCTGCTGGCGGCACTGGCGGCGCTGCTCGCCGCCGCCAAGTTCAAGAAGGTCAAGCCGCCGGAGCGGTCCATCGCCTCGGCCAAGCAGACCGCGGCAGTGCTGCAGAACGTCAAGCCGCATCCCCGTCAGGGCCAGGACTCGTCCGCCGCTGTGGCACGCTCATCTGCATGACGGCCCCTGATACGAGCCCCGGCGCCAACGGAAACGGCCCTCACACCGGCAATGGCACCGGCGCCAGCAACGGCAGCCCCGTACGCATCGATGGTCCCTGGACCCACCGCGACGTGGCGGCCAATGGTGCGCGCTTCCATATCGCGGAGCTCGGCGACGGGCCACTGGTGTTGCTGCTGCATGGCTTCCCGCAGTTCTGGTGGACGTGGCGGCATCAGCTGACCGCGCTCGCCGACGCGGGGTTCCGGGCGGTGGCGATGGATCTGCGCGGTGTGGGCGGCAGCGACCGGACGCCGCGGGGTTACGACCCCGCGAACCTCGCGCTCGACATCACCGGCGTCGTCCGCTCCCTCGGTGAGCCGGACGCGGCGCTGGTCGGCCATGACCTGGGCGGGTACCTCGCCTGGACGGCGGCCGTGATGCGGCCCAAGCTGGTGCGCCGGCTCGCGGTCTCGTCGATGCCGCATCCGCGCCGCTGGCGCTCGTCAATGCTGGGCGACTACGCGCAGAGCCGCGCCGGTTCGTACGTCTGGGGCTTCCAGCGGCCGTGGCTGCCGGAGCGTCAGCTCGTCGCGGACGACGCGGCGCTGGTGGGCAAGCTGATCCGGGAGTGGTCCGGTCCGCGGGCGCCCGAGGACGACGCGGTCGACGTGTACCGCCGGGCGATGTGCATCCCGTCGACCGCGCACTGCTCGATCGAGCCGTACCGGTGGATGGTGCGATCGATGGCCCGTCCGGACGGCATCCAGTTCAACCGCCGTATGAAGCGCCCGGTGCGGGTGCCGACGCTGCATCTGCACGGCTCGCTCGACCCGGCGATGCGCACACGCAGCGCGGCGGGTTCGGGCGAATACGTCGAAGCGCCCTACCGCTGGCGCCTCTTCGACGGACTCGGCCACTTCCCTCATGAGGAGGACCCCGTCGCCTTCTCGACGGAACTCATCAACTGGCTCAAAGACCCCGAACCCGACCGCTGACCCGGAACCCCCTGCCGGCCGGACCGCCCGGACGTCGCGCCCGCGGCCTACCGGGGCCGGCCGCCGGGGCTCGGGGGCCGTACCCCGGGAAGTCATGGAACGTCCGTTCTGCGAACGGGCATTGCCTCGCGCATAGGCCAATTGGCGGGCCCCGATGCGGTTACCGACCTTGGGGCACGGGCACACGTCGGGGTATGGGCTGGACGCACGACTACGGTGACACAGCACGCAACTCCCGCTCGGCCTCCGCGCCGATCAGCCACGAGAGGGGCGGCCCACAGGCACAGGGCCACGATCCCCGGCTCGGGATTCCCCGTATCCTCCGCCGCAGGGCGCGCTGGGTCTCGGCGCGGCTGCGCCATACACGCGGCTGACGGGCCTCGGCCGCGTACCGGCCGCCTCACGTACGGGCCTCGGCCGCGCCGCGCACCGCCGCCTCGCGTACGGGCCTACCGCCTCACGGCGTAGCTACCGCGTCACAGCGCGCAGGCCTGACTGTCGACCTGCTGGTTGGCGGTGGCGCCGAACGTGATGTCGTCGCGGATCTCATCGGCCGTCAGCGCATAGCCGGTGTTCGCGTCGTCGAGCGAACGGGCGAAGATCACTCCGTACACCTCGCCGTCAGGGGTGAGCAGCGGTCCGCCCGAGTTGCCCTGGCGGACCGTCGCGAACAGCGAGTAGACATCGCGGCGCACCTCGCCGCGGCGGTAGATGTCGGGGCCGTTGGCGTCGATACGGCCGCGGACGCGCGCGGAGCGTACGTCGTACGAGCCGTTCTCCGGGAAGCCCGCGACGATCGCGCTGTCGCCCGTGCGGGCGTCGGCGTCGGTGAACCGCAGCGGCGGCGCGTCGAGGTCCGGGACGTCCAGGACGGCGATGTCGCGCTGCCAGTCGTAGAGGACGACCGTCGCGTCGTACCGCCGGCCCTCACCGCCTATCTGGACGGTGGGCTCGTCGACTCCTCCGACGACGTGCGCGTTGGTCATCACGCGGCGGGGGGCGAAGACGAAGCCCGTGCCCTCGAGGACCTTGTTGCAGCTCGGGGCCGTACCGACCACCTTGACGATGGAGCGCTGGGCGCGCGTCGTGACCGGGCTGTTGACGAGCGCCGGGTCGGGGGCGCGGACCTCGGTGATGGGCTCGTTGGCGAACGGGCTGAAGACCTGCGGCAGGCCGTTCTGCGCGAGCGCCGAGGAGAAGTCGGTGAACCAGGTGGACGCCTGAGTGGGCATCACCCGGGAGACGCCGAGGAGGACCTTGGAGTTACGGACCTCCTTGCCGAGCGTCGGCAGGGAGGTGCCCGCGAGGGCGGAGCCGATCAGCCAGGCGACGAGGAGCATCGCGACGACGTTCACGAGCGCGCCGCCCGTGGCGTCGAGAGCGCGGGCGGGTGACCAGGTGATGTAACGGCGGAGCTTGTTGCCCAGGTGCGTGGTGAAGGCCTGGCCGACGGACGCGAAGACGATCACGATCACTACGGCGACGATCGCGGCGGTCGTGGAGACCTCGGCCTCGTCGGTCAGCTGGTCCCAGATCAGCGGGAGCAGATATACGGCGACGAGTCCGCCGCCGAGGAAACCGATCACCGACAGGATGCCGACGACGAAGCCCTGGCGGTATCCGATGATCGCGAACCATACGGCCGCGACCAGCAACAGGATGTCCAGCACGTTCACCGTCACTAGCCTCGCAGTTTCGTCGTCCGGCACTCCGTCCGGCGGGAGTCGTGTCCCCGGGGGTCGGGGGTCGGGGATCCCGGGGCTACGCGGCGGAGCCGCCAGTGTCGCAGTCCCCGGGGTGACACGTGGTCAACCGTCTCATGACCGCCAGTCGAGCGGGACCTGCTTCGCACGGTCCCACGGCCGCTCCCAGCCGGCGAAGTGGAGGATGCGGTCGATCACACCGGCGGTAAAACCCCAGACCAGCGCGGATGCCACCAGGAACGCGGGGCCGCGGTGGCCGCTCGGGTGGATGGTCATCGCACGGTTCGCCGGGTCCGTGAGATCCGCCACGGGGACCGTGAAGACCCGGGCGGTCTCGGCCGGGTCGACCGCGACGACCGGGCTGCGGTCGCGCCACCAGCCGAGGACGGGGGTCACGACGAAGCCGCTCACCGGGATGTAGAGGCGGGGCAGCACGCCGAAGATCTGGACCCCGGACGGATCCAGGCCGGTCTCCTCCTCGGCCTCACGGAGGGCGGCGCGGAGCGGGCCGGTGGTGGCGGGGTCGCCGTCCTCGGGGTCGAGGGCGCCGCCGGGGAACGACGGCTGGCCGGCGTGCGAGCGGAGGCTGCTCGCACGCTCCATGAGCAGCAGGTCCGGGCCGTGGGGGCCGTCCCCGAAGAGGATGAGCACGGCGGACTGCCGGCCGCCGCCGCTCTCGGGCGGCAGGAACCGGCTGAGCTGCTCCGGAGCCACGGTCCTGGCGGCACGCTCGACCGGCTCCAGCCAGTCGGGCAGACCGTCGCTCGTCACGGCCAGCTCGCCGTCGTACATCTCATCCGTGCGTGTCATGGGCACCCCCGTCGTGTGCAACGCGTTCGGTGACCGGGATCGTTCCATCCCGTCCGGTCACACACCGGTCCGAAGCCTCCGGGACACGCCGTCACAAGGCCCCCAGGGGCGGCGCCGGCTTGCCCGGGTAGTCCGGCGGGGGGTTCAGGCGCTGGCCCGGATAGCCGCCCATCTCGTACTTGAGGAGCTTCTTCGCCTTATCCGGGTCGGTCTCGCCCTCACCGTAGGACGGGCACAGGTGGGCGATCGGGCAGGCGCCGCAGGCGGGTCTGCGGGCGTGGCAGATGCGGCGGCCGTGGAAGATCACCCGGTGGGAGAGCATCGTCCACTCGCTCTTGGGGAAGATCGCGGCGATCTCGGCTTCGATCTTGACCGGGTCGTCCTGGTCGGTCCATTTCCAGCGGCGGGCGAGCCGCATGAAGTGGGTGTCGACGGTGATGCCGGGGACCCCGAACGCATTCCCCAGGACCACGAACGCCGTCTTGCGGCCCACGCCCGGGAGCGTCACCAGGTCCTCCAGGCGGCCCGGGACCTCGCCGCCGAAGTTGTCCCTGAGGGCCGTGGAGAGGCCGATCAGGGACTTCGCCTTGGCACGGAAGAAGCCGGTGGGCCGGATGACCTCCTCCAGCTCCTCGGGGACGGCCGCGGCCATGTCCTCGGGGGTCGGGTACTTCGCGAAGAGAGCGGGCGTCGTCTGATTGACCCGCAGATCGGTCGTCTGGGCGGACAGGACCGTCGCCACGAGCAGCTGGAAGGGGTTCCGGAAGTCGAGCTCGGGGTGGGCATACGGATAGACATCGGCCAGCTCGCGGTTGATCCGGCGGGCGCGGCGCACCATCGCCAGACGCGATTCCGGCTTCACCGCGGACTTCGGCCTGGCCGCCGCAGACTTCGACGCGGACTTCGACGCGGACTTCGAAGAGGGCTTCGACGCGGACTTCGCAGAGGGCTTCAAGGGCTTCACAGACGCCCCTTTTGCCCCTTTTGCGGCCTTTGCTGGTGCAGGCGAAACCTGTTCGCCCACAGCGGAATTCTGCTCCCCTGACACTCTTCCGGCCCCCTTGGCCTGCACTCCCACCGGCGAATTGGACACCCGGCCAGCCTAAGGGCCACCACCGACATCCGCCCCGGGCCTGGCCGATCGCCACCCGATTCAGGCCCTGACGCACAACCGGACACGCCGGTGCGTCAAACTTGTGTTGGACCCTTGTGATCGATCGCACTGTTTTCCTGTGCGGCATCATGGGGACCACCGTCCCCTGAGCAGGTCGACAAGGAGAGAACTCGTGGACGACGTTCTGCGGCGCGCCCCGCTCTTCGCGGCGCTCGATGATGAGCAGGCCGCGGAGCTCCGCGCCTCGATGAGTGAAGTGACGCTCGCCCGCGGCGACGCTCTCTTCCACGAGGGCGACCCCGGCGACCGCCTTTACGTGGTCACCGAAGGCAAGGTCAAGCTCCACCGCACCTCCCCCGACGGCCGCGAGAACATGCTGGCGGTTCTCGGCCCCGGTGAGCTGATCGGCGAGCTGTCGCTGTTCGACCCGGGCCCGCGTACGGCCACCGCGACCGCGCTCACCGAGGTCAAGCTCCTCGGCCTCGGCCATGGCGACCTCCAGCCCTGGCTGAACGCGCGCCCCGAGGTGGCCACGGCCCTGCTGCGCGCCGTCGCCCGCCGGCTGCGCAAGACCAACGACCAGATGTCCGACCTGGTCTTCTCCGACGTGCCCGGCCGTGTCGCCCGCGCGCTCCTCGATCTGTCGCGCCGCTTCGGCGTGCAGTCGGAGGAGGGCATCCACGTGGTGCACGACCTCACCCAGGAGGAGCTGGCCCAGCTCGTCGGCGCCTCCCGCGAGACCGTCAACAAGGCGCTGGCGGACTTCGCGCAGCGCGGCTGGCTCCGTCTGGAGGCCCGCGCGGTGATCCTTCTGGACGTGGAGCGGCTCGCGAAGCGCTCCCGCTAGTCGTCGCCACGCGCACAAGCGCGAACGAGCGGGTACGAGCGCGTACCGGCACGTACGGACACGCACAAGCCCGCACGAATACACATGAATACACACGGATACGCACGAAGGGGCCGCCCGGCAGTTCGCCGGGCGGCCCCTTCGCGTACGTACGATCAGCGCTTGCTGCCGTCCACGATCAGCGGGTTCCCGTTGCCGCCGCCGCACGGCACGGCGTACACCGGGTTCTTCGCCGCCGCCTCCTTGTAGGCGTCGATGCACTGGTTCATGAGGACCTTGTCCGTCAGCGACTCACTGAGGATCTTGTTCGCCCTGGCGATGCCCTCCGCCTCGATACGCCGCCGCTCGGCCTCGGCCTTCGCGGTGCGCGCCGCCTCCGTCGCCCGCTCCGTCGACTGCTGCTGCTGGATCTTGCGGTCGATCTGGTCCTGCAGCCGGTCGGACGGCTTCACATTGCGCAGGTTCACGGTGGTCACATCGATACCGCGCGGGGCCAGCCGCTCCTTGATGAGCCGACCGATCTCGGTGTTGATCCGCTCGCGGGCCGAGGCGTAGCCCTCCTCGCTCGTGTAGCGGGCGAAGACGTTGCGGATGATCTCCCGGCTGTCCGGGTAGACCAGCCGCTGCTGAATGGCGTCCTCACTGCCCGCCAGCTTGTAGAGCTCCACCGCCTTCGACGGGGTCACCGCCCACTTGACCGTGACCTCCACGTACATGACGCCGCCCTGGCTGGAGCGCACCTCGACGACGTCCTTGTCGGAGAGGTTGAGGTCGACCGGACGGGTCGAGAAGGTCGTGACGTTCGTGAAGGGCGACTTCACGTGCATGCCGGAGGTCATGGGCGAGCCGACCTTGCCGAAGGCGACCGGGACGCCGACCTCGTACGCGCTCACGACGTAGATCATGCTGGCGAGGCCCGCGAAGAGGCCGGCGATCAGCGCCGCCCCGGCGCCGATCACGAGACCGCGCCTGCCGCCGCGGCGGGCGACGAGGAACATCACCACGGCGGCGATGACGAGCAGGATGGACAGGACGAACACGGCTTCCCCCCAAGTGCGAAACGCTGAAAGTAAGCGGAGCGTAAAGCACGAGGAACGCGCCTCCCGGGGCGGGGGTCGTCGCCGCCGGCATCCGGCCGTGGTCCTAGATCAGGCCGTGCTCCCGCAGGTACTCCAGCTGCGCCCGTACCGACAGCTCCGCCGCCGGCCACAGCGACCTGTCCACGTCCGCGTACACATGCGCCACGACCTCGGCCGCCGTGCCGTGGCCGTTCTCGACGGCGGTCTCGACCTGGGCGAGGCGGGTGGCACGGTGGGCGAGGTAGTACTCGACGGCGCCCTGGGCGTCCTCCAGGACCGGGCCGTGGCCCGGGAGCACCACGTGGACGCCGTCGTCGACGGTGAGCGAGCGCAGGCGGCGCAGCGAGTCGAGGTAGTCGCCGAGGCGGCCGTCGGGGTGGGCGACGACCGTCGTGCCGCGGCCGAGGATGGTGTCGCCGGTCAGTACGGCGCGGTCGGCGGGCAGATGGAAGCAGAGGGAGTCCGCGGTATGGCCGGGGGTGGGGACGACCCGCAGCTCCAGGCCGCCCACCCGGATCACGTCACCGGCCGCGAGGCCCTCGTCGCCGAGGCGCAGCGCCGGGTCGAGGGCGCGGACCTTGGTGCCGGTCAGCTCCGCGAAGCGGCCCGCGCCCTCCGCGTGGTCCGGGTGGCCGTGCGTGAGCAGGGTCAGGGCGACCCGTTTCCCGGCCTTCTCGGCGGTCGCGACGACATTCCGGAGGTGTATGTCGTCGAGGGGGCCAGGGTCGATGACGACGGCGAGCTCGGAGTCCGGCTCGGACACGATCCAGGTGTTGGTGCCGTCCAGGGTCATCGCGGACGGATTGGGCGCCAGGACGTTGACCGCCCGCGCCGTGGCGGGCCCGGACTCGACGGCACCGCGCGGCTGCCCGGGGAGGGCTGAGGCGTAGCTCATCGGGGGCCTCCCGTCGGTCCCGTCGGGATGTGCTTGGTGAACTCGTCGTGGCCGGGCCAGCTGAGCACCAGCTCACCCTCCTCCAAGCGTGCCTGAGCGAGGATCGGGGCGAGGTCCTGTTCCACTGCCGCGGCGAGGGCGTCCGCGGCGGCCTCGTAGCGCCCGAGCGCCCGGAGGGTGGCGATCGTCGGCGGCATCATCAGCAGCTCGCCCTTGTCGTACCCGGCGGCCGCCTCCTCGGGCCTGATCCACACCGTGCGGTCGGCCTCCGTCGACGCGTTCCTCGTCCGCTGCCCCTCCGGGAGCGCGGCGACGAAGAACCAGGTGTCGAAGCGGCGCGGCTCGAACTCAGGGGTGATCCAGCGGGCCCACGCGCCCAGCAGGTCCGAACGCAGCACCAGACCCCGACGGTCCAGGAACTCGGCGAACGAGAGCTCCCGGTCGACCAGGGCCGCCCGGTCCGCCTCCCAGTCGTCGCCCGTCGTGTCCCCGACCACCGAGTCCGCGGTCTCGCCTGCGAGCAGGACGCCCGCCTCCTCGTACGTCTCACGGACCGCCGCACACACGACGGCCTGCGCGGATGCCTCGTCCTCGACCCCGAGTCGTGCCGTCCACTCGGCCAGCGGCGGGCCCGACCACCGGACCGGCCGGGAGTCCCGCTCGTCCACGCCGCCACCGGGATAGACGTACGCGCCTCCGGCGAAGGCCATGGAGGCGCGGCGGCGCAGCATGTGCACCGCGGGACCCTGCGGGGTGTCCTTGAGCAGCATCACGGTCGCCGCCCGCTTGGGGGTGACGGCGGTGAGCTCCCCGGCGGCGAGCGCCCGGATCCGGTCGGGCCATTCCGGTGGGTACCACTGACCATTGGACATGGGCGGATGCTATGCGTTCACGCCCGGATGTTCGAGGGGCGGCCGGTCCCGGGTCAGGGCACCGGCCACCCCTCGTCAGGCTCAGGTGGCCGCGTTCGAGTTGCCGCGGAGCTTCACGTTCGCCGTGCTCGCGTTCTTGATCGCCGTTTCGATCCGGTCCATGGCCGATCCCGACGTCACCCCCGGCACGGTGGTCGTGTCCAGCGCGTACAGCGTGAAGGTGTACGGGTGCGTCGAGCCGCCCGGGCAGGGCCCGAAGTACTTCAGGGAGTTGCCGCCGCTGCCCATGGCCTTCTGCTTCGCAGGGCTCTGGCCCGGGACGCCGTACCCCGAACCGAGGCCCTCCGGGAGCGAGAGCCTGGCCGCCGGGATGTCCCAGATCGCCCAGTGCAGCTTGTTGCCGCCGCTCGCGACGTCGGCGAAGACGATGGCGTACGCCTTGGCGCCCGTCGAACCCGCGCCCCAGGCCAGCGGCGGAGACGGGTCCTGGCCCGCCGTGCCGTCCCCGGCGCAGGTGTACTTCGCCGGGACGGTCGCGTTGTCGCTGAAGGCGGAGCTGGTCAGCTTGAACTCACCAGGGGTCGTGCCGCCCGAGTAGACGATGTCGATCCGCAGGATCCGGTCGTTCCCGGCGGTGCCGTCCTTGTCGGTCGACGTGGTCAGCCAGATGTCACCGTCGTGGTCGACCTCGACCGTGCGCAGCCGGTCGTACGTCCCCTGGAAGTACGTCTTCTGCTCGACCAGGTTCGAGGAGGAGTCGATCCGCATCCGGTAGACCCGCTCGCCGCGCGTCGTGGCCACGAAGACATGGTCGTTGATGATCGTCAGACCGCTGGGCGAGGCCGCGGACGTCGGCCAGGTCTTCTTGGGGGCGATGTAGCCGGAGCAGCTGCCGCTCGTGCCCTCGCAGTGGGGCCAGCCGTAGTTGCCGCCCTTCTGGATCAGGTTGACCTCGTCCATGACGCTGTTGCCGAACTCCGCCTGCCACAGCCGGCCCTTGGAGTCGAAGTCGAGTCCCTGCGGGTTGCGGTGGCCGAGCGACCAGACCGCGTTGCCGTACGGGTTGTCGGACGGGATCGAGCCGTCGGGGTTGATCCGCAGGATCTTGCCGTTGAGCGAGTTCTTGTCCTGCGCCCGGGACTCGGTCTGGGCGTCGCCCATGGAGGCGTACAGCTTGCCGTCGGGGCCGAAGCGGAGCCGGCCGCCGTTGTGGAACCTGCTCTTCTCCATGCCCTGGAGCAGCACCTTGTAGCCGCTGAGCGTGTTGCCGTCGAGGGTCATCCGGGCGATGCGATTGCCTTCGCTCGACGTGTGGAGGAAGTACAGATGGTGGTCGGTGGCGAAGGTCGGGCTGATCTCGATGCCCATGAGACCGCCTTCGCCGCCCGTGGTCTGGGAGTTGGGCACCTTGCCGACCAGCGTCTTCGTCCCGGACTTGGTCAGCTTGTAGACATTGAAGGTGTTGCGCTCGGTGTAGATGCCCGTGCCGTCGGGAAGGAAGCCGAGGCCCCAGGCCACGTCCACTCCGCTCGCGAGCGTGGAGACCGCCCCCGGGTCGGGGGTGCCGCCCGGCCGGCTGCCGGACGTCGTAACCGTGATCTCGGGACTGAAGCCGGACTTGTTGCCCTTGGCGTCGTAGGCCCTGACCTTGAACGTGTACGCGGTGTCGGGGGTCAGGCCCGCGACACTCGTCGTGTTGGTGTCGGAGGTTCCCGACAGGACCCCGTCGCGGTGGATCTCGTACCCCGCGACCTTCACGTTGTCGGTCGACGCGTCCCAGTCGAGGTCGATGGTGGTCGCGGTCTTCGCCGGGGAGCGCAGGTTCGCGGGCGCGGTCGGCGCCTCGTCGTCCGGCGGGGCGGGCAGGGTGGCGATGGTGACGGCGTTGCTGGCCACCGAGGCGTTGCCGGCCGCGTCACGCGCGAAGACGGTCCAGTCGTACGACGTCTCGGGGTCGAGGTTCTCGACGGTCGCCGCCGACGTCGTGCCGCCGACCTTCTTCATCAGCTGGCCGTGCTGGTAGATGTCGTAGGCGGTGACGCCCACGTTGTCGGTGGCCGCGTCCCAGGCGAGCGACACGGTGGTGGCCGTCGGCTCCTTGTCCTTGCGCAGATCGGTCGGCGCGGTGGGGCGCTCGGTGTCGGCGGGGCCGGTCGCGGTGACGGACAGGTTGTCGAGGTTCGGTCCGTCGACGCCCGACGTGGTCGCGCGGATCTTGTTGCTGCCCGCCTTCAGTGCGGCGTTCACGGTGACGTTCCGCCAGGTCGTCCAGGCGCCGGTGGCCGGGAAGGACCGGTCGTCGGCGACGGTGACGCCGCCCACGGCAATGTCCAGCGGGCGGTCGGCGGTGGCGGCGGCGTAGCGGAAGTCGAGCCTGGCGTTGGCGGCCTGCGCCGAGTCGACGGTGAACTCGACGTACGCGCCTCTGACGGCCGCGAAGTTGACGAAGCCGGTGCCGGAGAAGCCGGTGTGGTTGGACTCGACGGCGCCCTGCGAAACGGTGGCGGCCTCGGCCTCGTACCGGACGGCGGCGGTGGCGGCCGCGGGCTGCCCGGTCGAGCTCGGGCTTGGGCTCGGCAGCGCCACGGTTAACGCCGCGGTGGCCGCAGCCATGAGGGCACCGACCGCTCGGCGCGGCCTGTGGGGGATTGGTGCCACGGGGTCCCTCCCGATTCAGATGGATAGGAAAGGTTCCTAACTGTGAACAGGTCACACCCGTGGACATGATCACGTCAAGAGAGCCGGCAGAGGATTACCGGAAGGGCGCCGAGAGAGCGCCGAGGGATGGCCGAAGACATGAGTACGGCCCCGAGCCCGCCCGGAAAGGGTGGACTCGGGGCCGTGTTCGTACTGACCGGCTGTTCAGCCGACCGGAGACTCAGTCCTGGACGAGCTCCACCTGGATCTCGACCTCGACCGGAGCGTCCAGCGGCAGCACCGTGACGCCCACCGCGCTGCGCGCGTGCACACCCTTGTCGCCGAGCACGGCGCCGAGCAGCTCGCTCGCACCGTTGACGACACCCGGCTGGCCGGTGAAGTCGGACGCCGACGCGACAAAGCCGACAACCTTCACCACACGCGCAATACGGTCCAGATCGCCCGCGACCGACTTCACGGCGGCCAGCGCGTTCAGTGCGCACGTGGCGGCGAGCTGCTTGGCCTCCTCGGCGGTCACCTCGCCGCCCACCTTGCCGGTGACCGGAAGCTTGCCCTCCACCATCGGGAGCTGTCCCGCGGTGTAGACGTACGGGCCGGACTCCACGGCCGGCTGGTACGCGGCCAGCGGCGGCACGACCTCCGGAAGCGTCAGGCCGAGCTCGGCGAGCTTCGCCTCGACGGCGCCACTCACGACTTCTCCCGCTTCAGGTATGCCACGAGCTGCTCGGGGTTGTTCGGGCCGGGGACGACCTGGACGAGCTCCCAGCCGTCCTCGCCCCAGGTGTCCAGAATCTGCTTGGTCGCGTGCACGAGAAGGGGCACGGTCGCGTATTCCCACTTGGTCATGGAGCCGACTGTAGCCGCATGGACCGGATGCCTCATGCGTAGCCCACGGGCAGCCTCACACCCTGCCCAGGGGCAGCCTCGTGCGTAGCCTGCGCGGCGACTGGTTAGGCTCGAAGACGTGAGCAGGCTTCAGGTCGTCAGCGGCAAGGGCGGTACCGGTAAGACGACGGTCGCCGCGGCCCTCGCGCTCGCCCTCGCGACCGAGGGGAAGCGCACTCTCCTCGTCGAGGTCGAGGGCAGGCAAGGAATCGCACAGCTCTTCGAGACGGAGGCGCTGCCGTACGAGGAACGCAAGATCGCCGTCGCCCCGGGCGGCGGCGAGGTCTTCGCGTTGGCCATCGACGCGGAACGGGCCCTTCTCGACTACCTCCAGATGTTCTACAAGCTGGGTTCGGCGGGCCGGGCGCTCAAGAAGCTCGGCGCGATCGACTTCGCGACGACGATCGCGCCCGGAGTACGGGACGTGCTGCTGACCGGCAAGGCCTGCGAGGCCGTGCGCCGCCGTGACAAAAAGGGGCAGTACGCCTACGACCACGTCGTCATGGACGCCCCGCCCACCGGCCGGATCACGCGCTTCCTGAACGTCAACGACGAGGTGGCGGGTCTGGCGAAGATCGGCCCGATACACAATCAGGCCCAGGCCGTGATGCGGGTCCTCAAGTCTCCGGAGACCGCGGTCCACCTGGTGACCCTGCTGGAGGAGATGCCGGTCCAGGAGACCGCCGACGGCGTCGCCGAGCTGCGCGACGCGGATCTCCCCACCGGCAAGGTGATCGTGAACATGGTGCGGCCGCACATCCTCGACGAGGAGGCGGTGCGGACCGCGGCGACGGCCGGCCGCCGCAAGGACATCGCCAAGTCGCTGACCGCGGCGGGCGTGGGCGGCGCGGCCAGGCTGGTGAGCCCGCTGCTGTCGCAGGCCGCCGAGCATGCCCAGCGCGTGGAGCTGGAGCGCGAGCAGCGCGCCGTGCTCGCCGGTCTCGATCTGCCGACGTACGAACTCCCCCTGCTGAGCGAGGGGGTCGATCTGGCCGGGCTGTACCAGCTGGCGACCGAACTGCGGAAGCTCGGTGTGAACGGGGAGAACGGATAACGCATGACGCCGTCCATGACGCAGGGCATCGCAGGCATCGCGGGCATCGCGCTGCAGGACACACCGCTGCTGGACATCGATCCGCTGCTCGACGACCCGGGCACCCGCATCATCGTCTGCTGCGGCGCCGGCGGCGTCGGCAAGACGACGACCGCGGCTGCCCTGGGCGTACGCGCGGCGGAGCGCGGCCGCAAGGCGGTCGTCCTCACCATCGATCCGGCGCGCAGGCTGGCCCAGTCGATGGGCATCGATCTGCTCGACAACACCCCACGCCGGGTGGACGGCATCAAGGGCGACGGCGAGCTGCACGCCATGATGCTCGACATGAAGCGCACGTTCGACGAGATCGTCGAGACGCACGCGGATCCCGCGCGGGCCCGCGCGATTCTGGAGAACCCCTTCTACCAGTCCCTGTCGGCCGGCTTCGCGGGCACGCAGGAGTACATGGCGATGGAGAAGCTGGGGCAGCTGAGGGCGCGCGACGAGTGGGACCTGATCGTGGTGGACACTCCGCCGTCACGGTCGGCGCTGGACTTCCTGGACGCGCCGAAGCGGCTCGGGTCCTTCCTGGACGGCAAGTTCATCAGGCTGCTGATGGCCCCGGCGAAGATGGGCGGCCGGGCCGGGATGAAGTTCCTGAATGTCGGTATGTCGATGATGACCGGCACGCTCGGGAAGCTGCTGGGCGGCCAGTTGCTGCGTGACGTACAGACGTTTGTGGCCGCGATGGACACGATGTTCGGCGGGTTCCGTACGCGCGCGGACGCCACGTACCGGCTGCTGCAGGCGCCCGGCACGGCGTTCCTCGTGGTCGCCGCCCCGGAGCGGGACGCCCTGCGCGAGGCGGCGTACTTCGTGGAGCGGCTGGCGGCGGAGGAGATGCCGCTGGCCGGGCTGGTGCTCAACCGGGTCCATGGCAGCGGCGCCGCCCGGCTGTCGGCCGAGCGGGCTCTCGCCGCCGCAGAAAATCTTGATGAGGGCCGCATTGTGGATCAGGAGGCCGGGAAGGCTGGTCCTCGTGACTCCACGGGCTCCTCTCCCGACTCTCCCGCCGTGGAGTCTGCGCCCGACGTCGCCGACGCACCTGACGCACCCGACGCCTCCATGGCGCATCCGCCTCCCACATCACAGCTGACTGCGGGTCTGCTCCGTCTGCATGCCGAACGGATGCAGGTGCTCGCGCGCGAACAGCGCACGCGCGACCGCTTCACCGCGCTCCACCCCGAGGTGGCGGTGGCCGAAGTGGCCGCCCTGCCGGGCGATGTGCACGACCTCGCAGGACTTCGGGCCATCGGTGACCGGCTCGCGACCGGCGGTTCCCCGGTCGGAGCTGCGTAAGACGTACGGGTCGTACGGCCCGTGCGGGACGCGCGGGACGCGCGGGCAGGACGTACGGCTGCGGGACGCTCGCGAGGAACGCAGCCGGGACCGCACCGCGTACCGTGCACTTCGCGTCGCGTGCCCCGTACTTCGACCGCGCGCCGCCTACCGCCTAACCGCTAGCCGCTAGCCGCTAGCCCACTGCCGCGTACGTCTCGTACGTCTCGTCGTCCTCCAAGCCCACGGGCAGGATGCCCGCGCTCCGCTCGTACTCGGTACGTGCGGTCTCGAGCAGCCGACGCCAGGAGGTGACGGTGGGTCGCCTGCGCAGCAATGCGCGCCGCTCCCGCTCGGTCATGCCACCCCATACGCCGAACTCGACGCGATTGTCGAGCGCGTCGGCCAGGCACTCGGTCCGCACCGGGCATCCGGTGCACACCGCCTTGGCCCTGTTCTGCGCCGCTCCTTGTACGAACAGTTCATCCGGATCGGTAGTGCGGCAGGCTGCCTGCGCACTCCAGTCGGTTACCCAGCCCATGCCGGCGCCGTCCTCTCCCGAATCGAGGCTCCCCCACGGCGGCAGCGGCATATTCACCGCTGCCAGTTGAGGACGTTACGGAAGGTGGGCACAGCGCAACACCCCCTTCGGGCCCAATCTTGAATGGCCCGAACGGACTATGCGTACGCGGCAGATCACCCAGGGGAGTGACCTGAGGGCATACGTAATAATTCCGACAAATCAGGGGCAGTGGAATCGGGCGACAGGGGGAGGTCTTCGCCTCGGTCGTCTCAGGAATGTCTCAGGGTGTCGCGGGGATGTGGCGGGGTATTGATACGCAACCGCACTGCTGTGACAGTTGGGAGCAGCTTAGGCCAAGGCATATACGCGTGTCCGGCGAATGAGAACGTAGACACCTCACGTTGCTATGCCGTCAAGCCGCCCAGCCCCGAGAGCTGGGGTAGTCGAACAGTCCTGACCGGCCAGGGGAGAATCCCGGCATGGTGATGGCACGACACCGGTACTCCTCCTCGCCCGTCGTGGACGGGCATCCGCTCCTGGACGAGCCGGGCTTCTGGCCGGCGTACTTGGCGGACCTGTCCGAGGGCTTCGCGCCGGAGGCCTTCGGCTCGGACGCAGGCGACGCAGACGCCATGTTGGACAGGCTCCACGACCCGTCGGCATGGCCGATGTTCACGGTGCCCCTGACAGGCGGCTTCTCGATCGTCGTGCACTACAACAGCGGCGAAGCATTCACCACCGCGGACTACTTCCTCACGCACCCCGACTGGAGTCAGGACCTCGTGCTGGCCAGCGACGACCAGGACCGTATCGGCCCGGGGCTGTGCTGGCCCGAGGTCGCCGCACTGCTCGAGGCGCCGGCGGACGCCGCAGGCGTCACAGACCCTCACGCCAGACTCCTTCTCCTTCTTCCGATTCTGGGCGACGCCGCAGTCCCGGCAGATGCCGTGGCAGCCGTCGTCCGGGCCCTGGTCGCGCAGGGTGCTCCCGAGCCGAACGAGCCGTTGGCCAGGCGCCTGCTTCAAGGACAGCCCATGTGGGGTGCCCAGGAATGGTGGTTCGACGCCGACGAGCGGAGCTGGATCTGCGAAGGGGATCACAGCCCTCGCAAGGTGCCCTTGGGCGACCACCTGCCCGAGCAGCAGCGGGCCGCTCTCGACGGCTGCCTCACCCCCAATTGACCGGCTCAGGCAGCACTCGGGACAGCCGTGGTAGAGCGGGACGCCGAAGGCGAGCGATTCGTCGACCGCCACCACCATGAGCACCAGGCTCGCGCACCGATCTACGTTGAGGCCTCGAGGACCCGGCTGCACCTGATGTCACGGTCTGGTACTCGAACGCTCCGAGGAACCCCTGCCCCTGCGGAACGCCGCCAACAACGGATTAGGCTGCCCCCATGCCAAACAAGCGCTCGGGCGGAGGTCTGACCGGGACCCAGCAGGCCGCCAAGTTCCTCGGTGTCAGTGTGCTCGCGGGAGTGGTGCTGGCGGGTATCGCCCTGCCCGCCGCCGGTGCACTGGGACTCACGGCCAAGGGCACGGTCGAGGGGTTCGACGAGATCCCGGCCAACCTCAAGACGCCTCCGCTCAGTCAGCGCACGACGATCCTGGACTCCGAGGGCGGCCAGATCGCGACCGTCTACTCCCGTGACCGTACGGTCGTCCCGCTCAAGGACATCTCGCCGTACATGCAGAAGGCGATCGTCGCGATCGAGGACGCGCGCTTCTACGAGCACGGGGCGGTCGACCTCAAGGGCGTGCTGCGCGCGCTCAACCGGAACGCGCAGGAGGGCGGTGTCACCCAGGGCGCGTCGACCCTCACCCAGCAGTACGTCAAGAACGTCTTCGTGGAGGAGGCCGGCGACGACCCCGACAAGGTCGCCCAGGCCACCCAGCAGACGCTCGGCCGCAAGGTCCGCGAGCTCAAGTACGCGATCCAGGTGGAGGAGGAGCTCGGGAAGAAGAAGATCCTCGAGAACTACCTCAACATCACCTTCTTCGGTCAGCAGGCGTACGGCATCGAGGCCGCGTCCAAGCGCTACTTCACCAAGTCCGCCAAGGACCTGAAGCTGGAGGAGGCGGCGCTGCTGGCCGGCATCGTCCAGTCGCCCAGCCGCTACGACCCGGTCAACGACAAGGAAGAGGCCACGAAGCGGCGCAACACCGTGCTGCAGCGGATGGCCGACATCGGTGACATCTCGCAGGAGGCCGCGGCCGAGGCGAAGGCGAAGCCGATCAAGCTGAACGTCAGCAGGCCGAAGAACGGCTGCATCACGGCGGTCGACGGCGCGGGCTTCTTCTGCGACTACGTACGCAAGACCGTCCTCTCCGACCCCACCTTCGGCAAGACGGCGGAGCAGCGCCAGAAGCTGTGGAACCTGGGCGGTCTGACGATCAGGACCACGCTCGACCCGCGCGCCCAGGAGGCCGCCAACGAGGCCGCCACCTCGAAGGTCAACAAGGACGACAAGGTCGCTGCGGCGGTGGTGCAGGTCGAGCCGGGCACCGGCAAGATCCTGTCGATGGGTCAGTCGCGCCCGTACGGCCTGGACCAGAAGCGCCACGAGACCGTGCTCAACCTCTCGGTCGACAACAAGATGGGCGGCACGACGTACGGCTTCCAGGTCGGCTCGACCTTCAAGCCGATCACGGCTGCGGCCGCCCTGGAGAAGGGCATCAGCCCGGCGCAGACCTTCTCGACCGGCTCCAAGATCGTGCTCCCGATGAGTTCCTTCACCAACTGCTCGGGATCCCCCGCCGGCTCCGGCATCTGGGACCCGCAGAACGAGACGAAGGACGAAAGCGGCAGCTGGGACATGACGAGCGCGCTCGGCAAGTCCATCAACACCTACTTCGCGAAGCTCGAGCAGATGACCGGGCTGTGCGAGACGGTCGAGATGGCGAAGAAGGTGGGCTACGAGCGAGGCGACGGCAAGAAGCTCGGCGAGAATCCGTCGATCACGCTCGGCGGTGAGGAGAGCACCCCGCTCTCGATGGCCGCCGCCTACGCCACCTTCGCCAACCGCGGTACGTACTGCACGCCGGTCGCGATCGCGTCCATCACCACCGCGGACGGCGCGACCATCAAGGTGCCCCGGTCCGAATGCTCGCAGGCGATGAGCGAGCGGACCGCGGACACGATCAACCAGATGCTCAAGGGCGTGGTCGAGGACGGCACCGGCACCAGGGCCGGCCTGAGCGACCGGGACAACGCGGGCAAGACGGGTACGACGAACGACCGCAAGGACGCCTGGTTCGTGGGCTACACGCCCAATCTCTCCACGGCGGTGTGGGTCGGCGACGACATCGGCGAGAAGACTCCGATGTACGACATCACCATCGGCGGTCAGTACTACGACAAGGTCTGCGGTGGCTGTCTCCCGGGCCCCATCTGGAAGATCGCGATGACCGGGGCCCTGGACGCCTCTGCGACGGACTCCTTCAACCCCGTCGACGTGCCTCGCGGCGAGAAGGGGGACGACGACAAGGAGGACGAGGACCGGGACAAGCCCGGCAACGACCGCGGTAACGACAACGGCGGCAACGACACCGGCGGCGACGGCGGTCAGCCGTTCCCCGGCATCTCCCTCCCGCCGGGCTTCATCGGCGGAACGGACGGCGGGCGGACCAACGGCGGCGGCGGTCGGAACTGACCTCGCCCTCCCGGGGGCGGGACCGGTGCCCGCCCCCGCGGCCTCGGTGGCCTCGGTATTGAGCAGGCCCGTGAAGTGAGGAATGCCGGCCACCCGGATCGGTCGCGGATCGATCCGGGTGGCCGGCACTCACCGGCTCTCGGTCTCCCGGCCCGGCCTCAGGCAGGCCCGGCCTCAGACAAGCCCGGCCCAGCCCCGGCCCGGCCCGGCGGTCGGCCTCAGCCCGCGAGCAGCTTCTTGACCGCCGCCGCGACCCGGCCGCCCTCGGCGCGACCGGCCACCTTCGGGTTCACGATCTTCATGACCGCACCCATCGCGCGCGGGCCCTCGGCGCCCGCCGCCCTGGCCTCCTCGACGGCCTGCGCGACGACGTCGTTCAGCTCGTCGTCCGACAGCTGCTGGGGCAGGTAGGCGTCGAGGATCTCGCCCTCCGCCTTCTCACGGTCGGCCTGCTCGGCGCGACCGCCCTGGGTGAAGGCCTCGGCCGCCTCGCGGCGCTTCTTCGCCTCCCTGGCGATCACCTTCTGCACCTCGTCGTCGGAAAGCTCGCGCGCCTCCTTGCCCGCGACCTCCTCCTTGGTGATCGCGGCGAGGGTCAGCCGGAGCGTCGAGGAGCGCAGTTCGTCGCGCGACCTGATCGACTCGGTGAGGTCTTCCTGCAGCTTGGACTTGAGCGTGGTCATGCCCCGATTGTGGCAGGTACGCGGCGTGCGCCGCCCGCGCATTTCGTCCGGGGCGCGCCGCGGCCCAGCCCGAACCCACCCTGCCCACCCGCGAGTCCCTGCGTCCCTCCGCTCGTAACGCTCCGGACACATCGTTGCCGTTCCTGAGTGGGGCCCACGTCGGCTCCCGGCCATCGTCCGTTGACAGCCTGCCCGCATGCCGGCCATCCGCGTTCCCGTCGACACCCGCCATGTTCAGCTCCTGGGGCTGACCGGCTCGGCGGTGCTCGCCGCTTGCGGGGTGGCCGTCGGGGCCGTACCCGTACGCGAGGTGCTCGCGCCTCGTTCCGGGGCGGCCGCGCTCGGGCTGGCCGGGGCGTATTTCGGACTCGTCCTGCTCATCGCGGCCTGGGCGCTGCTCGGCCGGGCGATACGCGGGCCCGAGCCACCGGCACCACGCACGCTGCTTCTCACGCTCGCGCTCTGGGCGGCGCCGCTGCTGGCGGCGCCGCCGCTGTTCAGCCGGGATGTGTACAGCTATCTCGCGCAGGGTGCGATGGTCGAGGCCCAGATGGATGTGTACGCGCAGGGTCCGGCCCATCTCGGCGGCCCACTGACCTCCGAGGTCGCACCGGTCTGGCAGCACACCCCGACCCCGTACGGCCCGGTCTTCCTGGCCTGCGCGGCCGCGATAGCCGGGTTCGCCCGGGCAGAGCTGTCCACCGGCATCCTCGGCATGCGGATCGTGGCGCTGCTCGGTGTCGCCCTGATGGTGTTCTGCCTGCCGAAGCTGGCACGCCGCTGCGGTGCGGACCCGCTCACCGCGCTCTGGCTCGGCGCGCTGAACCCGCTCCTGCTGCTGCACCTGGTGGCGGGCGCCCACAACGACGCGGTGATGCTCGGGCTGCTGGCCGCGGGCCTGGTCGCGGCGCTGGGGCGGTGGCCCGTCGTCGGCGCCGTGCTCGTCACCCTCGCCGCGCTGGTGAAGGCCCCGGCCGCGCTGGGTCTGCTCGCGGTCGCGCTGCTCTGGGGCCGACGGCTGGACGGCCGGCTGCCGCTGCTTCGGGCCGCCCTTGCCGTGGCCGGCGTCTCGGCGGCCACCACGGCCGCGACGACCGCCCTCACCGGCACGGGTTACGGCTGGATAGCCGCGCTCGATACTCCTGTCTCGCCGCAGAACTGGTCGCTGACGTCATCACTCGGCCGGATGACGGGGGCCGCGCTGACGAGCCTCGGCAGCAGCCTCGCAGAATTCGCGCTTCCGGCCTGGCACACGGCGGGTATCGCGGCTACCGTGCTGGCCATGATCGCCTTTTGGCGGCGGCACCATCTACGCCGCCCGGTCTACGCGCTCGGTCTGAGCCTGAGCGCAGTCGCCCTCCTCGGACCGGCGATACGTCCTTGGTACGTCCTGTGGGGCCTGTTCCTGATCGCCGCCGCGGCGCCGAACGGGTCGATACGGCTGCGCCGGGCCGCGGCCGTGGCCAGCGGCGTGCTCGCCCTGGCCGTACTGCCCAGCGGATTCGCCCCGGACGGAACACAGTTGCTGCTCGCGGTGGGCGGAGGTGCGGCCGCGGTGCTCGTACTGTGGTGTGCGTACCAGCTGACCGCGCGCGGCTCCTCCTCGGGCCGCGGCCGCACGGAACCCCTCGGGAGCCCCGCGTGAGGCCCCCGACCACGGTCCTTGGCAGGGTCGCCGTGGCCACGGGACTCGCGATCGCCGTCACGGCCTTCCTGATCTTCGTCCCGCTGCACCGCCACTGGTTCGACCTGCACGTGTACTACGGCACCATCGGCTACTGGATGGACGGCGGCCGGATCTACGACTACCTCAAGCCGGGCACCCACTACGGCTTCACGTACCCGCCCTTCGCCGCGCTCGTCATGATGCCGATGGCGGTGGTCGGCTGGTACAGCGCCATAGCGATCAGCCAGCTGCTGAACATCGTGGCGGCAGCGGCCATCCTCTATATCTGCACCGATGCGACGATCCGCCGGGAGGGCTGGACCCGCTGGTTCGCGTACGCCGTGCTGGCCTGCCTCTTCGCCTGGCTGGAACCGGTACGGGACACGGCGAGCTTCGGCCAGGTCAATCTGCTGCTGCTGGCGCTGGTCCTCGCCGACGCCTGGCTGCTGACGTCGGACACCGCCCGGGCCAGACGCCTGGACCGGATCGCGGGCCTCGGAATCGGCCTCGCCGCCGCGATCAAGCTCACTCCGGCGATCTTCATCGTCTATCTGCTGGTCACCCGGCGGCGGCGGGCGGCCGCGGTCGCCACGGCGGTCGCGGGCGGTGCGACCGTGATCGCCGCCTGGGCCGACCAGGAGGCGTCGCGTACGTACTGGACCGAGGCGATGTGGAACACGGACCGCGTCGGCTCGCTCGCCTACGTCTCCAACCAGTCCTGGCAGGGCATGCTGGCCCGGCTCACCGAGCCCGCCGCCGAGCCGAGCCGCGCGGTGTGGGCCATCGGCGTCCTGCTGCTGCTCTGCGTCTGGGCCTGGCGGGCACGGCGCGCCGTCGCCGCCGGTGACGAACTGGCCGGCTTCGCCCTGACCGGCATCACCGCATGCCTGGTGAGCCCCGTCACCTGGGTGCACCACCTGGTCTGGCTCATCCCCGCCCTCGCCGTCCTCGCCGACTCGGGACTGCGCTCGGCAGCGGGCGGGCAGCGGCGCAAGCGGCTGCTGTTCTGGGCCGGGACGAGCTATGCCCTGCTGTGCAGCAGCATCGTCTGGCTGTGGCGGTGGAACGACGGGGGCGCGCCCGGTTTCCTCGGCAGCAACGCGTACGTGTGGATCTCGCTGGGGCTGCTTCTGCTGCTGCCCTTCCGCGGGGTCCGGGAGGAACGGGACGGGGACGGGCCGTATGACCTCGCGGGCCCGTCTGCAACGATGGGCGCATGCGCGCACGCTACGGAGCCCCCCTCAAAATCGGTGTCGGCATCGCAGCCGTAGGCGCCGTCGGCCTCGCCTACGCCGCCGGATTCGAAGCCCGCTCGTTCCGGCTCCGGCGGGTAACGGTCCCCGTCCTGCCGCGCGGCATGCGCCCGCTCCGCGTGCTCCAGGTCTCCGACATCCACATGGTCTGCGGCCAGCGCAAGAAGCGCGCCTGGCTGCAGTCGCTGGCTGGCCTGCGTCCCGACTTCGTCGTCAACACCGGCGACAACCTGTCGGACACGGAGGGCGTGCCCGAGGTCCTCGACGCGCTCGGCCCCCTCCTCGACTTCCCCGGTGTCTACGTCTTCGGCTCCAACGACTACTACGGCCCGAAGCTGCGCAACCCCGCCCGCTATCTACTGGAAAAGGCCCAGGGCCGCCACGGCCTCAACGGCAACGCCCCGGCGGTCGGCGTCGTCCACAACCCGTGGGAGGAACTCCGCGACGCCTTCGACGCGGCGGGCTGGGTGGGCCTCAGCAACGCCCGCGGCCGGCTCAAGCTCGACGACCTCGACCTGGCCTTCACCGGTCTGGACGACCCCCACATCAAGCGCGACCGCTACGACTCGATCGCGGGCGGCCCGGACCGCGATGCCGACTTCTCCCTGGCCGTCGTCCACGCCCCCTACATCCGCTCCCTGGACGCCTTCACGGCCGAGGGCTACCCCCTCGTCCTGGCGGGCCACACCCACGGCGGCCAGCTGTGCATCCCCTTCTACGGCGCCCTGGTCACCAACTGCGACCTCGACACGGACCGCGTCAAGGGCCTCTCCACCCACGAGGCCGCCGGCCGCGTCTCGTACCTCCACGTCTCGGCAGGCTGCGGCACCAACCGCTACACCCCGGTGCGCTTCGCCTGCCCCCCGGAGGCGACGCTGCTCACGCTGACGGCACGGGACTGAGACCGGCCCCCCGGTGGCGGGGCCGACTGCCCCTGGTCGCGGGGCGCCGGCCGCCACTGGCGGTGGGTGGCGGCCCAGCAGCGGCGAGACCTGCGGCGGCGGGGCCTGCGAGCCGCCGAAAACCGGATTTCGTCTCCGGGCGCGCGTGGGCTAAAGTAAACGACGTCGCCGCGAGAGCGGATGACATCGGGGTGTAGCGCAGCTTGGCAGCGCGCTTCGTTCGGGACGAAGAGGTCGTGGGTTCAAATCCCGCCACCCCGACAGCTGAAACACCAGGTCAGGGCCGGTCTTCCTTCACGGGAAACCGGCCCTGACTCGTTCCTCGGGACCTCTGGGGAGTGAACGGGGAGTGGATCAAGGAAATCCACTCCCCGACCGTCACCCCTGGCGCGCTCTCAGCAAGGCATCGAGCGCACGCACAGGGGACCGAGGATTCCGTCTGTACAACACCGCGCACGCTCAGCGGCCCTGGACCCATGCACGACACGCAGGCTGGAACCGGCTCGTCCCCCAGGCCACGTGGAAGCCTGGGTCGCAGACCCTGGTGCTGCAGACCGACAGTGCTGCCGTCGGCTATGCCGTGCTGGAGGGCCGAGCCTTCGGCGACCCCCTGGGTTCGCTGACCGTGGACGAACTGGTGGCCGAGAATGCCACCGCGGCACGCCTGCTGCTCGGGGCCATCGCCCGACTCTGCTGGCAACGGCGTCTGAGCGAATTCACAGTGCGGGAACCGGCCGACAGCCTCACCGGCCAAGTGGCTCGCCATATGGGCTGCACCTACCAGCAGAGATTTCCGCTGAGCGGCGGGATGATGGCCGCCGTCTTGAACCGGTCGTCTCTGGTGCGGAAGCTCGAGCCCGAGCTGCGGCGCCGGGCTGCCGTGCAGCAACCGGACAGGGTCTACGACGAGGCGTTCGACGCGCTGCGACGCGGCGACCTGCTCCCCGATGACAAGGCGCTCATCCGGTTGCTTCTTGGCTACTGGTCGACCGATGACGCATACGTGCACGGGATGTCGATCCCCGAACGGTACCGGGATCTTTGTACGGCTTGGTTCCCCGGAGGCGGCACGCAGTCTCTGCCGACTCCGTACGCGCACCGCCTGGACCGGTATTAGAACCTGCGCTCGACGGGACGCGTGACCAGCCCCTGTACCGAGGAGCATCCCCATGCTGTCCTGGCAAGCACCACAATGCCGTCAAAATGGTGAACAAAGCCACCGTGCCCACGGCCGTAGCCCCGCCCCACCGGCAAGATCACGATCTACAACTGGAGTACTAACCGGAGGTCATCCCTGACCAGTTGGTCGGGCGCACCACAACCGCACCGGATCACGCGGAGAACAGCGGGAAATCATGGTGAAATGGTGGCTAACCCAGCGAAAGGGCCCGCAGTGATCTACGGCTGAACGGCGGGATCAATCGCTCTCACCACGTGACCATCCGTGGTCCCGCCCGCGCATTTCCAGACCGCGGTCTCATGGAAGTAACCCACATGCAGACCGCGGTCGTGCTCGCCGCAGACGGGCCAGGTCACGCGATGGTGGCTCATGACGAATTCCTGCACTCCTTCCGCCACAGCACCCAGAACCTCTGCCGAATCGGGTGTGGAGACCTCCGCCGACTTGATGTGGACCACGCCGACCGGTCCCAGGTCCGGGTCGCGCACGTAGTCGATGTAGCAGAAGTCGTCGCCGGTGGCCGCTTTCCCGGTGTCCTGCTCCGCCGACCTGGTGACCGTCTCGAAGGCCGATCTCGCCATGGAGAAGGTTCGCGCGGTCCAGGATTCACAGAACTCCGATTCCGGAATTTCTCCACGCTCGCCGTACAGCTCGGCCATCCACGTCAGCACCTCCTCGGGGAGCTGCTCCCCGTGCCGCCAGACCGCTCTCAGCATCCGGTCCTGCCAGTCCGAGAAATTCGACATCATCGCTGCCTTCCGATGGCAATGAAAGCCGGGGGAGAAGAGGCTGCCCACTTCTCCCCCGGCGATGATCAACCCGAAGGGTCTCAGGTGAAGAGGCCGTAGACGTTCAGGGTCGGGTTCCTGACGCAAATGTTCATGACGGTGAACTTCCCGCTGAATTCAACGTTGTCCGTCCAGTCGAACCAGAAGGTCATGCCCATGGCCCTGTACTTCCCCCGGTCCGACTCCGGTCTTCCTCTCCCGTTCGGGACACCCCAGGAGCCGTGGAAGACGTAGGTGCCCGGCTCCAGGTGGCCGTAGCTCTGATTCCTCTTGGCGTAGTACAGCGGAAGGACGATGGTGTACACGAACTTCAGAGCGCCGTACTTCTTCCAGATGCTCTTCAGCTTCACGTACCAGGTCAGGCTGCACTTGGACTTCCCGGTGCAGTTCCTGCTGATGCCGATGGTGTAGTTCTTCGTCTTCTTCGTCTGAGTGCGGTAGTTCAGCTCACCGCTGGTGTCCGACTGACCGATCGGGTCGGCGGGGTAGATGTAGGCGCTGGTGTTGCCGCCGTAGACCGGGTCGCTCTGGAGGAAGCGGCCGGTGGTCGGATCGTAGACGCGGACGCCCATGAGGGTGTATCCGGCCAGGCCGTCGGTGGCTTTCTGGTAGGCGCCCAGGGACCCGTACTTCGCCGCGGCGGCCGTGGCGTCCAGCGGGTTGCCGTACTCGTCGTAGCGCTGGACCGTGGCGGCGGACGTCGCCAGGTCCAGCCGGACGGAAATGTCACCGTGCAGATTGGCCAGTTGGAGGACCGCGCCGCCGGTGGCATCGGTGGTGGCGGCCAGGCCGCCGGAGAGGTCGGGGACATTCCGGCTGACAGTGGAGGCGGAACCCGCGGTGGTGACCGTCCAGGACGGAGTGTCGCAGCCACAGTTGTAGTGGTTCACCGTGGTGCTCGTGGTCGACCAGGTCGCGCCGCTGTCGCTGGTGGTCGCGGTGGCCGAGGACGCCAGGCGGCCGGAACCGTCCAGGCCCCAGGTGGTACGGGTGGAGCCCACGGTCTCACTGGCCACCAGGTCGTTGGTGTAGTAGGCCAGGGTCTTGCCCGCCACCTGGGTGGTGCGCCCGAAGGCGTCGTAGGTGTAGCCCCCGGCGATGAGGCGACCCGCGGTGTCGTGCGCGTACGCCGTGCTGGAGGTGGTGGGGGTGGAGCCCGCGGCCGTGACCGTGGTGGTCAGCGAGGTGCGGTTGTCATCCGTGTCGAAGGCGTAGGCACGCGAGGTCGTCGTCGTGCCGTCGTCGTCGGTGGCCAGGGCCAGGCGCCCGGAGGCGTCGTAGCCGTAGGCGGTGGACAGGGTTCCGCCGTCGGTCTGGGTGTGACCGGTCTGCTTGCCGTGGATGGTGTAGGTCGCGGAGTCGGAGAGCACGGTGGTGCCTGAGGAGTCCGCGTAGGTCACCGACGTCTGGTTGCCCGTCGTGTCGTAGGTCGTGGCCAGGGTGTAGCCACCGGGGAGGGTCTCACCGGTGAGAGCGCCGTCGGCGTCGTGGGCACCGGCCGTGAACGTCCCGGCGACCGAGTCGGTGATGGACCGGGCCTGGCCGGTGGTGGCGTCGTAGGTGTAGGTGGTGGTGGACGGCACCGAGTCGGACGCCCTCACCGGGCGGTCGAGGATGTCGTAGGTGAAGGAGCTGGTGCTGCCCGACCCGTCGCTGTAGGTGAGTGTCCGGCCCAGGGCGTCGTACGTCGAGGTGGACGTCTTGCCGTTGGCGGTGGTGCTGGCGACCTGGCCGGTGGCCCCGTCGTAGGTGATGCTGGTGGCCGGAGTGCCTGTTCCGGTGCCGCCGGTGACGGTCGTGCCGGTCGGACGGCCCGCCGCGTCGGGCGCGGTGGTGGTCGTACGGGTCACGCCGTTGGCGGTCTCGGCCTTGGTGACGACCTGGCCCCACCGACCGTAGGTGTAGACGGTGGTGACGGCCTCGGCGGGGTTGGTCCCGCCACCCGAGATGGCCGCGGCCGGGGCGGTCCTGCAGAGCAGGCCGTCCCACTCGGTCGAGGCGCAGGCGCCGGTGGCGTGCGCGTCGTAGTAGGTGTACACCAGCGTGCCCGCGTCCGAGCCGGACGATTTCGGGGTGCGGGTGGTGGCCACACGGCCCGCGCTGTCGTAGCTGGTCACCTGGCCCGCGGACTCGCCGCCGCCGGTGGTGGCCAGTTCGGAGCCCGTGGACCAGTCGTAGGTGGTGGTCGTGGTCTTGGCCTCCGCGTCGGTGGCGTAGCCGGCTATGGCCGCGCCCGTGGTGGAGGAGGTGACCAGGTCGGAGACCGCCGCGTTTGCCGGGGCTCCCTCGTCGTAGGCGTAGGAGGTGTGGGCGCGGGCCGGGATCACCGTGCCGGCGGCCAGGGTGGACTCGGGGGTGGTGCCGGTGAGTTCCGCGGCCAGGGTGATCTGGTGCAGCGGACCGTACTCGTCCGTCACACGGGTGCCGTCGGCGGAGTACTCCAGCACGGTGGCCAGCTGCTGGGCGCGCTCGGCGGTGGACAGATCGGTCAGGCCCAGGGCGGCCAGTTCTGTCGCCGCGTTGGCGGAGGTGCCCAGGGCGAGTTCCCGGTTGCCGGCGGTCAGGTCGGAGGACTCGTTGCCGAGCAGGTCGTACTCGGTGGTGGTGATCGCACCACCCGGGCTCACGGTGTTGGTCTCCGCTCCGTTCGCGTTGATGTAGCTGATCGTGGCCCGGGCATAGGCGTCGGCTGTCAGGTCGCCGCCGGTGCTGGAGGCCGGAACGCTGTCGGCGGGGAAGAACGCGGTGGCGTCGGTGGGCGCCTCGTCCTGTCCCCAGGTGGCGACCGTCGCGGTGTCCATCTGGTACGGGGCGGCGGTGCCGGAGACCGGGACGTCGTAGACGACGGTGGTGGCCGCCGTGCCGGACGTGGTGCTCGCGGAGCCCGCGGCGAGCGCGGCACGCGAAACCTTGAGGAGCATGCCGGACCCCGAGGTCAGGGCCGAGCCGGCCGTGCCGTAGGTGAAGGTCCAGGGCAGCTCGCCCGGCTTGGTGTACGTGGCTACGCGGCCGTCGGTGCCGTAGGTGTACTCCGTCTTCAGCGAGGGGCTGATGCGCGGGTCCCACACCTGGCGCAGCTGGCCGGAGGCGTTGTAGGCGTACGAGGCGAGCGTCTCGGAGGTCGAGGCGGAGGCACCGGGGGTGGTGGCCCACAGCTTGACGGCCGAGACCTGGTTCAGATAGTCGCCCAGTGTGCTGGAAGTGGCCGTGGTGGCCGGCGCGTAGACGTACTCCAGTACCCGGCAGCCCTTCGTGGACGGCGTCGTCTGGCAGGTCGTCGCAGTCGCCGCGCTCGTCGGCGAGACCACGTACCTCGGACGGGCCAGCTTCTTGCCGCCCACGTCCACCGTCGTCGAGAAGACCGTGACCGTCGAGTCGTCGACCGCCGAGGCCGACGAGAACACCGTCCACGTCGTCGAGGCCGGGTCCGCCTTCGCGAACACGACCGTGTTGGCGTCGGTGTCGGTCAGCGTGAACATGTTCGTGGTGGTCGAGTAGGTCAGCGTCAGGGACTCGGCACCGATCTCCGGCTGCCAGCCGCCGCTGCTCGTCTCGGTGAACGCGATCGCGCTGCCGTCACCGGCCAGTACCTCGACAGAGGAGCCGGAGGTCTCGCGGATCTGCGTGTAGTCGCTCGACTCGGCGGAGACGGCCGACGTCCAGCCGGGGCCGAAGATCTGCGCCTGGCCCTCGGTGTCGGTGCTGTTGGTACGCGAGGAGAACGTACGGTCCACGCTCGCGGCGAACGCGGAGGCGTCGGTGGCCGACAGGGTGAAGTCACCGGTGAGTTCGTTGACCTGGCCCGGGCCGATCTGATTGGTGAGGGCGGTGCCCGCGTCCCGGTCGAGGGTGACCTCGGCGGTCTGCGAGTAGCCGGTGGTGGTGCCGTTGGTGAACGCGGCCCGCAGCTGGATCACGCCGTCCTCGGCGAGGGTGGAGACGGTGTTCCACACCAGCTTGGTCGCGGTGCCGCCGCTGACGGCGACGGGCCAGGCGGAGACGGCGGAGCCGGAGGCGGTCACGTCACCGACGGGCACGGTGTGCCAGATGTCGCTCTCGCCGCGCCGGTACTGCCAGGTCACGCCGGTGTAGGTGGTGAGGCCCTTGGCCGCCAGGGTGACCCGGCGGGCGGTGGTGTCGCCGTCCTGCGGGGAGAGGATCGCCGCGCCGTCGGCGCCGACGCCGAAGCTGTAGGCGGTGCTGGCGGTGGAGAGGTTGCCGCCGGAGTCGATGGTGCGCGCGTACAGCGTGTGCCAGCCGCCCGCCGGGTCGATGCTGATGGTCTGCGCGTCGCCGCCGTTGCCGTTGGTGGTGTCCAGCTTCGTGTTCGGCAGGGACGCGTCGTCCAGGCCCCACTGGTAGCCGGCACCGTCCGTGGAGGAGGTGTCGAGGGTGCAGTTCACGGCGGCGGAGGCCTTGGCGGTCCAGCCGTCCTGGGTGTACGTGTCACAGGTGACGGTCGGTGCGACCGGCTTGGCCGTGTTCAGCACGAACGTCGTGTAGCCCGACCACGACCCGAAGTCCGTACCGTCGTACGCCCGCGCCCGGTAGCGAAGATGGCTGCCGGAGGGGAAGGCGGAGGCGGAGGGGATGGCCAGGGTCGAGGTGGAGCCGGAGGCCACGGTCTTGCCGTACGCCGTGAGGGAGTACGTGGTGTCCGCGTACGCCGGGTCGGCGGTGATCTCGTACTGCGCCTGGACGTTGGCCCCGTCCGGGTCGGTCACCTTCGACGACAGGGTCGGGGTGAGCGAGGTGACGTAGCGCTTGCCGCTGTAGGCGTTGACCTGCGAGGGCGCGATCGCCGTCGAACTGGGCACCGCCGGGTAGGAGTTGTACGTCACGGTCAGGTGCGGCTCGGTGGAGCCGTCGCCGGAGACGTAGTTGGCGGAGCGGTAGCGGCGCCAGGTGGTGGAGTCGGTCTCCGAGGCACCCGCGATACGGACACCGTAGTTGGTGGAGCCGTCGGCCCAGGCCTGCACGATGGCGTCGATGTCGAAGTTGACGGTGCCGGCCGGGCAGGAGTCGTTGTAGCCCTTGGCCGCCGTGCTGGTGACCGCGCCGGTCGTGGTGGTGGCGGGCTGGTCGCCCCAGGTGATGTCCGAGGTGGTCCACGCCCCGGTGATTCGCCGCACCTGCGTGCCCGCGCCGGCGGTGGCACAGGTCGAGGAGTAGTACGAGTACAGGGCGAGGTTGGTGTCGGTGATGTGCTTGCCCGTGAACGCCGACACGTCGAACTTCAGGTAGGCGCGGGCCTTGGTGGTCCCCGCGTCGTACGTACCCGACTTCAGCTCCTCCGAGGAGACCTGGGAGTCGGGGTAGTTGGTGGCGACCCAGGTGTCCGCGGAGGCGGCGAGCGTGCTGGTGGGGTCGACGGTGACCGGGTAGGTCAGCTTGTTGTCGGTGAAGTAGCTCGCGTCCGGGGTGAGGACCAGGGTCTGCGACCCGTCCTCGGCCGTCTCCACCTTCGTGGCGACGGGGGCCTGGTGCTTCGACTCGCCGGACTTACGGTCCTTGGAGGAGTCCCACATCATCGGCGCGGGCGCCTCGGCGACCAGCTTCCCTGCGCCGTCCTTCAGCAGCAGGTGACCGGATTCGGCCACCGACAGCTCAAGTCCCTTGAGCCGCATGGGTATCCGGTACTCCAGCGGACCCTCGGGCGCCTTGTCCAGGACAACGTTCTGGCTGAACCCCTGCGACAGCGCGGTGACCGTCAGGGTCTCGCCGTCACCGAGATCGTAGGAGGCGGTGTCGTCCTTCACCGAAGGCGTCGGAAGCTTCGACTCCCAGCCCATCCCGAACGACTTCGCGCCCTTGGTGACCGAGGCGAGCGCGGTGTCTCCGCCGTCGGAGACCGCGATGTCGGCGGCGGCCACCTCCGGCTCCAGCGCACTGCCCTCGTCGGCCAGAGCGGTGTCGATGTTGCGCCAGACGCCGTCGACCTTCTGCCGGATCGGCGCCGCGTACGTGGATGTCTGCAACTGTCCGTTGGGCAGCGCGTACGTCGTCGAGCTGGCGGAACGTTTCGCCAACACCTCGATCCTGCGGCCCTGCAACCGGGCCATCAGCAACGCGGCGGCCGTCGAATCGGCCGAAGAGGCCGCCGACTTGGCGGACTTGCCCGAGGCCGTCGCCCGCGTGGTGGCGGAGTCCGCGGCGGCGAAGGCCTGCCCGCTCCCCAGCGACACCAACGCCGCCTCGGCGACCAGTACGGCGGCGACGGCGAGCGCGGTGCGTCTTGGCGATATGCCCGCGACTCGCACCCTTCCCCGTTGTCTGAATCTCAACACGACTCCTGTGATCACGCCATGACGCCTGATACGCCATGGGCTGCGTGATTGTAAATGTAGGGAAGCGGTGAAGATCTCCAGCGATGCGGTCACTCCGGGCGGAGCCCTCGAAATCGTTACGTCATCTTGCCTGTCAGTCGCTTGACCTGCACAGGTATGGGTCACATAAGCGCCCGGGACGGCAGCGGAGTTCGCGCGATGGTCGCGCTGCCCGCGTGCGCATGTGGGGCAATTTCCGGCAAAGGGCCGACGGTCGTCGGTGTCGGACTTGACCGCGAGCTGCCGGGTGCGTCGGTATGGAAACGTGATGTGGAGTTGGCGCTCTTGTCCTGATGCGGACGACGGCTTTTCTTCCCGCGGACTACCTATCCTTGCCTTGACTCCTCTTTGCGTCCTTGCTGCACGCTCAAATCCATTCCGAATCCCATCCCTGGAGAAATCCTCCAGGGCCCAATTCGGGATGAAGCAGTCGCGTCGCTAAGGCGCGTCGTATGAGCGACGACGTTCCGGTCTGCCCTGAGTGCAACCGGCCCATGCGGTCCGGTGGCCTCATGGTCTCCGTGCGGGAGGACAACGGCCTGCGGACCTGTCGGTCGCTGTGAAAGTGCGCCGACCGACACGTCTGGTGGCGCTGGGCGGACCGGCCGGACGCGCCATGGGAGGTCTGCCCAGTGCCGCAGTTGTTCCGCTGACATCCAACGCTGACATCAACGACCACGAACAGCTGCGGCGGTCAGCACCCGGCGATGACACCCGCGCACGACCTGAACCGCGCCGCCCAGGGGCGGGATCGAACTCCTAATGCGGTGGTCACACGGCGGCGCCGCCGACGGCAGTGATGACGGCAACGACGGCGGACGCCAGCGGCACTCGGCGACACGGCGGCCCGGCAAGGTGACGGCATAGGACGATCGGACCGGCTCACCACGGCGTGCCCGCATCTTCTAAGCGCCTGTCCAGGCAGCCAGATTGACCACGACCGTGCCAGGAGCGTGCCAGATCGTGCGGGGAACCACGGGGAACGCCGGGCAACGAGCTGGCAGCAGATCGGGCGTTAATCCGGTTCCACTGCAGGTCAGCGGCGCACTCGTCGAAAGGGAACCCAAGCTTCCCAAGCCGAGGTTCCCTCGTGAAAGCGGGTTCTTGCTGTCTGACCTGCGCTGTACGGTCCGCTCCATGGCTGAGAGACCGACGACGAACTGGCGCAGAGGCATAGCCAAGGAGGCCGCGGAGCTTGCCGCCGGCACCCTGGATCCCGACTGCGCGTGCATGGTCGAGCTGTTCCCCGAAAGGCTCTTGCTGGAGACCGATGCCGTCCTCGACGTGTTCGAGGCCGAGTTGCCCTCGCTCGCCGAAGGAGACGACGCACGGATCTTCGCCGCTGTGGAGTGCGTCGTCTTGGCCCTGAACGCCGTGAACGAGGCTCATGACGAATGCGCCTTCGAAACCGATGAACGCGAGCAGTTGTGCGCCTACGTCGATGAGGCGCTCACCGAGCAGGGAGTCGACGTCGCGGCCCTGACCGCCAGGCGGGGGCTCGGTCGGCACGAGCTCACGGACCGGTGGCGGGACTGGTGAGCCCTCGTCGTGAGAGATCAGGTCGACTGTGGCCAGCGACAGGAGTGTCTACGATCGCGCGGTGAGCTACGACATCTACTTGGAAAGCGCGGGGCAGCTGGTCACGAGTTGGAGGCTCATATCCTCCACCAGCGCTTCGCCGGGCACGATGTCGAATGGCCTCACGGTTCGCACGCGGAGGCCGTTCTATGCGTCTCAGCCTGCGTCGTCCTGACGGGTCAGCCCTGGGGAGTGAGCGGGGAGTGGATCAAGGAAGTTGCACCGATCGCCACTCATCGGAACCAACTCGTACCAATGCCCTGACCTGCACAGGAGCCAAGCGCCCCTGGCCAGCGATCTTTCCGCACATTATTCGGGACGAAGAGGTCGTGGGTTCAAATCCCGCCACCCCGACAGCTAAGTAGCAGGTCAGAGGGCCCTTACCGAATCGGTGAGGGCCCTCTGGCATTGCTGCGTGTCTATCTGCGTGACTAGCGCTCCGGATCGCGCTTGAAGATGCCGTCCATGACCACGGCGCCGGTCTGGATCACGGGTCGGATCTGCTTCCGGTACACCTCCTCGGTCACGGCCGTGCCGGAGTGGCCGACGAGGCGGGAGATCTCCTCCAAGGGGACGCCGCGGTCGGAGAGCAGGGACACGAAGCTGTGGCGGAGCTCCCGAGGCGTCCACTCGTCAGCGCTGATTCCTTCGGCGTCTTTGAGCGCCTGGCGGAAGGCGCGCCGAACGTTGGTGGCGTCGAGCGGCTTACCAACGGCCGAGGAGAAAACGAGCCCGTGTTCCTCCCAGCTGTCGCCAGCGGCGAGCCGCTCCCAGCCCTGGTCTTCGAATTGCTGCCAGAGGACTTCGACGCAACGTGCCGGCAGAGCGAGCGTTCGCCGGGGCTTCCGGGTCTTCGTGTCCCCGCCACGACGGACCGAGCGCCACACCGCGATGTGCGGAGGCTGCGGCGGATCGGCGTTCGGCTTGCCCTTCAGGAAGACGTGGTCCCAGGTGAGCGCGCGCAGCTGCCGGCTCGCCGCCGGGCCCGACGCTCCTGTCTTCGCCCCGCTCCGGGCCCGGCTACGCCGGCCGCGCGGCTGAGCGAGCAACGCCAGATGCGCGAGACGGTAGCCCGCTGTGGCTGGGGCGGTCGGCTCCACGGCTTTAGACACCTCACGATGCCAACGCGTCAAGCCGCAGCGGCGAGTTCGGTGGGAAAGGCGGTGTGTTCGTCGAACGGCTTGCAGTGCTGGAGGCAGTG
>NZ_JBSFHO010000029.1:0-111920 GCF_053597075.1 Streptomyces sp. NPDC001514
AGCTTCTTCTTCCCCTGCGGTGTCCGGATCTCTCGGATCTCGAAGGCCATCGCGTCCCCGAAGGTCGGGTGTTGCGGTGATCGTTAGAACCTAAGACCGCCGGGCGGGGGCCCTGTCATACATGGGTGACGCGGAGCTTGGACTGGCCGTGCGGCAGCCGTTCCCAGTCGTCCATGAAGCGGGCCGTCAGACCGTGTTTCCCGGCCAGGCCGATCAGCGTCTCCGTGCGGTAGTAGAAGTCCTCGCGCAGCACATGGTGTTCGGTCCCCTCGGTCCGGTCGAAGGTGAAGTCGAAGAACCCGCCCGGGGCCAGCACCCGTCCGACGTTCGCCAGGCATTCATCGATGATGTGCAGCGGCGAGTGCGAGAAGACGCTGTGAGCGTGCACCACGGTGAACCAGGCATCGGGAAGGAAGTCGAGCGTCAGATCGTCGACCGGAGTGAGGTACGGCATCTTCTTCTGGATGCCGTAGCGCACCACGGTCTTCTTGGCCTCGACGAGGATGTTGGGCGAGATGTCGATTCCGTAGTAGTGACCGGGATCGAGGTGCTCGATGAACCGCCACCCGGCACGCAGATTGCCGCAGCCGATCTCCAGCATCCGGTCGTGGGGCGTCAGCCCGTGCTCGAGCAGGTAGTCGAACTGCATCTGTCCGATGGCCAGCCAGCGCGCGTGCGACGGATTGCCGCCGACCGCGGCCTCCGGGCTCCTGGCTGTGTCCGACGCCATCACCGCCCGGTAGTACCCGACATGGTCCCCGCGATGTCTGACGCTCAGCAGGCCGTCCCGGAACGTCCGTCGCAGATACGGCAGCACCCGGCCGGGGTGGCCCAGCGCATAACGCACCTTGTGGCCGAGGGCCGAACGGTTCGCCGACAGCGGCGAGGCGGGTGTGCGTGGCATGACGGCCTCCGGCTCATCCGTGGGCTGACCTTCGCGGATGCTAGCCAGCCAGGGAGCGGCGCGGCCCGGGACCTGCCGCCCCGCCCGTCCGGGCAACCCGTTCGGGCACGTCGTTCGGCCGGGTGCCACGCGTGCGTGGTGGACAGCGCCGGACCCCCACAGCGTGGAGTACATGCCGGAACCACGTCTGCTCGCTCGGAGGCGGGTGCGCGTACACGGTGCCCGGGACGCCCTCCGGGCCCCGGGGTCCGCCCGCGCACTGCCCTTGCTCGCGGTCGTCGCCGCGGCCTTCACCCTCGTCCAGTTGGTCCTCGTGGTGCCCGGGCTGGGGCTCGGCTGGGACGAAACGGTGTACGTCAGCCATGTCAGCCCGCAGGCCCCTGCGGCGTTCTTCAGCGCGCCCCGGGCCCGGGGCATCACCTACCTCGTCGCCCCGGTCGCGGCGGTGACCACCTCGGTCGGGGCGCTCCGCGTCTACCTGGCCGTGCTGTCCGGCTGCGGACTGTTCCTCTCCCTGTGGGTGTGGCGGCGGATGCTGCCCGTCCCCGTGCTCGCGGTCGCCGGGGCGCTCTTCGCGGGCCTTTGGATCACGGCGTACTACGGCCCGCAGGCGATGCCCAATCTCTGGGTCGCCTACGGGGCACTTACTGCGGTCGGCTGCTTCCTGCGCGCCGCCCGGGACTCCGGTGACCGCGGTGCGCTGATCGGGCTCGGCGCCGGCGTGGCGTTCATGGCGCTGATGCGGCCGACCGACGCGCTCTGGCTGGTCCTGCCGCTCGCCGCCGGGTCCCTGCTGGTACGCGCCTGGCGTCGGCCGCTGCTGCTCGTCGTGCTCGCCGCCTCCGCGCTCTTTGGCTGCGCCGAGTGGATCGTGGAGGCGTACGTCCGTTACGACGGCCTCTTCGCGCGGCTGCGGCGGGCGAGCGAGATCCAGGGGCACCTCGGCCGGTACATGTCGATCGACGACCATGTGCGCGCACTGGGCGGGCGCACCCTGTGCCGTCCCTGCGACGTGCCGTGGCGTCACCCCGTCACCGCCGTGTGGTTCTTGGCGCTGCCCCTGCTCGTCGCCGCGGGAGTGCGGGCCGCGGTCCGGTCCGGGCACCGGACCGAGATCGTCATGGCCACCGTGACCGGGCTGTCACTGGCGGCCCCCTATCTGTTCACCGTCGACTACGCGGCGCCGCGCTTCCTGCTGCCGGCGTACGCACTGCTGGCCCTGCCCGTGGCACAGTGCCTGACCCGCGCCCGGCGCCCCGCTGTGGCCGTGCTCGTCGTCCTGGCCGTCGTCGCACATCTGGCGGTCCAGTACCGGGTCCTGGACTCGGTGGTACGTCGCGTACGCACCGACACGGCGGCCCACACCCGCATCGCCGCCGCGCTACGTGCCCAGGGAGTGCGCCCGCCGTGCCTGATCACCGGGGACGAGGCGATCCGCGTGGCGTTCCGCACGGGTTGCGCCTCCCGCCAGCCCGGTGGACACGACGGCAGCATCACCCCGGCGGGCATCGCCGCCGCGGCCCTGCGGCAACCGGTCGCGGTCCTCGTCTCCGGTGCGCAGCAGCCACCCTCGTACGCCCGAACCTGGCGCGTCCACCCCCTGCCGGCCCTGGGGCACCGCACGGACTACCGGGCGTACCTGTCGCCCTCGTCGTCACGAGTGTCGCGGGCGTCGTGGGCCGGTTGAGCATCGACCTCGCCGCTCGTGCCCGTCGCCTCGGACAACGGGAACCGTGACCGGCGGCGGGTCGTGTCAACAGCGAACAGGACGCCGAAGAAGAGGGGGAGTCCGCCATGGTCACGAATGCCGTGCGGATCGACGGCAACAGCCTGCTGCTGGGCGGTGGTGTACGCGTCCGCTTCGTCAGGACCCTGCGCCTGCCCGAGTCCGGGACGCATGCGCTGCCACCCGGACTCGGCGACTTCCCGGTCCGGCGCGTCGAGGACTACCCCGGCACCGTGCCGCCGCAGTGGCCGGCACGGGGCGGGGTGCTGCTGCCGGTGTACCTGCGGGAGGCGATGTGGCTGAGCTTCGCGGGCAGCAGCGAACCCGCCGCGCTCCAGGTCGGCGTCGGGAAGGTGTGCGCCGTGTCGGGGGAACGGTGGACCGGCAGGCTGGGCCGGGACCCGCAGAACTATGTGGTGCTGCCCCGGCAGCCGTGGCTGGACGGCATCAACTCGGGCCGTGGGACGGTGCGTCAGTTCGTCGCGGTCCCGCTGGGGCTCGGCGCCACGGTGGAGGGGCAGGTCACCGGCGAGGAGACCTGGGGCGGCATCCAGCTCCAGGCGCACGCACTATCGGGGCCCGCGCTGCACGCCTGGCGCGAGGAGCAGCGCGCCCGCGCCGAGCGGGAGGCACGGGCCCGGCGGGCAGCGGCCAGGTTCGCGCCGCCGGCCGGCGGGCCCATGGCCCCGCCCGGTGCACCCCCCGCACCGGGCGGCGGCTACGGAGCGGCCTACCCCGCTGCCATGGCCGCGCCCTCGGCGCTTCCCACGCCGGGCGGGCCGCCCCCGCCCCCGGCCGCCATGGGACTGGGAGCGGGCGGCTCCATGATGCAGGAGGTGTACCAGGACGACCGGCCCCTGTCCGACTGGTCCGGCGAGCCGTCCGGCCGGGTGTTCGTCCACTTGGTGACCCCGCCCGAATGGCGGCGTATCACCGGTGAGGCGCCACCGCCGTCCCCCGTCGACCGTGCCGCGTACACGCGGGCCGGGCTGCCCTGGTTCGACTACTACGACGAGGACGGCACCGATCTCGCGCCGGCGGACCCGCTGAGCGGGGTCAAGCCGGTCGGCGACTGGCTGGGAGACGACCACAGTCCGTGGCAGCCGCCCGGCGCGCACCAGATCAAGCCGCTCGGCGACGCGCCACAGCCCGGCTCGCCGGTGGCGGACGGGGACTGGTGAGCAAGGCGGGCAGCCCGTGAGCGAAGCGGGCGTCGCGCGCTGCCTGCCCGCCGTTCGGCCACGACACGTACGCCCGTAACCGCATGGTATGTGGCGATTCGTCACGATTGAGTCCTACCTTCGGCTCATGACGAAACGACAGATCACGTACCTCGGATGCGTTGCTCTCATGGTGGCCTCGGGGGTGGGCGCGGCCGCGCCCACCCATGCCGCGGTCCCGTACGACGTCCGTCCGGGGGAATCGATCCAGGCGGCGGTGGACGCCGCGCAGCCCGGGGCCGTCGTCGACATCGCACCCGGGACCTACTACGAGAGCGTGACGGTCACCAAGCCGGGCCTGATCCTGCGTGGGGCGGGACGGCGGACGGTCATCCGGCCGCCCGCCGCCGCGGGCCCGGACGCCTGCGCGAAGGCCGGCAACGGGATCTGTGTGACCGGAACGGACGCGAAGCCCGTCGACGGCGTGCGGATCCAGTCGCTGACGGTGAGGGCGTTCCAGAAGAACGGCATCTGGGCATCGCGCACCAGCCGGCTGAGCGTGCTCAAGGTGATCTCCGAGCAGAACGGCAACTGGGGCATCGCCCAGGAGCGGTCCACCGCCGGGGTGTTCCGGGGCAACACGGCCCGCAACAACGCCGAGTCCGGCATCTTCCTGTCGAACACGACCGACACCGAGGCCGGGGCCCAGGACGCCCAGCGCGCGCTGGTCAGCGGGAACCGCCTCGTGGGCAACAGGGTCGGGGTCACCATCAGGCGGCTGAGGAACCTCGTCGTCGAGTACAACTCCATCACCGACAACTGCGCCGGCGTGTTCGTCGTCGGCGACGAGGGCGTGCCGCGCACCGGTGCCCTGGCCGTACGCGGCAACCGGCTCGGCCACAACAACAAGTTCTGCCCCAAGACGGCCCGGCTGCCCCAGATCCAGGGCGCCGGGATCGTGCTCACCGGCGTCGAGCAGACGGTCGTCGAGCGCAACCTGATCTGGGGCCACTCCGGCACGTCGCCCTTCGCCGGCGGCATCGTGCTCTTCAAGAGCATCGTCGGATCCCCCAACTCCCGCAATGTCATCAGGAACAACGTGCTGGCGTACAACACCTCGCCCGACCTCGCCAACCGGGACACCGGCGAAGGCAACGCCTTCGGCGGGAACTTCTGCAGCGTGTCCGAACCCGCGGGCATGTGCTGACCCGGGCGCGCGCACGCCCGGCCCCACACCATGAGAAACGAGGCGGTATGACGACCGTAAGCACCACCACTCCGCAGGAGGCGGCCACTCCGCCGTCCATGCGGCTGCGGGAGCTCGTGTTCGGGGCGGCCTGCGCCGCCGCCGTGCGCGCCGCGGCCAGGCTCGGCGTCGCCGACGCGCTCGGGGACGCCCCGGCCACCGCGGAGGAACTGGCGGCCGCGGTGCGCACCGAGCCGAGGGCGCTGCGGCGGCTGCTGCGCGCCCTGTCCTGCTACGGGATCTTCGAGGAGTCCGGGGACGGCCGGTTCGTCCACACCGAGATGTCCCGGATGCTGCGCGAGGACGACCCGCAGAGCCTGAAGTACATCTCCCTCTGGTGCACCGAGCCGTGGACCTGGGACGCCTGGCCGCTCCTCGACGAGGCGGTCCGGTCCGGGAAGAGCGTCTTCGACAGGCTCTACGGAAAGGAGTTCTTCGACTATCTGCATGAGGACGCGCACGAATCGGCGCATGTCTTCAACCAGGCCATGACCACGTCCAGCATCCAGTCGGCCCGCGACGTCGCGGAACTCCTCGACCTCACCGGGGTGTCCACGGTCGCGGACATCGGCGGCGGCCAGGGGCACGTCCTGGCGAGCCTGCTGGAGAAGCACGGCCATATGCGGGGCACCCTGCTCGACCTTCCCCGTGTCGTGGCCAACTCCGACCCCCGGCTGCGCCCCGGCGGTCCGCTCGCCGACCGGGTCGGGATCGTCGCCGGCGACTGCCGGGAGACCATCCCCGTCGAGGCCGACCTCTACATCATCAAGAACATCCTGGAGTGGGACGACGAGAGCACGCGCAGGACCCTGCGCAATGTCGTCCGGGCGGCCCGGCCGGGAGCCAGGGTGGTGGTGATCGAGAACCTCGTCGACGACACCCCGTCGATGAAGTTCACCACCTCGATGGACCTGCTGCTGCTCCTCAACGTCGGTGGGGCGAAGCACACCAGGGAGAGCATGGTCACCCGGATGGCGGACGCCGGTCTCATCGTCGGCGACGTCCGTCCCGTCAACGCGTATCTGCACGCGTTCGAGAGCATCACCCCCGCCTGACGGCCGGGGCTCGCCCTCCTCTTCCCCCTTCCCCTTCCCCCTTCCCCTTCCCCCTCATCCCCCTTCCCCCTCGCCGGCTCCGCGTTCCTCGCGCGGGGCCGGCGACTCGTCGTGCACGGTCAAGCCGGGCGACGGATCACGCGCCGCGCTCCCAGCGGTAGAACTCCTGGGCCATCGCGTCCTTCGGGCTCCGCCACGTCCGAGGGTCGTACGCGCTCACATACGAGGAGAGTTTGTCGCTGATGTCCCGGAACTCCGGGTGGTCCGCCACCTTGGCGACCGCGGGTCCGGGCGGCCGGTCCGCCTCGATCAGGTGCAGGTACACGTCGCCGAACTGGAAGAGCGTGCGCCGGGTCACCCCGACGAGGCCCGGCAGTTCGCCCCGGTCGGAGGCCGCGAACACCTTGGCGATGTCGGAAGCCGAGTCCGGTGCCATACGGGCGACGATCAGAGCCTGGTGCATCAGGGGGGTTCCCTTCGGTCGGTGTGGATCAGTCGGTGGCGACCGCGACGGTCTGGCGTTCGCGGGCGCGCTGCTCGATCTTGTCCCTGATGAGCTCCATCTGGACGCGGGAGTTCCGGTTGATGTTGTCGGTCATCCAGTCGTCGTCGACCGGGGCGTCCGGCTTCATCGCGAAGTCCTGCGTCCACTTCATCAGGACGCCTTGCGGGGTCTCCCGGTACTCCCAGCGGATGTCCATGTGCTGGAAGGGACCGGTCTCCACGCGGCGGGCACGGACCGTGAGCGCCTTGCGGTCGGTCACGCGCTCCGACACCCAGCTCCACACCTTCCCGTTCTCGTCGGGGTGCATGGTCAGGCGGAACGTCGTCGCGTTGTTCTGGCGCTCCAGGATCTCGACGGACGCGTACTCGCTGAACAGCCGGGGCCAGTTCTCGATGTCGTTGGTCATGTCCCAGACGAGGTCGAGCGGCGCGTTGATGGTGATCTGGTTTTCGGTGTGACCTGACACTTCAGGCTCCTGCCATGAGGGAGTTGTTGACGAGGTCGAGGAACTCGCGGGGGGTCTTGCAGCGGTCCGCATCGGCGGGCAGCGCCCGGCCGTACCGGTTCTCGAGCTCGCCCACGATGCCCAGCAGACCGAGCGAGTCGAGGCCGTACTCGTCGAACCGTGCCTCGGGCCGGCCGCCCATCTCCGCCGGATCGACGGTGATACCGGCGCCCTTCTTCATCAGAGCGGCCAGCTCTTCAATGGTCAGTTTGGTGATCTGTGTGGTCATGAGGAGTCCTCCTTCTCGCGCGTTCTCATCAGGGGGTGGTGGCGCCGTGCCGCAGCACGAGCGCAGCGTTCGAGCCCATGAGTCCTCGGCTCAGCACCAGGGCCGTGCGCAGCTCGGCGGGGCGGGCCCTGCCGGTCACCACCTCAAGGTCGTGGCACACGTCGGAGACATTGGGCGTGGGCGGCACGAGACCGTCCTGCAGGGCGAGCACCGCGGCGGCCGTGTCCAGCACCGGTGCTCCGCAGTACGCCCGGCCCGTGCCCGACTTGGGGGCCGTCACCGGCACGCGCTTGCAGTGCGGGCCCAGGGCGTCGGCGATCGCCAGCGCCTCGGCCCGGTCCGCTGCCGGGATGCCGAGCGCGTCCGCGAACACGACATCGATCTCCTCGGGGGCGCACTCGGCGTCCGCCAGGGCGCCGCGGATCGCGTGGGCCAGCCCCTCCCGGGACTGCTCCCACCGGGAGGCCCCGGTGAACGTCGCCGCGTGGCCGGCCACGACTGCCCGCACCGGGACCCCGCGGCGGTGTGCCGCCGACTCGTCCTCGACGACCAGCATCGCGCCGCCCTCGGCGGGCACGAAACCGCAGGCCTCCGAGGTGAAGGGCCGGTACGCGCGCTCGGGTTCCTCGATCGTGCTGAGCTCCCGGTAGCCGAGCTGGCAGACCAGTGAGTACGGCGCGAGAGGCGCCTCGGCCGCGCCGATGACGACGGCGTCGGTGCCCCGCCCGATGGCCCGGGCGGCGTGCGCGACGGCGTCCAGACCGCCCGCCTCGTCACTGGCCACGACACCGCACGGGCCCTTGAACCCGCCGCGGATCGAGATCTGGCCGGTGCTCGCCGCGTAGAACCAGGCGATGGACTGGTACGGGCCCACGTACCGCGAGCCCTGTCCCCAGAGCCGCTGCAGCTCACGCTGGCCGAATTCGCCGCCACCCGAACCGGCGGCGGTGACCACACCCACGGCGAACGGTGAGTCGCTGAAGTCGCCGGGGGCGATCTGCGCATCGGCCAGGGCCATGTCGGCCGCGGCCATTGCGAAATGCGTGAACCGGTCGGTCTGGACGAGATAGCGCTCCTCGACCAGTGACTCGGGAGCGAAGCCGCGGACCTCTCCGGCGACGCGGACCGGCAGATGCCCGCAGCCCTCTCGGGTGATGTGGTCGAGGACGCTGGCGCCCTCGCGAGTGGACTTCCAGAAAGCGTCGGTGCCCACCCCGTTGGGGGCGACGACACCGATTCCGGTGACGGCCGGACGCCGGTCCTGCCGAGGACTCATCGTGTCCTCCCTCCTGGTCGGGTCAGGACCACGGCGGACTGGAATCCGCCGAAGCCGCTGCCGACCGAGAGCACGTTGCGCAGCTTGAGGGCGCGCGCGGTGCGTGGCACATAGTCGAGATCGCACTCGGGGTCGGGGGTCTCGTAGTTCGCCGTCGGCGGCACCACCTGGTTGGCAATGGCCAGCACGCAGGCGACGATCTCTATCGCCCCGATGGCGCCGAGCGAGTGACCCACCATGGACTTGATGGAACTCATCGGCACCTCGTACGCGTGCGCTCCGAGCGACTCCTTGACGGCCGCGGTCTCGTGACGGTCGTTCTGCTGCGTGCCCGAGCCGTGCGCGTTGACGTAGTCGATGTCCGACCCGTCGATACGGGCGTGGTCGAGCGCGCTGTCGATCGCACGGGCCATTTCCAGGCCCTCCCGGGTGAGACCGGTCATGTGGTAGGCGTTGCCGAAGGTGGCGTAGCCGCCGATCTCGCAGTACACCCGCGCACCGCGGGCACGCGCGTGTTCCAGCTCCTCCAGGACGAGGACGGCACCGCCCTCGCCCATCACGAATCCGTCCCGGTTCGCGTCGAAGGGGCGCGAGGCATGGGCGGGGTCGTCGTTGTTCGGGGAGGTCGCCTTGATCGCGTCGAAGCAGGCGACGGTGATCGGGGATATCGGGGAGTCCGATGCGCCCGCTATGCAGACGTCGACCCGGCCCTCCTCGATCGCGTGGAACGCGTAACCGATCGCGTCGAGACCGGAGGTGCAGCCCGTGGAGACGGTCTGCACCGGCCCGTGGGCGCCGGTCTGCTCGGCCACCTCGGAGGCGAGGGCGCTGGGGGAGAACGCCCGGTGCAGATGCGGCTCCGCCTCACTGTGGTCCACGTCCCAGCGCCGGCCCGAACTGCTGACCTTGACGTAGTCGTGCTCCAACCGGGTGGTGCCGCCCACCGCGGTGCCCAGGGACACCCCGATGCGCCACGGGTCCTCGCGCTCCGGGTCGAGCCCCGCGTCGCGCAGGGCCTCCCCGGCGGCGACCATCGCGAACTGGACGTACCGGTCCCCGCGCTGTGTCTGCTCCGGGCCGAGGCCGTGCGCCGCCGGATCGAAGTCGCACTCGGCGGCGATACGCGAGCGGAAACCCGTCGGATCGAAGAGCGTGATGCCGCGCGTCGCGGTACGACCGCTCGACAGGAGGTCCCAGAACGCCGGTATGCCCACGCCTCCCGGCGCCACTATGCCGACGCCGGTGACGGCTACTCGCCGGGTCATGAAGCCGTCCTTGTCGGTTCCGGCGGCACGTGCTGTGCGGCGCCTTCCATGGCTGGGGTCTCCTCGGTGTCGACGTGGCCGAGCTCCGGCCGGGGCGCCAGCGGACCGAGGTGGAAGACCATCCGGGCCTCAGTGCTGCCCACGTTGCGGAATCGGTGCCGTACATACGGCGGAATGAACAGCCCCTGGTCCGGCCGGATCGGGAGCGTCTCGTCGTCCAGGTCCACCTCGAGTTCGCCGCTGACGACGTACACGAACTCCTCGGAGTACGGGTGGTAGTGCTCACCGATGCGGTCGCCGGGCTCCACGATCGCCAGGCCCATGAAGCCGCTCGTGGCGCCCACCGCGGTGGGCGTGAGCATGGCGCGCAGATCGCCTCCGCGCCGGCGATTGGGCTGGGTCTCGCTGAGGTCGACGATGCGATGGGGTGTGGTCATGACTGGTTCCTCCACGTGGCCGTGTGGCGTGGTGCCGGCGTGCGGGCCGGCGGTGCGGTGTGCGCGTGGTGCGGTGTGCGTGAGGTGCGGTGTGCGCGCACCGCACCGCCTGGCGCCGGAGTTCGGGGCCCGGCAGTCGCGGTGTCAGGGGGCCCGGCGGTCGGTGATCAAGCGCATGTCGGCCTTCTTGAGGAAGAGCGCCATGTCCTCCTCCGAGGCCCGCTCACCGTTGCCGACCGCGTCGTCGTCGAGCAGCCGTGCGAGCATGGCCGCCTTGCGCGGGCCGTGCGCGCCGAGCGCGAGCAGCGGGTCGGAGTCGATGTCGCCGCGCACATCGACCAGCCGGACGACAATGTCGTCGCGCTGGAAGACGGTGCTGCTGTCGACACACGCCGACGGGTCGTCCGCCGCCGCCTCGTCCTGCTGGGCGAGCAGCCGGGCGAGCGCCATGCCGCAGCCCGGCTTGGCCGGATAGAGCAGCGCGTGCCGCTTCACGTCCGGGTGCCCCTCGCCGGCGGTCGCCAGGTGGTGCACCGCCGGGAGCGCCGCCCGGGTGAAGAACACTCGTGCGGAATCCGGGTCGTTGAGGTCCCGGTCCTGCTCCAGGTAAGGGTTGATGGCCTCCTCGACGGCCCGGACCTCGGGCTGCCGGGCCACGTGGCGCAGGGCCGCGAGCAGATCGCCCTGCACCTCGACGGCGCGTACGACCCGGTTCCCGTGCATGAAGAGCGTGGTACGGCGGAGCCGGGTGTGCTCGTCGACCTTCGCCTCCGGCGAGGTGTAGCCCGCGAGGATCTCCGCGACGATCGGCTCGCTTCCAGGCTTGACCGTGAAGGTGAGCGCGTGACGCACCACACCGTCACCCACCCGGGGGAAGGGCTGCAGACCACCACTGATCTGTGCGACGCCCCCGGTGTGGAGCCTGCCGGTCTCGCGCAGAACGCTGAAGCGGAGCGACCGGGTGTCCCGTACACAGTTGTGCAGCGGCCGGACCGTCTCCACATGCTCCTCACTGTTCACCCAGTCGAGGAACGGCGGTGCACTCTCCCATTCGCTGGTGATCAGCCACTGGGAGGGATTCTCGATCGACTGGCACAGCTGGTCGCTGATGTGGCCGGGTACCGACGCCACCTGGTTGCGCATGTGCTCGTACGCCTCGAGAAAGCGCTGCTGGGCGCCGTCGTGGAGGTCAAGCAGGAGAACAACCCGCAGCCTGGAGCCGTCGAAGGCCGACTGAGATATACGTTCGGACAGCGTAGTCATGTTCCACACATCTCCTTCGAGACAGTGAAGCCGCGCCACTCGTGTGGCACGGAGCCGGCTCTCCGCGGTTCGGAGTGAGAGGTCCGACGGATCGGACGGCCTGTCACCGCTGACACGATGGGGCTGTCCGGCTTCGATCCTCGGCCGGTACCACGGGTGGCGCGAGATGTGTGAACCAAGCGGGTGAAGGGGCGATCGAGGCTCTCCCGCAAGGGCATGGAATCTCCATTCCCCCTACCGGCGGCTGGAGCTGGAGCTACTGATGGAAGAACACGTAGACGACCGCGTGCCGGTCCTGATCGTGGGCGGATCCCTGGTGGGTCTGTCCACATCGCTGTTCCTGGGGCGCCTCGGTGTCGGGCACATGCTCGTCGAGCGGCACGCGAGCACCTCGAGACACCCCCGCGGACGCGGCAACAACGTCCGCACCATGGAGCTGTTCCGGGTCGCCGGTGCCGAACCTCTCATCCACGAAGCCGCGTCCGTGCTCGCCGACAACCACGGCATTCTCCAGACGCCGTCGCTCGCCGAGGAGGGCGAGTGGCTGCTCAAGGAGATCGACCCCGGCGGCGGAGTGGCCCGGTTCAGCCCGTCCGGGTGGTGCGTGTGCAGCCAGAACGACCTGGAGCCGGTGCTGCTGGAGTGCGCCCGCAAGAACGGCGGCGACCTGCGGTACTCCACCGAGCTCAAGTCCTTCGAGCAGGACGCCCGGGGAGTCACCGCGGTCATCGAGAGCCGCGAGACGGGAAAGCGCCGCACGGTGCGCGCGGACTATCTGGTCGCGGCCGACGGACCTCGCAGCCCCATCCGCGAGAAGCTCGGCATCGGTCAGACGGGCCCGGGGCCCCTGTTCCACAACGTGAGCATCACCTTCCGCTCGCGCCGGCTCGCGGACGTCGTCGGCGACCGGCGCTTCATCGTGTGCTACCTCACCGCCCCCGAGGCGGACGGCGCGCTGCTGCCGGTGGACAACGTGGAGAACTGGGTCTTCCACGCACCCTGGCAGCCCGACCTCGGCGAGACCCTGGAGGACTTCACCGAGGAGCGCTGCATCGCCCACATCCGGAAGGCGACCGGGGCCCCCGACATCGACGTCGAGATCACCGGCAAGGCCCCCTGGCACGCGGCGGAGCGCGTCGCCGAGCGGTACGCGGACGGCAGGGTCTTCCTCGCGGGCGACTCCGCCCACGAGATGTCGCCGACCGGGGCGTTCGGCTCCAACACCGGTATCCAGGACGCGCACAACCTCGCCTGGAAGCTCGCCCTGGCCCTGGACGGCTCCGCCGGGCCCGGACTGCTGGGCACCTACGAGGCCGAGCGGATGCCGGTCGCCAAGGCCACGAGCGCCCGCGCCTCGGCCCGATCGGCGGAGCACAGCCACCCGGGCTACGCTCCCGCCCCGAACATGGTCGGCGGCAGGCAGAGCGGGATGCTCACGGTGGCCATGGGCTACCGCTACCCGCGCGGCGCGGTCCTCGGCGCCGACCCCGAACTGTCCGTCGTACCCGAGCGGATGCAGATCACCGGCGAGCCCGGCAGCCGCGCCCCGCACATGTGGCTGCACCGGCCGGGCAGTGTCCGGCAGGTGTCCACCCTGGACCTGTACGAGCGCACCTTTGTAGTGCTGACCGGAGCCGACGGCGACCAGGCCTGGTACGAGGCCGCGCTGCGCGTCGCCAAGGAGCTGTCCGTCACCCTCCCGGCGTACCGGATCGGCGAGGGGCCGGACGCCGATCTCGTCCCCGAGACCGGCGTCGACTGGGCCGAGCTGCACGGCACGACGGCCGAAGGCGCCGTGGTCGTACGCCCGGACGGCTTCGTGGCCTGGCGGTCGGCCGGCGCCGTGCCCGATCCCGAGGCGACGCTGCTCGCGGCCATGAAGGCACTGCTGCACCGAAGCTGACCCGGAAAGGGCCGCCCAGCGACGACAGGACCCAGCGACCGCGCCGCCCCGCCGGTCCGCCCGCCTGCGCGGGTGACCGACGGGGCGGCGTGCTGCCCAGGCACGGCGGTTACTTCACCGAGCCCGCCATCACCCCCTGCACGAAGTGCCGCTGGAAGGCGAAGAAGACCACCACCGGCACGATCAGGGACAGGAAGGCGCCGGGCGCCAGGACGTCGATGTTGCTGCCGAACTGCCTGACCTGGGACTGCAGTTCCACCGTGAGCGGTTGGGAGGAGCTGTCCGCGAACAGCAGGGCCACGAGCATGTCGTTCCACACCCACAGGAACTGGAAGATCGCCAGGCTGGCGATCGCCGGGCGGCCCACCGGCAGCACCAGCCGGGTGAAGATCCGCCACTCGCTGCCCCCGTCCATCCGCGCGGCCTCCAGCATTTCGCGCGGGATGTCGGCGAAGTAGTTGCGCAGCAGGAAGATGGCGAACGGCAGCCCGTACGCGACATGGAAGAGCACCACGCCGGGGATCGTGCCGAACAGCCCCAGCTGGTCGAAGAGCTTCGCGACCGGCAGCAGCCCGACCTGGACCGGTACCACCAGCAGCGCCACCACCAGCAGGAACAGCCAGTCCCGGCCGGGGAAATCCAGCCAGGCGAAGGCGTATCCGGCGAGCGCCGCGATGACGATGACCAGGGCGGTCGCGGGCACCGAGATCAGCACGGTGTTCCAGAACGCCTGGGTCATCCCGGCATTGCCGAGCAGCGCCGAGTAGTTGTCGAAGGACAGCTGCCCGGGGCCCGCGAGCGCCGTCCACCAGCCGCTGCCCGCGCTGTCCTGCGCCGAGCGCAGCGAGGAGAGAAGGAGGCCGGCGAGCGGGGTGACCCAGACCAGCCCGATGACCACCAGGAACGCCTGGACCAGGCCGTTGCCCAGCCACCTGCCAAGCCGGTTCATGACTGACTCCTGCGGAAACGGCGGACGTTGAACACCATGGCCGGGATGACCAGCAGCAGAAGCAGCACACCGAGCGCGCTGCCAAGACCCTGGTTGTTGCCGCCGCCGAAGGAGACCAGCCACATCTGGGTGGCCAGCACGGTGGCGTCCTCCTGCACCGGCCCCGGCGCGATGATGTAGACGAGGTCGAAGACCTTCATCACATTGATCACCAGGGTCACGAAGACCACGGTCAGGATGGGCGCGAGCAGCGGCACGGTGATCCTGCGGAAGACCTGCCACTCGTTCGCGCCGTCCATCCGCGCCGCCTCGAGCGTGTCGCGCGGCAGCGAGGCCAGGCCCGCACCGATCAGCACCATCGCGAAGCCGGTCCAGATCCACAGGTACGCGCCGATGATGGCCGGAGTGACGAGCGCGGGGCCGAGCCAGGAGACACCCTCGTAGGGCTGGGCGAAGTTCTTCGCGGGCAGCCGCACCGTGTACGAGCCCGGGTCCAGGTCCGCGAAGCGGAAGGAGCCGTCGGCCGCGGTGGTCGCGGTCGCGACCGTCCTGCCCTCACGCACCGCCTCGACGGCCATCCTCGGCAGCCCGCTCTCGGTCCTGTCGGCCTTCCCCTGCTGACCGCCCCCGCCGGGAGTGAAGTCCAGGTAGACGACGCCGAGCAGCTCGCGCGCCCCGGCCTGCCGGGAGGCCGCCTCGTACGAGGGCCTCGCCTCCGCGGGCACCTCCTTGGGCGGCACGCCGACGAGCCCGAGGGAGATGCTCCGGCCGCCCGGGGACACCGCCTCGGCCGTGGCGTACGAACCGTCCGCGCCCTTTGCCAGGCCCTGACCGTCCCGGGCACGGGCGTGCGGATACGAGGACGTGTCCTGGAAGGCGTCGTGCACACCCACGACGGCCGCGTTGAGCACGCCCTTGTCGGGGTCCTCCTCGTAGGCGAGCCGGAAGATGATGCCCGCGGCCAGGAAGGACACGGCCATCGGCATGAACAGCAGCAGCTTGAAGGCCGTGGCCCAGCGCACCTTCTCCACCAGCACGGCGAGGATCAGCCCCAGCCCGGTGAGGAGCGTCGGGGCGACGACCACCCAGATTGCGCTGTTGCGGACTGCCTTGAGCGTGGCCGGGTCGCGGAACATCTCGGCGTAGTTCTCGCCGCCGACGAAGCGGGTGCCGCCGGCGTCGAAGAAGCTCCGGCCCACCGAGAACAGCACCGGATAGACGACGAGCGCGCCGAGCAGCAGCAGCGCGGGCAGGACGAAGGCCACGGCGATGATCCGCCGGCGCCGCTGTGCGCGGCGCCGGGGATCCGCGGCCCCGGCGAGCGGCGGAGGGCCCGCCGCTCGCGGGGCGGAAGGGGTGACAGCGGTGCTCATGACCGGTCAGCCCTGGTACGCCTTGGCGGCCGCGGCCTCGAGCTTCGCCGCGGTGGCCTTCGGGTCCGACGGGTCGCGCAGGAAGTCCTGGAGCAGCTTCCACTCGCCCGCACCCTTGGTGCCGCCGAAGGCCGCGGGCGCCTGGTCGGACATGTCGAAGCGGACGGAGTCCCCGGCCGCGATCAGCGACTCGGCGGTCCGGCGGGTGGTGTCGTCGCCGTACGCGGCGAGGTCGAGCTTCTTGTTCGGGGACAGGTACCCGCCGGCCCCGGCCCAGACCGCGGCCGCTTCGGGGGTCGTGAGGTACTCCAGGAACGCCATGGCGGCCTTCTGGTTCTTGCCGTCCTTGAGGACGACGGCGGCGTCGCCGCCGCTGACGACGGGGGCCTTGCCGCCGTCGACCGCGGGGAACGGGAAGAAGGCCGCGTCCTCGCCGATCTTCTTGCCGAACTGGTCCTTGGCGACGCCGGCGACGAAGTCGCCCTCGTAGACGAGGCCGGCCTCCGGGTCCGGTCCGAAGACCTTCTCGACCGAGCCGGGGAAGTCGGTGCTCAGCGCGCCCTTCTGGCCGCCCGCGATCAGCTCCTTGTCGGCGAAGAGCGTGCCGAGGGTGGTCAGTGCCTTGACCACGCTCGGGTCGGTCCACTTGAGCGTGTGGGTGGCGAGCATGTCGTACTTCTCGGGCCCGGCCTGGGAGAGGTAGATGTTCTCGAACCAGTCGGTGAGCGTCCAGCCGTCCTCGCCGGCGACGGCGAAGGCGGGCAGCCCCGAGTCGGAGACCGCCCGCCCGGCGTCGAGCATCTCCGCGTACGTCTTCGGCGCCTTGACCCCCGCCTGGTCGAGGGCGTCGGGGCTGTACCAGACGGTCGACTTGTGGGCGGCCTTGAAGTAGAGGCCGTAGAAGGTGTTGCCGACGGTGCCGTAGGCCTTCCACACACTCGCGAAGTTGGTCTCGGCGGCCTTCTCGGCGGTCTTGGAGAGCGGCTTGAGCCAGCCCTCCTTGGCGAACTGCTGGAGGACGCCGACCTGCGGCACCATCACCACGTCGGGGGCGTTGCCACCCTCGATCTTGCTGCCGACGACGGTGGAGACGTTGTCACCGGTGGAGACGAACTGGGCCTTGGCCCCCGTCTTGGCCGTGAAGGCGTCCAGCACCTTCTGGAAGTTCTTCTGCTCGGCGCCCGACCAGACGCCCGCGACGGTGATGGTCTGGCCGTCGAGCGACTTGTCGCCGCCGCTCGCGGTGGTGACGGGGCCGCCGCCGCAGGCGGTCGCGCCGAGGGCGAGCGCCAGGGCCGTGCAGCTCGCGAGCAGGATGCGTCGTGAGTTCATGGTTGATGTCCTTCTGGAGCAGGGAAGTCGACGGACTTTCAGGGGCATGGGGGTGGGGGTCAGGGGTTGGTGCAGTCGCTGATCCACCAGGCGGCGGTGGATCCGGGCAGTACGCCGGCGGGACAGGGACCGCTGGACAGCAGCGGGGCTCCGGAGACCGGGGCGGGCACGGGTGCGGTGCCGAAGTTGACGGCGCAGACGAGTCCGTCGCCCCGGACGAAGGCGAGGACCCCGGGCGCGGACTCCAGCCACCGCAGCGTGCCCTCGCCCAGCTGCGGCAGTCCCCGTCGCAGCTGCAGCCCGTCGCGGTACAGGTGCCAGAACGAGCGGGTGTCGGCGAGCGCGCGGTCGGTGGCGTGTTCGGCGAACCAGCCCGGCTGCGGGAGCCAGGGCTTGGCGCCCTCGGCGCCGGAGGTGAAGCCGAACGGCGACGCGTGGCCCGACCACGGCAGCGGCACCCGGCAGCCGTCCCGGATGCGTGCCCGGCTGCCCGTGCGCCGGAAGATCGGATCGGTGAGCACCTCGTCCGGCAGGTCCACGACCTCCGGCAGCCCCAGCTCCTCGCCCTGGTAGATGTATGCGGCACCCGGCAGCGCCAGCATCAGCAACGCGGCCGCCCGCGCCCGTGCCGCGCCGAGTCCGCTGCCCTCGGTGCCGGACTCCCCGTAACGGGTGACGGTCCTGACCTGGTCGTGGTTGTTGAGCACCCAGGTGACGGTGGAGCCGGTGCCCGCGATGTCCTGCATCGCCTCGGATATCACCTTGCGGAACGTGTCGGCGTCCCACGGTGCCCCGAGCAGGTCGAAGAAGAAGGCCTGGTGCAGCTCGTCCGGGCGTACGTACAGGGCGTGCTCGCGTGCGGTCGGTACGGAGACCTCACCGACCAGCAGCCGCTCGCGGCCGTCCCGCGCCGTGTACTCCTCGCACACCGAGCGCCAGTGGCGCCACACCTCGTGCACCTCGGGCTGGTTCCAGGCGAGCGGGTTGACCGAGTCCCGGGTGCGGGCGTCGGCCTCGGGATCGGGGGAGTCGGGCAGGTCCGGGTGCTTGAAGAGCCCGGCGGCCACGTCGATGCGGAAGCCGTCGACGCCGCGGTCGAGCCAGAAGCGCAGGGCGTGGTCGAAGTGCGCCGCGGTCTCGGCGTTGCGCCAGTTCAGGTCGGGCTGCTCGGGCGTGAACATGTGCAGGTACCACTGGCCCGGGGTGCCGTCCGGCTCGGTGACGCGGCTCCAGGCGGGTCCGCCGAACATCGCGTGCCAGTTGTTCGGCGGCACGTCACCGCCGGGGCCCCGGCCCTCGGCGAAGTGGAACCTGGCGCGCGCCTCGCTGTCCGGTCCCGTGGCGAGGGCCTCGCGGAACCAGTCGTGCTCGCTGGAGCAGTGGTTGGGGACGATGTCGAGGAGAACCTTGATGCCGAGCCGGTGCGCGTCGGCGATCAGCAGGCCGAACTCGGCGAGGTCGCCGAAGACCGGGTCGACATCGCAGTAGTCGGCGACGTCGTAGCCGTGGTCGTGCTGAGGCGAGGGGTAGAAGGGGCTCAGCCAGATTCCGTCGACGCCGAGCTTCTTGAGATACGGGAGCCCGGCGCGGACCCCGGCGAGATCGCCGATTCCGTCCCCGGTGCTGTCCAGGAAGCTGCGGACGTACACCTGATAGATCACCGCATCGCGCCACCAGTGGTGATCCGTGCGGTGGTCCGCGCCGCGGTGCGAGAGGCCGTCGCCGGCCGGAGCTGTGAGCGTCACCCGTTGACCTGTTTCTGCATGAAGGGGTGTCCGCGGCCATGAGGTCGGCCTGCGGTTATGCATGCATGTTAAGTAGGCGTGACGAGAAGGTGTCAACGGGTGTGCCTGAAACGAAAGAGAGTTGGGGTTCTATGTCCGTAATTTTCCCGGTCGCCAAACGCCTGTCGGCCCTCAGCAGATACCTAACAGGTAGGTAGAAGCTCGAATGGTGAGCTCAAGGAGTGAACCCGAGGGGTGAACTCGGGGAGGGCGAGGCTGTCGGACTCAGCCGCGGCGCGACGCCACGGCAGTCAGCTCCGTGGTCAGCCTGCGCACGGCGGCCTCCGGGTCCTGGTGCTGCGCCATGGCGTCGTGCACGACGGCCTGCATCGCCAGGCTCACCTGCTCGTAGCGCGCGCTCTTCGGGCGCGGCGCGGCCGCCAGCACGCTCTCGCGCAGTGCGGGCAGATAGGGGTAGGCCCGTACGAGTTCCGGGTCCTGGTACACCCCGGCCCGCACCGGCGGCAGCGAGCCCTCCGTGAGCACCTTCCGCTGCACGGGGCCGCTGGTGAGATAGGCGATCAGATCGCCCGCCGACGCCGGATGCCGCGCGCCCGCACTGACCGCGAGATTCGATCCGCCGAGCACGCTCGTGCCCGGCCCCTCCGGGCCGGGCAGCGGCACCGCGCCGAACTTGCCCGCGACCTTGGAGTCCTTGCCGGATGCGGCGGCGTACGCGTAAGGCCAGTTGCGCAGGAAGAGCAGCCGGCCGTTCTGGAAGGCCTGCCGGGACTCCTCCTCCTTGAATGTCAGCGCTTCCTTCGGGATCCAGCCGTCGCGCACCCCGCGTGCGAGGAACCCGATCCCTGTGCGGGCCGCGGCCGGGTCCAGGGTGACCCGTCCGTTGTCGCCGAGGATCGTGCCGCCCGCCGAGTACACCGCCTCGGTGGCGTTGACGGTGAGGCCCTCGTACGGGAGGAACTGGCCTGCGTAGCCGCCGATGCCGTACGCGGGGGCGATGGTCCTCGCCTGGCGCTCCAGCTCGGCCCAGGTGTGCGGCGGCCGTTCGCCCTCCCGGTCGAGGATGTCCTTGCGGTAGTAGAGCATCCCGGCATTCGTGACATATGGGACGGCGTACAGCTTCCCGTCGTACGTCGCCGTGTCCACGACCGGCGGCAGGAAGCTGTCGAGGTCGAAACGACGGGACTCCAGCGGGGCTATCCAGCCCGCGGCGGCGAACTCCGAGGTCCAGGCGACGTCGATGTTCAGGATGTCGAACCGGCCGCCGCCCGACCGCAGTTCGGTGGTCATCTGGGCCCGGGTCTCGTCGGCGGAGTCCGGCAGCTCGACCAGGGTGACCTTCTCGCCGGGGTGGCTGCGGTTCCAGCCTTCGAGCAGCGGGCCGAGATAGCCGGTGAGATCGCCGGCCGTCGCCAGGGTCATCGGGCCGCGCCCGCCGTCGTGCGCCACACCCGGCGGGTGGCCGCCCGCCCGCGCGCCGGCGGACACGTACCCGCTCAGGACTACGGCGGCGACCAGGAGGCCCCTACCCGCGGCACGTATCCACCGCATAGGTTCCTCCCTGTACATCGGCGCCGGGCATCCTCGTCCGGCGTCAGGGGCATGTATACCCGTTAGGCATGGGCGATACTAGGCCCCTACCGGATTTCGGACAGGGAGGAGGAGAGCGCGCGTGCGCCTGCCCCTCCTGGCCCTCCTGTCCCGGGGGCCCGCCCATGGCTATGAACTCAAGCAGGACCTTGAGCAACTGCTGGGTGCCGCGTACCCTCAGCCGAACGTCGGCCAGATCTACGTCACGCTCGGCCGGCTGGAGAAGTCGGGGCTGATCGAGGGCGAGGAGGTCGCCCAGTCGAACAGGCCCAACAAGAAGATCTACCGCCTCACCGGCGCCGGTACGGAGGCCCTGCGCGCCTGGTTCGAGGAGACGGCGGACGAGCCGCGGGTACGGGACGAGTTCTTCATGAAGCTCGCGCTCGCGCCGCAGACCGGTCTCGCCGACCAGATCGCCCTCATCAACAAACAGCGACGCGAGTACCTCAACACCATGCGCAACCTGTCGAAGCTTTCCGCGACCGAGGACCGGGAGAACCGCATCGCACACCTGCTGATCGAGGGAGCCATGCTGCATCTGCAGGCCGACCTCGACTGGCTGGAGCGCTGCCAGGAGGAGCTGGAGGGGCCGTCATGAGCCAGCCCGCCGACCACGCCGACTCCGTCCCCGTTCCGCTGCTGCGGGCCGAGGGCCTCGTCAAGACCCACCACGGCGAGGGCGCGCCCGCCCATGCCGTACGCGGAGTGGACCTGTCCGTACGCCACGGCGAGTTCGTGGCCGTCAGCGGTCCTTCGGGCGCCGGGAAGTCGACCCTGCTCCATCTGCTGGGCGGGCTGCAGCGGCCCGACAGCGGCAGCATCTGGCTGGACGGCGAACGCACGGACGCGTACAGCGAGGCCCGCTGGGCGATGGAGCGCCGGCGCCGGATCGGCATCGTCTTCCAGTTCTTCAACCTCGTCTCGAACCTGACCGTCGCGGACAACGTCGAGCTCCCCGCCCTGCTGGCAGGCACGGGCCCGAAGCAGGCCCGCGCCGAGCGGGAGAAGCTGCTGGCCGACCTGGGCCTGGAGGGCAAGGCGCGCAGCATGCCCGGGGAGCTGTCCGGAGGCGAGCAGCAGCGCGTCGCGCTGGCGCGTGCGCTCGTCAACCATCCGCGGCTGCTGCTGGCCGACGAGCCGGCGGGCAGCCTCGACAGCAAGGGCACGCGCGAGGTGATGCGGCTGCTGTCCCGCTTCCACCAGCGCGGGCAGACCATCCTCCTCGTCACCCATGACGCACGTCTCGCCAGCGCCGCCGACCGCGTCATCAGCTTCTTCGACGGACGCATAGCCGACGACGCCGAGCTGGGCGGCACGCCGGCCCGCGGCACCGGACTGGCCGGCGTGCTCGAGCTGAGGGACTGAGCCGTGCGGGCCACCCTGCGCTGGGCGCACGCCGATCTGCGCACGCACCGCGGCGAGGCGCTGTTCATCGTGTCCGCCACCGCCGGAATCGTCGCCGCGCTGCTACTGGCCGTGGCCCTGTTCGGTTACGCGACCAACCCCTGGCAGCGCGTCTTCGCCCAGTCCCACGGCGCACACGTCTGGATCCGCACCGGGCCGGCCGCCGACCTGGGCGGGCTCGCCGCACTCGACGGCGTCACGTCACTGTCGGGGCCGTACCGCACCGCCACCGCGGCCGTGGAGTCGCGCGGCGCGCGGGCGACGGTCGAACTGCGGGGCGCGGAGGAGGAGCCGCCGACGACCGGCCGCCCGCTGCTCACGTCCGGCCGGTGGCTCGGCGCCGGGACCCCCGACGGCGTCGTCCTGGAGAGCAGCCTCGCCCGCGCCCTGGTGGCCGGGCCCGGCGACAGCCTCACCCTGCCCGGCACCGGCCGGGCCCTCACCGTCCTCGGGATCGCGGACAGCGCCGAGCCCCGCTACCGCCCCGGCGAACACCCCGGCACCGTCTGGGCGCTCCCCTCCACGGTGCAGGCGGTGCAGAGCACCGTCGACCGCCCCGGGCAGGTCGTCGGGCTGCTCCTCGCCGACCCCGACGACACCGACTACGCCGTGCAGCGCGCCGTCACCCGGCTCGGCGCCGGGGCCGTCACCGACGTGTCGAACTGGCAGGAGGCGCGCGCCGAAGCCCAGGGGGACACCCGGCTCCTGGGTCAGGTGCTGGGACTCTTCGGGCTCGGGGCGCTGCTCGCCGCCGCGCTGGCCGTGTACGGCGCGATCAGCACCCGGGTCCGTGGCCACCTGCGGGACATCTCCGTGCTGAAGGCCATCGGATTCACCCCGGGCCAGGTCGTACGCGTCTTCCTCGTCCAGCACCTGGCGTTCGCCGTGCTCGGCGCGATCGTCGCCACGGCCCTCACCGAAACCCTCGGCAGCCGTGTGCCCGGCAGACTCGGCGAGGCCGTCGGCGTCTGGCAGGAACTGCCCGCGCACACGGCCGCGCTGCTTGCCGTGCCGGTCGCGGCCGTGCTGTTCATCGGCGCCACGACGTGCCTCGCCGCGTGGCGGGCGGGCCGGGTGCCGCCTGTGCCGGTGCTGCCGGCCGCGCCCGGCACGGGCGGGCGGCTGTCCGGCCCGGCCCGCCGCGCCCTGGGACTACGGGTGCCGGCCGCACTCGTCCTGGGCTTCCACCGGGCCTTCGCGCGCGGCCCCCAGGGCCCGGCCACGGTCGCCCGGCTGGCACTGCCGCTCCTGCTGATCACCGTGGCCCTCAGCGCCTGGACGACCATCGGCCGCTTCGACAGCAGGCCCGAGGAGCTCGGCCTCGCCGCCGCCCTCACGGCCCGGGCCGACGAAAGCCTGGGCACGCGGGAGGCGCAGGCCCTGCTCGAAGCCGACGACCGTGTCGCGGCGGCCCATCCGGGAGTGGAGGTCGCGGCGCTCGTCCCCGGCCAGACCGGCACGATCGCGCTGCGCGGTCTCGGCACCCGGCAGCAGCCCTATCCGTATTCGGTCGTCGAGGGCCGGGCCGCCCATGGACCCGACGAGGCGGTGGCCGGACAGGGGCTGCTGGATCTGCTCGGCGTACGCGTCGGCGACTGGGTCCGGATGACGGTCGGCGGGCACCCTCAGGTCCTGCACATCGTCGGCCGCGGCATCGAGCCCGAGAACGGCGGCCGGACCGTCTCCACCTCGCTCGACACCCTGCGTGAGAACGACCCGGGGCTGCGCGCGACGCTCTACCGGCTCCAGCTGCGCCCGGGCGCGGATCCGGACGAGGTGCGATCGGCGCTTGCGGAGGCCTCGCGCGGACGACTGGACATCCACGAGGTCACAAGCCCCGCCGACCGGCTCTCGCCGATGCGCGGAGTCGTGGTCGGACTGATCGCCGTGCTGGCCCTGATCGGACTCATCGAACTGTCGACGGTCATCGGCGGCACCGTGCGGGAAGGCGAGCGCGACCTCCTCGCGCTGAAGGCGATCGGGCTGTCCCCGCGGGAGATCACCGCGGTCACGGTGACGGCCGTCGGCTGCACGGCACTGGCCGCCGCGGTGGCGGGCGCGGCGCTGGGCGTGCCCCTCGGGTACTGGCTGATCGACGCCGAGGGCCGTTCCAGCGGCATCGGCGCGGGCATCGCGCACGCGCCGTCCCCGGCCCTCCTCGCGCTGCTGGGGGTCGCAGCCGTACTGGGCGCCGTCGCCCTGTCGATCCTGCCCGCGGCCCGCGCCGCCCGCCGCAGACTGGTGGACACACTGGCCGCGGCCGCCTGACCGGTCGCCGCCACCTCGCCCGGTGTACCGCCGGGCCCTCAGGCGTCGTGGCCGTGCAGCGCCTCTTTGAGCGTCGCGGTGGCCTGGGCTATGGCGGCCTCGGCGGCGTGGGTGGACCGCAGGGCGTTGAGCATCACGAAGTCGTGGATGATGCCCTGGTAACGCGTTGACGTCACCGGCACACCGGCCTGCCGGAGCTTGTTGGCGAACGCCTCGCCCTCGTCACGCAGCACATCTGCCTCTCCGGTGATCACCAGGGCCGGGGGCAGACCCGCCAGTTGGTCCGGGGTGGCGCGCAGCGGGGACGCGGTGATCTGCGCCCGCTCGCGCTCGTCGGTCGTGTACTGGTCCCAGAACCACTGCATGCCGTCGCGGCGCAGGTAGTACCCCTCCGCGAACTCGTGGTACGAGGGGGTGTCGAAGTTCGCGTCGGTCACCGGGTAGAACAGCACCTGCTGCAGCAGCGCGACATCCCCGCGCTCCTTCGCCATCAGCGTCAGGGCGATGGCCATGTTGCCGCCCACCGAGTCGCCCGCGACGGCCATCCGCGAGGCGTCCAGGTTCTTGCTCGCGCCATCGGAGACCACCCAGCGCGCGACCGCGTAGTTCTGCTCGATCGCGATCGGGTAGTGGGCCTCGGGCGAGCGCTCGTACTCGGGGAAGACGACGGCCGCGCCCACGCCGGTGGCGAGTTCGCGCACCAGCCGGTCATGGGTGTGCGCGTCGCCGAACACCCAGCCGGCGCCGTGGATGTAGAGGATCACGGGGAGGGTTCCGGTGACGCCGGCCGGTTTGACGATCCGGGCACGGACCGAACCCGTCGGGCCGCTGTGCACCGTGATCCACTCGTCGTCGACCACGGGAATGGTGATGTCGCCGGACTGCAGGTCGTCGACGGCTCTGCGGCCTTCAGCCGGAGGTATCTCGAACAGGAACGGGTGGTTGCCCGTGGCCGTCGCGAGTTCCGACGCCTCGGGCTCGAGCACGGGCGTGCTGGGCAGATGGTCGGTTGACATCGGCTCTTCTCTCTCGATTCCCCCGAACGGACCACTCATTCGAGGCTAGGTCGGCCCGTCCGGCCACGCATCACGGCTCGGTTCACTGCCCGATGCGCGCCCCAGTGGTGTCCTGCCGCTGCGACACGGTCGTTCGTCAAGCGCTGGGCCGACTGAGACGGCTCTCCCGCCAGGCCTGCGGGGAGAGCCCGTACGCGCTCTTGAACGCGCGGCTGAAGTGCGCGGGGCTCTTGAAACCCCAGCGGCCCGCGATCGCTGCGATTGGCTCCGCGCGGGCCGGAATCCGGGAGAGCTCGCGGCGGCATTCCTCGAGCCGGTGCGTGCGCACCCGGTCACCGAAGCTGATCTCGTTGCGGCCGAGGACGACGTAGAGATATCGCATGGAGATGTGGTGCGCCTTGGCTACCTTCGCCGGGCTCAGATCGCTGTCCGCCAGGTGCCGGCGCATGTATTCGACGATGCGGACGCCCAGGTCTGTTGCAGAGTGCCGCTCGCGGCGGCATGCCGGTCGGTCTCCGAAGTGATGGCGGCGCGGATGGGCTCCATGCTCGGGGTCGCCAGGCTCTGTGCGACGGCGCCCACAATGCAGGCCGGGACTCGCGGCGAGCTGCGAGAGATACGCCGATGCGAGGCCCGACACCGTTCCGTCGGCGCCGAGCGTCCGTGCGGTCACGTCCGTGATCGCGTCGTGGGGGAGGGCCAGATGCGCGCGGTATCCGGACCGATGTGGCCCAGGTCGTGATCATTGCCCCTCCTCACCGACGGACCAGAGTGAGTGCGGCCTGGAAGGGATGATCCGCCCGGAACAGCGAGGTTCAGCAACACAGCACTGCGGGGCCACGATTGTGCACGGCTGGGCAACTACGGTGCCGCGTGGTGGACGCTCGCCGACTCCCGCACGTCCCGCACCGGCAGGGCCCGCACCGCGGTCAGCACGCCGACCCTGTCGATGCGGTGCTCGGGATTGCCCCTGTCGTCGCGCCAGAAGTTTCCGGCCGCGTTGTCCTCCGGCGTTGCACAGGTCGAGATCGTGATCATCGCCTGCGTAGGCCGCTTGCCCGGGAATCCCGGGACCGCCGCGCGCTGCTCGGCGAGCGAAGGCTCCGACCGGAAGGAGGTCTTCCGGCTCTCGGTGATCGTGTACTCGTAGACCCTGCCGCCGTACGTGACGAGGACCTTCTCGCCCACGTCGACGAACGGGAGCTCGCGCAGGGGCCCGCCGGCGGAGAGGCGGTGGGCCGTGACCAGGTAGTTCCCGACCTCGCCCGGGCCCACGCCGCCATGACCGCCGTACGGGCTGGCGGCGAGGCCGCGGTCCTGGATCCGTGTGCCGGGCAGGTCGTCGGTCGTCCCCTTGTACGGCACGACACGCAGGTCCTCGAGACCGATCGAGGGGATGGACAGAGCGGCGGGCTCTCGCCGGGTGCCGATCTCACTCGGAGTGGGCATCGCGGTCGCCTCGGCGCTCGGCGAGGCCGCGGGTGTCGCCGCCGTCACGCGCGCCGGGGACGCATCGGCCGCACCGGCGCTGCCCCCGGTGGAGCAGCCCACGAGCACGGCGACGACGGCACCCGCGAGCGTCGCGGGCACAGCTCGGGAACGGGACATGGATCTCCGGATCGGAAGCCAGGGCGTGGATCACCACAGGGACCACAGCACGTCGGATGTCGGCGGACACGCGCCTTCTGGAGCCCAACGCCGACGATCGATCGCGTGTTCCCTGCCAGCCGACACGCCTGCCCTGACCTGCGTCTTCTCGCAGCGGTCCGCATCCGGGCCACCCCGTCGAATGTCGTGTACGCACCAGCCGAGCGCGCCGCGGGGCGCCGTGTGACGCTGGAGACATGCCCAGGGCCAACGAAGAGATCGAGGCGCTCCTCCAGGAGTACGCCGACCTCATCGCGATCACCGGCGGCGACGCCTTCCGGGCCCGGTCCTACGAGAAGGCCGCCCGCGCCATCGGCGGCTATCACGCCGACGTCTCGAAGCTCGACGCGCAAGGGCTCCGGGAGATCCCCAACGTCGGCAAGTCCATCGCCGACAAGGTCGTGGAGTACCTGACGACCGGGCAGATCTCCGCTGTCGAGGACCGTAGGCGGTCCGTCCCGGCCGGCGTCCGCGAGCTGATGACGATCCCCATGCTCGGGCCGAAGAAGGCCATGCTCCTCTATCAGGAGCTGGAGATCTCCTCCGTGGACCAGCTCCTCGACGCCATCCACGAGGAGCGGCTGCGCGATCTGAAGGGGTTCGGCGAGAAGACCGAGGAGAACCTTCTCCACGGCGTCGCCCTCATGCAGAAGGCCGGCAGCCGCATCCTCCTCAACGCCGCGATGGACTCCGCCGAGCAGATCGTCGCCGAGCTGTCGCGGATCAAGGGCTGCGAGGGGTGCACGTACGCCGGGTCGCTGCGCCGCATGCGGGAGACCATCGGGGACATCGACATCCTGGTCGCCGCGGACAGGTCGGCGCCCTTCATGGAGGCGCTCGGGAGCCTCCCCTACACGGCCGAAGTCATCGCACACGGCGAGAAGAAGACCTCCATCCGCACCACCAGGGGGCTCCAGGTCGATCTGCGGGTCCTGCCGCCCGACTCCTGGGGTGCGGGGCTGCAGTACTTCACCGGCTCCAAGGCGCACAACATCCGCACCCGTGAGATCGCGGTCCGACACAAGCTCAAACTGTCCGAGTACGGGCTCTTCGACGCCAAGAGCGGCAAGAAGATCACCTCCGAGACCGAGGAGGAGATCTACGACCGCCTCGGGCTGCCCTGGATCCCGCCGACCCTGCGCGAGGACCGTGGTGAGATCGCCGCCGGGCTCCGCGGCGACCTCCCGGACCTGGTCACCGAGAAGGACATCCGCGGCGACCTGCACACCCACACCGACCTCACCGACGGCCTCGCCCCGCTGGAGGACATGATCGCCGCGGCCGCCGAGCGCGGATACGCGTACTACGCGGTCACCGACCACGCCCCCGACCTCGCCATGCAGCGCATGACCGAGGAGAAGATGCTCGCGCAGCGCGAGCGCGTCCGCGCACTCTACCGCCGGCACCGGGGGATGCGGCTGCTGCACGGCACCGAGCTCAACATCGGGCCGGAAGGAGACGTCGACTGGCCGGACGACTTCCTCGCCGGCTTCGACATCTGCGTCGCCTCGATCCACTCGCACTTCAACCAGAGCCGGCACAAGCTCACCCGCCGCCTCATCCGCGCCTGCGAGAACCCGTACGTCGCGGTCATCGGCCACCCCACCACCCGCCGCATCGGCAAACGCCCCGGCATCGACGCCGACTTCGACGCCGTCTTCGAGGCCTGCGCCAGGACCGGCACCGCCCTGGAGATCAACGCCCATCCCGAGCGGCTCGACCTCTGTGACGAGGACATCCTGCGCGCGAAGCGGTACGGCGTGAAGTTCGCGGTGAACTCGGACTCCCACGCCATCACCCACCTGCCGTACATGCGCTACGGAGTGGCCACGGCCCAGCGCGGCTGGCTGACGAAGGACGACATCATCAACACCTGGACACTGACGAAACTGCGGCGGTTCCTGCGTCCGGGCCCCTGACCGTGACGGCGGACGGCGGACGGCGGACGGCGGGCTCACGGGATGCGGGACGGCGCGCGCCGGGGCTCAATGGAGGGCGAGGTGTGTGCACGGCGCCGTACGACGTAAGGAGGCCCCGTAAGGCATGGACCCTGAATACGGTGCGGCCCTACTGCGCGCACTGTTCACCAAGTCCCGGATCGGGCTGCATGTGCTGGACCGGGACCTGCGGATCGTGTGGTTCAGCACCGCCGCGCCCGGTGCGCAGGGCTTCGATCCCGCCGACGTCGTGGGGCGTACGTGGGGGGAACTGGGCATCGCCACGGCTGAAGTGGAGAGCATGCTCCGGGGGGTGCTCGCGACCGGAGAGTCCGTCGAGGACTTCCGGTACCGGGGCCCCCTGCCGAGTGGCGGCGAGGAGCGGGTGCTGTCGATCTCCGCGTTCCGCCTCGAAGACGCCGACGGAGGCCCCCTCGGAGTCGCCGGTACGGCCGTCGACATCACCGAGCGGGACCGCGCCGAGCGGCGCCTGGACGCGGTCTACCGGGCCGGTGAGAGCATCGGCACCACACTGAACGTCTTCCGTACGGCGCAGGAACTGGCCGATGCCACCACGCGAGGGCTCGCCGATGTGGCGGTGGTCGACGTCGTGGACTCCGTACTGCACGGAGAGGCCCCCGCCCCCGGGCCGCTGCTCGACCAGGTCGCGGTGCGCCGGGCGGGCTTCCGGGTCGCCGCCGAGACCCTGCTGCCGGGCCTGTACGAGATCGGGGACGTCAACGTGCTGCGCTTCGGCACCCCCTACGCACAGGCCCTGGCCGATCTGCAGCCGCGACTCGTACGCCACCTGGACCCCGGTGACGCATGGCTGGTCCGCGACCCGGCCCGGGCCGACTTGTTGCGGTATGCGGGCGCACACTCGCTCATGGCCGTCCCCCTCACCGCTCGCGGTGTGGTGCTCGGCATGACGGCCTTCTACCGCACGCGAGGCTCCCCGCCGTTCGAGGACGACGATCTCCTGCTCGCCCGCGACGTCGTCGCCCGCGCGGCGGTCTGTGTCGACAACGCCCGCCAGTACACGCGCGAGCACACCCTCGCCCGCCTCACCCAGCGGGCACTCGTGCCGTCCCGGCTGCCGGTGCACACGGCCGTGGAGACGGCGTACACCTATTTGCCGGTGGCCTCCAGCGGCGTCTGGTACGACGTGCTCCCGCTGTCCGGGGCGCGCGTCGCACTCGTGGCGGGCGATGTGTCCGGAAGCGGCATGCCGGCGGTGACGACCATGGCGCGGCTGCGCACCGCCGTCAGTGCCTTCGCCGCCATGGAGCTCCAGCCCGACGAGCTCCTCGGACGTCTCCACGACGTGACCAGCAACCTCGCGCAGGAGCACCCGCCGTGGGAGGATCCCGACCAGCCACCCCTGACGGGGACCTGCCTCTACATCGTCTACGACCCCGCCACCCGCAAGTGCGTCCTCTCCCGGGCCGGCCATCCTCGGCCCGTTCTCGCCCCGGGCGACGGCACGGTCCGGATCGTCGACTGCCCGAAGGGTCCGGTGCTGGGGCGTGGGATGCCCCTGTACACGAACACCGAGCTGGAGCTTCCCGAGGGCAGCATCCTCACCATCCAGAACGCGGGACTCCTCAAGGGCAGCGGGGACGACAGGGTCGATCGCTACCGCGAGGTGCTGGCCGACCCCATCGGCAGTGTGCGGGAGCTGTGCGACACCCTGGTGACCTCGTTGCTCACCGAGCGCCCCGAGGACGACGTCCTGCTGCTCGTGGCCCGCACCCGTGTGCTCGGCCCGGACCGGCTCGGCTCCTGGACGCTGCCCAACGAGCCCGAGAGCGCCGCCGTGGCCCGCAGGCTGGTCGGCCGGCGGCTGGCGGACTGGGGTCTGGACGATCTCCGGTTCAGCACCGAGCTGATCGCCAGCGAGCTGGTGACCAACGCCGTCCGCTACTCCCCGGGTCCCGTCGGGCTGCGGCTGATCCGCGACAGGGCCCTGACCTGCGAGGTCTCCGACACCAGCAGCGCCGCCCCCCATCTGCGGCACGCCGAGGCGGACGACGAGGGCGGCCGCGGGCTGGACCTCGTCGCCCACTTCACCCAGCACTGGGGCACCCGCCGCACGGAGAGCGGCAAGACCATCTGGACGGAGCAGCCGCTTCCCTGACGGCCCCGCCCCGGTGCTGCGGCCCGGCCCTCCCTCCGTGCCGCGCTGTGCCCCCGCTCCGGCGTGCGCCCGGCCCGCCGCGGACGCAGCATGAATCCGAGGAGCGGAGCCACAGTGACGTACAACCCTGCCATGGCGGTCACGGACGGTGCCCTGGTCGTACTGCACCAGGTCAACAAGCATTTCGGCGCGCTGCATGTCCTCCGGGACATCGACCTGCGGATCGACCGCGGCGAGGTCGTCGTCGTGATCGGGCCTTCCGGCGGCGGCAAGTCCACGCTGTGCCGCGCCATCAACCGGCTGGAGACCATCGATTCCGGAGAGATCTACATCGACGGCAAGCCGCTTCCGGCCGAGGGCAAGGAGCTCGCCCGGCTGCGCGCGGACGTCGGCATGGTCTTCCAGTCCTTCAACCTCTTCGCGCACAAGACCGTGCTGCAGAACGTGACACTCGGCCAGGTCAAGGTCCGCAAGAAGGAGAAGAAGGCCGCCGAGGAGCGGGCCCGCTCCCTGCTCGACCGGGTGGGCGTGGCCTCCCAGGCCGACAAGTACCCCGCCCAGCTCTCCGGGGGCCAGCAGCAGCGCGTCGCCATCGCGAGAGCGCTGGCGATGGAGCCGAAGATCATGCTCTTCGACGAGCCCACATCGGCGCTCGACCCCGAGATGATCAACGAGGTGCTGGAGGTCATGCAGCAGCTCGCCCGGGACGGAATGACCATGGTCGTCGTCACGCACGAGATGGGCTTCGCCCGTTCGGCCGCCAACCGCGTGGTCTTCATGGCGGACGGGCGGATCGTGGAGGAGACGACGCCCGACGAGTTCTTCACCAACCCGCGCAGCGACCGCGCCAAGGACTTCCTCTCGAAGATCCTTCACCACTGAGGATGATCATCATGAAGCTTCAGAAGGCCACCGCAGCGGCTGCTCTCGCGCTCGCGCTCTCCCTGACCGCCGCGGGCTGCGGATCGGACGGGGGAGGCGACACCGGCGCGGGCAACGACGAGGGCAAGATCACCGTCGGCATCAAGTACGACCAGCCGGGCATCGGGCTGAAGACCCCGGACGGCAAGTTCACGGGCTTCGACGTCGACGTGGCGACCTATGTGGCCAAGCAACTGGGCTACGACCCTGCCGACATCGTGTGGAAGGAGGCCAAGAGCGCCGACCGCGAGACGCTGCTCCAGCGCGGCGACGTCGACTTCATCGCGGCCTCGTACTCCATCAACCCCGAGCGGCAGAAGAAGGTCGACTTCGCGGGACCGTATCTGCTCGCCCACCAGGACATCCTGGTCCGGGCGGACGACAACTCCATCACCAAGCCCTCCGACCTGAACAACAAGAAGCTCTGCTCGGTCACCGGCTCCACATCGGCGCAGAACGTCAAGACGAAGCTCGCGCCGCAGGCCCAGCTCCAGGAGTACGGCGGCTACTCCGAGTGCCTGACCGGCCTCGAGAACAAGGTCATCGACGCCGTGACCACCGACGACTCGATCCTCGCCGGTTACGCGGCGCAGGACCAGTTCAAGGGCAAGTTCAAGCTGGGCGGCTTCAAGCTGAGCGACGAGAACTACGGCATCGGCGTCCAGAAGGGCAGCGAACTCAAGGGCAAGATCAACGCCGCCCTGGAGAAGATGGTCGCGGACGGCTCCTGGGACGCGTACGTCCAGAAGAACTTCGGCCCGGCCGGCTACAAGAGCGAACCCGCCCCGAAGATCGGCGTGATCGTCGGCTGAGCAGATCGTCGACCGAGCCAAGTGCGGCGGGTGAGACCGTGTTCGACTTCCTCGAGGGTTACGACCTGCTGGGAGCCTTCTGGGCGACCGTGCAGCTCACCGTCTACTCCGGCGTCGGCGCGCTGATCTGGGGCACGCTCCTGGCCGCGATGCGGGTCAGCCCCGTGCCCCTGATGCGCGGCTTCGGCACCGTGTACGTCAACGTCGTACGCAACATCCCGCTCACGGTCATCATCGTCTTCACCTCACTGGGCCTGTTCCAGACGCTCGGCGTCAGCCTCGGCGCGGAGGCGTTCGCGGACATCAACTTCCGCCTCGCCGTCCTCGGACTCACCGCGTACACCGCCGCGTTCGTCTGCGAGGCGCTGCGGTCCGGCATCAACACCGTGCCCATCGGCCAGGTCGAGGCCGCGCGCGCCATCGGCCTGAGCTTCCCCCAGGTGATGACGATCGTCGTCCTCCCGCAGGCCTTCCGCTCGGTCGTCGGCCCGCTGGCGAACGTCCTCATCGCCCTCACCAAGAACACCACCGTGGCGGCCGCGATCGGGGTCGCCGAAGCCGCCCTGCTGATGCGGGAGATGATCGAGAGCGAGGCCCAGCTCATCCTCATCTCCGTCATCTTCGCGGTCGGCTTCATCTGCCTCACCCTCCCCACCGGGCTGTTCCTCGGCTGGGTGAGCAAGAAGGTGGCGGTGAAGCGATGACCTCCGTCCTCTACGACGTGCCCGGTCCGCGCGCCAAGCGGCGCAACATCGTGTACACGGTCGTGTTCCTGGTCGCCCTCGCCGCGCTGGTCTGGTGGGTGATCCAGAGCCTCGCCGACAAGGGCCAGCTGGACTGGGCCAAATGGGAGCCGTTCTTCACCGACTCGCGCGTCTGGACCACGTACATCTGGCCGGGGCTCACCAACACCCTCATCGCCGCCTCCCTCGCCATGGTCATCGCCCTGCCCCTCGGGGCGCTCTTCGGCATCGCCCGGCTCTCCGAGCACGCGTGGACGCGCGGCGCCGCCGGCGCGTTCGTGGAGTTCTTCCGCGCCATCCCGGTGCTGATCCTGATGCTGTTCGCGAACGCGGCGTACTCGGAGTTCACCGACGTCAGCCCGGACAACCGTCCGCTGTACGCGGTCGTCACCGGCCTCGTGCTCTACAACGCCTCGGTGCTCGCCGAGGTCGTCCGGGCAGGAATCCTGTCCCTGCCCGCGGGCCAGAGCGACGCGGCCAAGGCGATCGGCATGCGCAAGGGCCAGACGATGCGGTACGTGCTGCTGCCGCAGGCGGTCACGGCGATGCTGCCCGCGATCGTCAGCCAGCTCGTGGTCATCGTCAAGGACACGGCGCTCGGCGGCGCGATGCTCGGCTTCTCCGAGCTGCTGGCATCGGTCCGCCCGATGAGCGCCAACTACGGGGCGAACACCATCGCCAGCTTCACCGTCGTCGCCGTGATCTTCGTCGCCCTGAACTTCGCCCTCACCACCTTCGCCGCCTGGCTGGAGGGCCGGCTGCGGCGCGGCAAGAAGTCCACCGGAGCGGTCGTCGGCGTCGACGCGGTCGCGGAAGCGGCGGCGCCGGGCGAGCACATCGTTCCGAAGTGACATCCCACCGCAACGCCACGCGGTGAACCACTTTCCAGCGGCGTCCGTCAGCCACAGGCACAGCCGAATCCGCCGGAACCACTGGAGAGACTCATGACCCGCAGATGGTCGCTCATCGGCCTGATCGTCGCCCTGGCCATCGCGCTCACCTTCGTGATCGTCGACATCAGCGGCGGTGATGACGCCGGGCACAAGGCCCCGGTGGCCGCCGACGCCAAGAACCCGAAGAAGCCGGGCCTCAAGGGCGCGGGCTGGTGGCCCGCGGACGAGCAGGCCGGCACCATGGCCGCGGACGCGGTCGGCAACCACGACGCCGCGCTCAAGGGCGGTGTGAGCTGGACGGCCGGTCCGCAGGGCGGCGGAGCCCTGCTGCTGGACGGTGCGACCGGGTACGCCGATGCCGGCGCGCCGGTGATCGACACCGCACGCGACTACTCCGTGGCCGCACGCGTCCGGATCGACAACAAGGGCTTCCGTACCGCCGTGTCCATCGACGGCGGCAAGCACAGTGTTTTCTTCCTGCAGTACTCGAACAGTGACAAGCGATTTGCTTTCAGTTTCATCAATCAGCGGGCACTGGCCCACAAGGTGGGCGATCCGGTGATCGGCCGCTGGTATCACCTCACGGGAACGTACTCGCAGATCGCGGGCACGCTCTCCATCTACGTGGACGGGGTGCTCGCGGGCACCGCCCAGGCGAGGAACGTGGAGCGGACCGTGGGGAATCTGCAGATCGGTCGCGCCAAGTTCGAGGGCAAGCCGGTCGACTTCTGGAGCGGAGCGATCGCGGACGTGCACGCGTTCAACCGGGCGCTGGGTCCGGCCGAGGTGGCCTCCCTGGCGGCCCGCGAACCGGGCGCATAGGCCGGGCCGGGGCGGCCGGGATTCCCCTCCGAACGGCCGCCCCGACCCTCCGGTTTCGCACGAACGGACACCCGCATCAGTGGCATCGGGCGTCAAACGGGCACGGCTGCAGGCCGGATCGGGCACGAGCGCAGGCGCCGTACCGACGGTCACGCCGTTGGGGAGGCAGATCGGTTCGCCGAAACGGTCAGAATCGGATCGAAAGCGATGCGGAACGGAATCGTCAGGTGTGCCCGAATGGCGTTAGAAATTTCTTGGAGCTCGCAGCGTCGCGAATTCGCAGTCCGGTGTGGCCGAGACTGATGCGCCGCGAAATGAACCACCACAGCCGGCCACTCAGGCATGGGCGCTGCCGCTCCCATTGACAGGAGGAGGGGAGCGTTTTGCAGGACGTGATGGCGCCCGTCGACCAGGCACCGGAAATCCGCCCCACGGAACCGACCGAGGAATTCCTGCGGGCCTTATACGAACGACATGGATCGGTGCTCCTGAGATTCGCGGCCCGACTGCTGAATGGCGACTGGCATCGGGCGGAGGACGTCCTTCAGGAGGCGGCGATCCGGGCCTGGCAGCACGCGGCCGAACTCGACCCCACGGCCGAGGCGCTCGGCCCGTGGCTGTTCGCAGTGGTCCGTAACCTGGTCGTCGACGGACACCGTGCCCGGCAGGCCCGGCCACCGGAGGCCGTCGACACGGACATGACCCGGCTGCCCGTGCCGGACCGGATCGACCACGCGCTCACGACACAGATCGTCATCGAGGCCATGAGGGAGCTCGCGCCGTTCCAGCGCGAGGTGCTGCTGCACGTGCACTTCATGGGCCGCAGCGTGAACCAGACGGCGAAGGTGCTGGGTGTACCTCCGGGGACGGTCAAGTCGCGTACGTACTACGCGATGCGTGCGCTGCGCGAGGCCCTCGACAGCCGGGGCCTCAGCACGAGCTGAGTCGCGAGCACGCTGCGAGCCCTCGCCCCGCCGGAGGAATCCGGCGGGGCGGTTGTGCTCTGGTCAGGACAAACGGCCCGCGTGAGGGGAGACCCGAAGTCCCAGCGGACCTGTGTCGAGCGAGCCGTCGGCGCGGACCTGGAAGCGCCAGCCGGAGTCAGGGGCGTCGCCGAGCACGAGCAGCGCGTCCGTCGCGTACAGGCCCCCCATGGCGTGCTTCTCCTCCGGGAACTGCGCGGCGTCCAGCACGAACAGCCGGGGCGCACGGCCCTGCACGCCCACCGGGCTACTGCCCTCGATCAGCCGGAACACCTGTGTGACCTCCTCGGACGCCGGACGCGACCCGGCCGGCGTCCGCGTCGCGTCCGCTCCCCAGGCCAGCGCCTCGTCCAGCGTGGCGGCTGTACGAAGACGCGCCGACTGCAGGCCGAGACCGGTCGTCACATCGGCGGTGGCTGCCGAACCCACCAGGGTCACCTCTGCGCGCCGGCCCACCGGTCCGGTGATCAGCTCACTGATGAAGGACCGCACCAGCCGGCGTACGTCGTCGTCGCCACCGACCAGGGCGATCGCCGTGGACGCCCGTGACAGGTCGATCAGCACCCGGTCGGCCTTGTCGAGACCGATGGTGACGGCCAGTGAGTACGGCTGCTCCGGCGCGAGCCCGGCGCCGAGGCCCGCACCGTGCAGCTGCTCCGAATCCACCATCCACTCCTCGCCCGACTCGTCCGTGCTCCAGGGGCCGGGCGCGACCCGGTCGGCACCGGCGAGCCGCAGCGTCAGCCGGTCTCCGGAGTAGACGACGGCGTAGACATCGGGCATCGGCCGACTGGTCAGGGCACATTGCGCCGCCAGACTGCGCAGGCCCACGTCGATGATGTCCAGGGCCTCGCGCCCGGTGACGTCCGCGCGGGGCGGGCGGGCGGGTTCGGCGGCGGTGCGGGGTTTGCGTTCGGTGACGACCAGCGCGGCGACTGCCCCGAGCAGAGCAAGTCCGAGCAGTACCGCCAGGACGACGGACACGTTCATGCGACCACCTTCGTCAGGTCACGGGAGATGAGACGGGAGTTGTCGGAAAGGACGACGGCCCCTACGGACCCGCCGCCCGTACGGTTCACCGGAGGCCCGACCACCGCCGCATGCGCCCGGGGAGCCGCCCGGTGGGCAACGGGCCGGACCGGAGTACAGGGCAGGTGAACCACCTGGCCGCGGCGTCCGTAAGGCCGGGGAACGCTCCCGGCGAGGCTGTGTGCTCGCCCGGGTTCCTCCCGATTCCCGCCTCCCTGGAGAATCATCGTGCCGTTGATACTCACCGTCGTCGACGACGGCGGCCACGCCTTTGACGTCCATCTCGACGCCGAACCCGACACACCCGTCGGGACCATCGCGCAGGCCCTCGCCGAAACGGGCGGCGTGCCGCTGCCCCTCTCCGGGTCGGGCCTGCACATCGACGGCGTCGTACTGCCCGAGGACATGCCGCTGCGCGACTCGCCCCTGCGGGACGGTGCCGTGGTCGGGCTCGGCCATCCCGCCGGCTCGCCCGCGGCGGAGCCGGGGGGCCTGGTCGAGGTGCGCACGGTCGGCGGCCCCGGGGCCGGAGCGGTGCACCGCCTGGACATCGGCGAGTACCGGATCGGCCTCGCCGCCGACGGCACCCCGCAGATCGTCCGCACCCTTCCCCACCGGATCTTCGCCCTCATGCGCGTCGGCCCCGGCGGACGGGTGGCCATCGCGCCGCAGGCGGACGCGACCGGGATGCTGCTGGACCGCGAGGAGGTCGACGACATCACGGACTGGCCCGTCGGCGGACAGCTCATCATGGGCGACTGCGTGCTCGAACTCGTCACCCCGGAGCAGCCCGACGCGGCCCTGCAGCGCTCCGAGGACGGCACCGGCCTGGACTACAACCGCCCGCCGCGGCTGCTGCCGCCGGTGGCCGAGACCAAGTTCAGGCTGCCGTCGCCGCCGACGAAGCCCGCCAAGCGGCAACTGCCCTACTTCGCCGCGGCCATGCCGCTGGTGATGGCCGTCGCCGGTGTGCTCATCTTCAACCGGCTCACCTACCTGCTCTTCGGTCTGCTCTCGCCCGTCATGGTCATCGGCACATACCTCATGAGCCGCCGCGAGGGCAAGGAGACCTACGGCGAGCAACTCGCCAAGTACGAGGAGACGAAAGCCCGGATCGAGAAGGACGCCGAGGAGGCGGTGGTCGCCGAACGCACCTCGCGCCGCCGTGGCTTCCCCGACCCGGCGGCCGTACTCCTCACCGCCGTCGGTCCGCGCCGCAGGCTGTGGGAGCGGCGCCTGAAGGACACGGACTTCCTCGAACTGCGCGTCGGCACCGCCGACCAGCCCTCCGAGGTCGTGCTCGAAGACCCCACCAAGGACGAGCACCGGCGCAAGGTCGCCGTCGCCGCCTACGACGTGCCGGTAACCGTCGCCCTGCGCGAGCACAAGGTGCTCGGGATCGCCGGGGACGGGCCCGTCTCCCGCGCCGTGGCGCGCTGGACCGTCGCCCAGTCGGCGGTGCTGCACAGCCCGAAGGACCTGCACATCCATGTCCTCACCACGGGCGGCGATGGCGAGGACGCCTGGAACTGGGTCCGCTGGCTGCCGCACGTACGTCATCGCACAGGGGACATCATCGCCAACGTCGGTACGGACACCGAGAGTGCCGCCCGCCGGGTCGCCGAGCTCACCAGCCTGATCTCGGCGCGGGTCGCCATGACCCGAGAGCAGCGCACGGGCCGCGAGCCCGACGTACTCGTGGTTCTGGACGGCGCCCGCCGACTGCGCTCCCTGCCCGGTGTGGTGCAGATCCTCCGAGACGGACCGGCCGTCGGCGTGCACGCCATCTGCCTGGACGACGAGGAGCGCCTGCTGCCCGAGGAGTGCCTGGCGGTCGTGGTCGAAGAGCGGGGCGGCACCCTGCGCGTCGGTCTGTCGGGGTCGGCCACGCTCACCGGGGTGCGCGCGGACACCGTGTCCGCCGAGTGGTGCCGGTCCGTCGCCCGCGCGCTCGGCCCGGTGCGGGACACCGGCGGCGCGGACGACGAAGGCGCGGTACTGCCCTCCGCCTCGCGGCTGCTGGACGTCCTGATGCTCGACCAGCCCACGCCGGACGCGATCACCGGGCGCTGGAAGGCGGGCGGCCGCACGACATCGGCCGTCGTCGGCATCTCCCTCGACGGCCCGTTCGCGCTCGATCTGCGCCGGGACGGCCCGCACGGCCTCGTCGCCGGAACCACCGGCTCCGGAAAGTCCGAGCTCCTCCAGACGATCGTCGCCTCGCTCGCCGTGGCCAACCGGCCCGACGCCATGACCTTCGTGCTCGTCGACTACAAGGGCGGCTCGGCGTTCAAGGACTGTGTCGATCTGCCGCACACCGTGGGCATGGTCACCGACCTGGACGCCCACCTCGTCGAGCGTGCGCTGACCTCCCTGTCCGCGGAGCTGAAGCGCCGTGAGCACATCCTCGCCGACGCGGGCGCCAAGGACATCGAGGACTACGTCGACCTGCTGCGGCGCGAGCCGCACCGCACCCCGATGCCCCGGCTCCTCATCGTCATCGACGAGTTCGCCTCGATGGTCCGCGACCTGCCCGACTTCGTGAAGGGCCTGGTCAACATCGCCCAGCGGGGCCGTTCGCTCGGCATCCACCTGATCCTGGCGACCCAGCGCCCCAGCGGTGTGGTCTCACCCGAGATCCGCGCCAACACCAACCTGCGGATCGCCCTGCGGGTCACCGACAGCTCCGAGAGTCAGGACGTGCTGACCTCGCCGGAGGCCGCGGGGATCTCCAAGTCCACCCCGGGGCGGGCCTACGTACGCCTCGGCCAGAACTCCCTCATCCCGTTCCAGGCCGGGCGGGTCGGCGGCCGCAGGCCGGGCGCCTCACAGGAGTCGATCCCGGCGCCCTGGGTCGTGCCGCTGGGCTGGAACCAGCTCGGCCACCCGCTGCCGACGCGTCCGCGCGCCGCGCGGGACGAGTCCGACGACGCGATCACCGACCTCGCCGACCTCGTCCAGGCGATCCGCGGCGCCAACCAGGACATGAACCTCGCACCGCAGCACAGCCCCTGGCTCCCGGCGCTGCCCACCACCCTGACCCCGGACGACCTGCCGCCCGTCCCCGACACAGGCACATACGATCTGCCGCCTGTCGCCTACGGGCTGGTGGACGTGCCCGAGGACCAGACGCAGCGGCCCGTGGTCCTGGACTTCACGACACTCGGACACCTGCACATCGTCGGATCCCCGCGCGCCGGCCGGTCGCAGGCGCTGCGCACCATCGCCGGATCCGTGGCTCGCGCGTACTCCTCGGCCGATCTGCATCTGTACGGGATCGACTGCGGCAACGGCGCACTGCTGGCCCTGGAGGCACTGCCGCACTGCGGAGCCGTCGTCCAGCGTGCCCAGCCCGAGAGGGTCGCACGGCTGCTCTCCCGGCTCATGAAGGAGGTGACTCGGCGTCAGGAACTTTTGGCCGCACGGGGCGCCGCCGACCTGCCCGAACTGCGCAGGGCGCTCGCACCCGAGGAGCGCCCGGCGCACATCATGGTGCTCCTGGACCGCTGGGAGGTCTTCGACAAGACGCTGGGCGACTACGACGGCGGGAGCCTGTTCGATGCGGTGACGGCCCTGCTCCGTGACGGGGCGAGCGTCGGCGTTCACGTGGTGGTCGCCGGTGACCGGTCGCTCTTCTCCAGCCGGATGGCCTCCACCACCGAGGACAAGCTCGTCCTGCGCCTCAACGAGAAGTCCGAGTACGCTATGATCGGTGTCAACGCGCGCTCGGTCCCCGACGAGATTCCCGCCGGCCGTGCGCTGCGCGCGACGGACAAGTGCGAGGTGCAGATCGCCCTGCTCGGCGCGGACAGCAGCGGCCAGGCGCAGGCCGCGGAGGTGCAGCGGATCGCCGCCACGTGCCAGGAGCGAGACGCCCACGTCCCGGCCTCGGCACGGCCGTTCCGGGTGGATCTGCTGCCCGACCGGCTCAGCTTCGAGCAGGCCGTGGCGTATCTGCCGCAGCAGCAGCCCGGATCGCTGTGGGCCATGGCCGGGGTCGGCGGCGACGAACTCACCGCCGTGGGCCCGGACTTCGCGATGACACCGACCTTCCTTGTGGGCGGGCCGTCCCGCTCCGGCCGCAGCACCGTCCTGCTGACGATGGCGCTGTCGCTGCTGGCGGCCGGTACACCGGTCGTGGTCGCGGCGCCGCGTCGCTCCCCGCTGCGTGGCCTCAGGGGCAGGCCCGGGGTCCTCGCCGTCTTCGACGGGTCCGACATCGACCCCGAGGAGCTGGAGGCGGCCATCGGCCGGGCCTCGGACGGCGGCGTCGTGGTGATCCTGGACGACGGGGACCTGCTCCAGCAGACCCAGGCCGAGATCGTGCTCAACCGCATCGCGCGCAGCGGGGCCGAGATGGGGCAGGGGCTGATCGTGTCGGGCCAGCTCGAACGGCTCTCCTCCGGCTACTCCGGCTGGCAGGCGGAGATCAGGCGCAACCGGCAGGGCATCCTGCTGAGTCCGCAGAACGTCAGCGACGGTGAGCTGATCGGCGTCAAGATCCCGCGCAGCCGGCTCGGCGCGGGCCGGGTGGGGCGGGCCATCATGCACCTGGGTGACGGGGTGATGCGTACCGTGCAGGTTCCGGAGGCGGTCCTGGCGGAGCCCGAGCCCGAGCCCGAGCCCGAGCCCCAGCCTCGGCCCGAGACCGCCGAGCCCGTGGCCGACGGAACCCTGCCCGGGACCGGCGACGCCGAGTACTGACGGCTGAGGCGGACACAAGAAAGGGCTCCCGCGCCGGATTCGGCGCGGGAGCCCTCTTCTCTGTGCCGGCCCGTCGCCGACGGCCGGATCAGGTGCCGTCGTCGTTCCGGTTACCCACCAGCGGAGGCCCGTGTACGGTGCCGTCGAAGGTGCCGGCGGTCGCGCCCGGGGCGTAAATGGTGCCGCCGAACGCCGTGGCGGCGCCGATCGCGCCGGGGACGTTGCCGCGGACCCCGTTGGCCATGTTGGTGAAGTACGTGCTGATCGGCCCTGGGGTGGTGCCCAGTGTCGAATTGCTGGAGCCCGGGGTCGGGTTCAGCGGCCTCGGAGGGATGCTGTCGACGTCGTCCGCCAGCGACCCGGTGGAACCGGGTGAACCGGTTGAGCTCGGCGGCCGGTTCTGCCAGGGGAAGACGAAGTCGTCGAGCGGGTTGCCCGAATTGCTGGGGCCCGGAGTCGTGCTCGGCGGCCGGTTCTGCCAGGGGAAGACGAAGTCGTCGAGCGGGTTGTTGCTGGGCGTCTGGGTCGGGCCGTTCGACCTGGGCGGCAGGTTCGTCAGCGGAATGTCGTCCGCTGCCGTGCCGACGTTCGGATTGCCACTGCTGCCACTGCTGCCACTGCTGCCACTGCCGCTGGTGCTCGGCGGCGGCGCGGCGCTGTCGACGTCATCCGACACGCTGCCCGTACTGCCCGCTCCGCGGCCCTTCCCGATGTTCCCCAGAGCGCCCTTGATGGCAGGCCCGAACGCCGCCCCGAGGCCCTTGATCACGGAGAACCCACCGAAGGCGGTGCCCACCACGCCGAGGACGATGCCGGCGATGTCCCAGTCCCCGGTCACCGCGCCTCTGGCGATATTGATGCCGAGTGGGACGAGTCCGAAGACCAGGCTGGCGGCACCGAGGGCGAGTGACAGCGGTTGAAGGCCCGGGATGAACGCGACGACGAAGGAGATGACACCGAGTATGGCGCTGATGATCCCGAACGCCGAGCCGATCTTGTCCCACAGCTTGTCCCAGAAGTTCTTCTCCTTGACCGCTTGGTCCTCGGCGTGCCCCAAGGCGGTGGCGGCGGTCTTGGCGTCCGTCTCCCGTAGACCTTTGGCGTCCAGGGCAAGGCGCTTCGCGGCATCGAGATCGGCCTGGGCCGCGTCGACGGCGCCGTTGGCCGACGTGACGGCGTTGTCGGCATCGCGACGGGCGTTGCGGGCGTTCTCGTTGCCCGTCGTGTCGTCGTCGGCCGGCTTCGGCGCGTTGTCCAGGGCAGAAAGGCTCGCCTCGGCGGCGCTCTGCGAGGCGAGCGCCGCGTCCAACGCTCTCTTCGCCTCCCTGCCGTTGGTCAGGGCCATTTCGGCCTTACGTTGATGATCTTCAAGGCGGGGAACGTAGTCGGAGACGGCTTTCGCCGCCGCCTCGTACGAGTCGCGGAGGGCCCCCACCTGTTTGGGCAGTTCCTTGAGTACTTCCTTGAGCGCTTCCATCGCCTTGCCCTGACCGAGTTCCTGGGACTCGATACGGGTGATGACGGAGAAGGCGGACTCCGCCTCCTCGAAGACCTTCTTGTACTCGCCTGCCAGGTTATTCAGTACCTGCGCTTCGCCGGGGGTCGGATCCTCAGTGAGATCCAGGACCGCCCAGTCACCCACCGGGGGCCGAACCATCGCACCGACCTCGCTCTCTGCCGCTCGTCATGGTCAAGGCTGGAAACGCACCGTGCCGCTGATCGCGTCGAACAAGTCGAAAAACGCGTCGACCAGGCTCAGGTTGGGAGTGGAACTGGAGACGACCAGGAAGTCCCGGCTGTCCGGCACGGGCACGACCGTGTGCATCAGCGCGGTGCGCACGGTGCCACGGCCCCAGTAGTCGATGTCCTCGATATGGGTGACGCGTCCCACACTGCCGATCTCGGGGAGTTCGATGACCTCTGCCGTGTTCGCGGAGGTGCCCTTTCCCAGTGGGTTCTTGGCGTTCTTCAACGCGACCGGAACTATCAGCTCCGACAGTTCGGACGAGTGATCCTCGGGGGTCAGCACGCGCATCACGATCGTGGTCGCGGTGAGCGCTTCGGCGTTGTCGGTGAACTGCATCATGCCGGCGGCCTGGATCGCGCCCCGGGCGTGTGCCTCGCGTGCGGTCCTGCGGGCCGAACGAACCATCGTGTCGAGCATGGTGCGCTCGACCTGGACCCCCTCGGCCTGCGCCTGGACGGCGCGGCGAATGGCGGCGTCCCGGGTGCTGGGATCGAGATCGAGCTTCCACCACGAGTCCGGATAGCGGATGGTGAAGTGCCGCGGTGCCGCAGCAGGCGGCGCCGTAGCGGCCGTTTGTGTCATAGGAGTTGTGCCCCTCACGCGCAGGCATCGGGCCTGCTTCTGCTAGATGTTCTGGGTCACATCGGCGTCGGTCTGCTCGAAGTTGTCGATGATGCCCTGGGTGGATTTACTGAACGAGTCCACGTTCTCCTGGACCCGGTCATGGCCCTTGGCCCAGGCGCTGTCGAAGCTGTTGATCGCATCGATGAGCCGGCGATCGCCCACATCCGCTTCGGTGCCGACCCGCTCCAGGCCCGTCCTGTCCTCGATGCGGGAACGGATGTCCTCGAGCTTCGCGAGGGTGTCTCTCAGGTCCTCCACCGGGATGTGGATGGGAGTGCTCATACCTGACCTGCCTCTTGGAGTCGTGCAGCGGCCTCACAGCGCGACCGGCCGGGTTCCGAAGCACTTCGAGGCGGTCCGGAACCCGGCCATGGCCGTGAGATCAGCCGATTCCGGACGCTGTCTGGTCGTCGGTGTCGCGGAACGCGTCGGCGGTCTTCCTCAGGTACTCGGCGATCTCCTGCATCGTCTGGATGCCCGTCTCGAGGTCCTTCTGGTACTTGTCCCACATGGGTGCGAAACGTTCCTTGGACTTCGGAGTGTCGTAGGAGTTGTCGACGACGTGGTCGATCTTGTTCTTCGCCTCCCTGACGGCGTCCAGCATCCTTTCCTTCTGGTTGTCCATCCAGGACGCGGCTTCCCGCATCTCCTCCGGGCTGACCTTGATGTTGCTCATGCCACTTTCCTCCGCTCGTCCGGGAACACGACGGGCTTCCGCACCGCCGCACCGGCCTTACGGGGCAGCCCGCGAAACGGTTCACCACCACAGCAGGCAGGGGCTGATTGCTCCACCTGACCGGCGCCGGTTGCGAGGGGCGAAGGCCTGACGTCGAGTGGGAGGTGCCCGCCGGGCGGCCGGCGGTGAAGGGGGTGTCGGAGAGGCAGTACGACCATGGCCGTCGGTACGAAGAGCCATACCGTCCCGCCGGAGCCGGGCGACCCGGCCCGGCCGCGCGCTCGGCCGTGGTCATGGACCGCGGCGCTGTCGCTGCTGCCGCTCGGTCTGCTCACAGCCGCGGCATGGCTCGGACGCCACGTCAGACCGAGCGCCGACGAGTGGTGTTTCCTGCCCGTCGTGCGCGACCACGGCATCGCGGGGCTGATCGGGAAGTTCTACGTCACCGACAACGGCCGGATCGGCAATGCCGTGCTCGTCGGGCTCTACGCCCAGTTCCCGGTCGCCGGGCACCAGTGGTTCGCCCTGATCAGCGCGGCGATCGTGCTTGCCGTCCTCTGGGCTCTCACCGTGCTCCTGCTGCGCCGGGCCGGGCTGGTGACGCCGCGCGGAGTGCCGCTGCTCGTGGCGGCCATGGTCACCGCGGTGTTCCTCCTCGCCACGCCCAACACGTACAAGACGTTCTACTGGCCGGCCGCCTCCGTGTCGCACACCCTCGCTCCCGTGGTGGCGTGCGCGGCGGCGCTCCCGCCGCTGTGCGCCCGCGGCCGCCGGGGACGGATCGCCGCCCTCGCCGTCGTTCTGGTGGCGGGGATCTTCGTGGGCACGCTCTCCGAGGAGACCTCGGTCGTCGCCCTGGTGGTACTCACGGGAATCGCTCTGCTCGCCCGCCGGCTCTTCACCGAGGGAGCGCAGGCCTACGCCCGCGGCTGGGCCCTGCTCGGTACGGCCGGGGTCGTCATCGGGACGGTCGTCCTGGTGACGTCTCCCGGATCGCGCCACCGGCGCGAGCGGTTCGGCGCCGACACCGCCTCCGTGATCGCCCCGGAAACCCTGGCCGCGGCGGCGCGCGGCTATGTGCGGATCCTGGAGACCGTCCTGACGACCTGGCAGTACGCGGGAGCCGTCGCCGCCGGAGTGCTGCTGGGGCTTCTGGTACGGCGCAGGGAGGCCGGTCCCGGGCCGCTCCGACGCCCGATCAGGCCGTTGCTGCCGGTCTCACTGGGCGCGATCGCCTTCCTCCTCTCGGGCTATCTGTGCACCGTCGTCTGCTATCCCGTCTTCGGCCCACGCGTGGTGTCCGCCCAGCGGATCTGGAACGACTACCTCCTGCTGTACGTCCTGGTCCTGGTGGCCGTCGGCGCCCTCCTGGGCCGTGCACTGCGTACCCGTGCACCGCAGCGATGGGCGGGCGTGATCACGATGGCGGCCGCGGCGGTGTACGCGGCCACCGTCCTGGGGCTGGCGGGCCCGCTCCACCAACTGGGCCAGGACATGCGCGTACGGGCACAGCAGTGGGACCGGCAGGACGCGTGGCTGCGCGCCCGGGCCGCCGAGGGCGCGACGGTCCTCCCGTACACGCGGCTGCCGTTGAGCGGCATGCTCGAACCCTTCGGCGCGCAGGGGCTCAGCCCGTGGCCCGCCGGGTGCGTGGCCGACTACTACTACCTGGACCGGGTCACCTACTCGACGCGCGTTCCGTGACGACACGCTCGTTCGCGCCGGAGGTGATCGCCCACCGGGCGAGCAGGAACGAGAACGGGGTGACGAGCACACCTGCGGCCAGGGCGGCGAGATGCTCGTCCATGCCCAGCCTGGTCACGGCGAGATGGAGCAGGACTCCACTGCCCACGAGATTGGCCGCACCGGATACGGGATACCGGACGAAGGCACGCCATGTCGGCCTGGTCCGGAGAGTGATGTACGAGTTGAGCAGGAACGATCCGGTGAGGCTCACCGCGTAGCCCACGGCGTGGGCGGCCAGATAGGGCAGCCAGATGTTCAGCACGGCGTAGACCGCGAAGTACACGCCCGTGTTGGCGAGTCCGATCGCGGCGAAGAGGACGAACTGGAAGAGGGTGAACCGCCGGAGGCCTGAAGACCTGGCGCTGGGAGCGGGCGGTCCACGATGCGCCGTCACGGCTCCGGCCGGACCCGTGCGACGGCCGACGGCGGGAGGCCGGCGGCGCGCTGGACCGGGCCCGACTCGTCCGTCTCCCGCACGACATAGTGCGGTCGCCGCTTCGACTCGTGGTAGATCCGCCCGACGTACTCCCCGATGACGCCGAGCGTGGCGAGCTGGATTCCGCTGAGCGCGACGACGGCGGTGATGAGGGTCGCGTATCCGGGCGTCTCGACACCGTTCCACAAGGTGTTGGCGACGATCCACAGCGCATAGACGACGGCGGACGTGAAGAGCCAGAGACCGGTGTGGATCGCAAGACGCAGCGGACGGCTGTTGAACGAGAGCAGCCCGTCGATACCGTAGTTGATCAGCCTTCGGCCGCCCCATTTGGACCGCCCTCCGGCCCGCCGCACGTTCGGGTACGTGAAGCTGACCGTGTCGAACCCGACCCACGGGAAGAGTCCCTTGGAAAAGCGATTTCTCTCGGGGAGGGACAGCACGGCGTTCACCGCGCGCCGGGACAGCAATCGGAAATCGCCCGCCCCGTCGACGATCTCCACGTCCATGAAGCGGCGCACGAGGCGGTAGTAGGCGCGGCTGAGCACCGTCCGCACGACGCCTTCACCCGTGCGGTCGCGGCGTGCGACGACCTGGTCGTAGCCGTGCCGGTGCAGTTCCAGCATGCGGGGGACCAGCTCGGGCGGGTGCTGCAGATCGGCGTCCATGAGGACGATCACGTCGCCCCGTGACATGCGCATCCCGGCGAGCATCGCGGCCTCCTTGCCGAAGTTCCGGCTGAAGGAGGTGTAGCGCACCTGCGGAGTGGCCGCGGCGAGCTCCCGCAGGCGCTCCACGGTGCCGTCGCCGCTGCCGTCGTCGACGTAACAGATCTCGAAGTGCTCCCCGGTCGTGTCCAGCGCGGCGATCAACGAGTCGTGGAAGGCGCCGAGCACCTCGCTCTCGTCGAAGCACGGGACGACGACCGAAATCATTGGCATCTCTCCAGTGGAACGCGCGGAGCGGCGGGGGGCCGCTCGCACGTACTCCGCCCGGGTGTAGCGCCGGGTGACGCCACCGCGGCGGCTTTGATAAGCGTTGACTTATATAAGCGGTGCATGGCACAGTCGGGCCGTGCACGCGTTCGATGTACTGGGGGATCCGGTGCGACGCCGGATATTGGAGCTGCTGGCCGACGGCGAGCAGTCATCGGGCACGGTCAGCTCGGTCATCCGGGCCGAGTTCGGGATCTCGCAGCCCGCCGTGTCGCAGCATCTGCGCGTCCTGCGCGAGACGGGCTTCGCGTCCGTACGTGCCGAGGGCACCCGGCGGCTGTATGCCGTCGACTCCGCGCCCCTGCGCGAGGTCGACGCATGGCTCGACCGGTTCCGCGGCTTCTGGGAGCAGCGGCTCGACGCGCTCGGTACCGAGCTGGCGCGAGGAAAGCGCGAGCGCCGCAGACGGAACGACATCGAGAATCAGGAAGAGCAGCGATGAGCGACATCGTCGACCAGATCAACGACATCCACCGCGAGGTCGGCCGCCGGTCCGTGGCCGACGGCGAGGCCCGCACCGTCCTGCTCCGGCGCACGTACGACGCCGCGGTCGAGGACGTGTGGGACGCGTGCACCGACCCCGAGCGGATCGGCCGCTGGTTCCTGCCCGTGAGCGGCGACCTCGAGCTGGGCGGCCACTACCGGCTGGAGGGCAACGCGAGCGGGGAGATCCTGCGCTGCGAGCCGCCCGAGCTGCTCAAGGTGAGCTGGCTGTTCGGCGAGAACCCCGGGTTCAGCGAAGTACAGGTGCGGCTGACGGCGGAGGGCGCCGAGCGGACGGTGTTCGAGCTGGAGCACGTCGCGGTCGTCCCGCCGGAGTTCTGGGACCAGTTCGGCCCCGGCGCGGTCGGCGTCGGCTGGGACCTGACGGTCCTCGGGCTCGGCCTGCATCTGAAGGGCGGCGAGATCGGCCCCGACGCTGCCGAGGAGTGGCAGGCGACCGACGAGGCCCGCGAGTTCACGACCCGCAGCAGCGAGGCCTGGGGCGAGGCGTACAAGGCATCCGGCGTGTCGGCCGCCACGGTGGCCGCGGCGGTGAGCGCCACGACGGCGTTCTACGTACCGCCGAAGCCGGAACAGTGACCGGGCGGAAGCCGGAGGTGTGACCGGCCGGAAGGCTGTGACCGGGCGGCGGTGAACTCCTGTGCCGCCTCCTCCGCGGGGCCGGCGGTGCTCGGGCACGCGTGCCCCGGCGCAGCCGGACCCGCGTCGCGGCCTCGGCCGCAACGGCTCAGAGGAGTTCGCTGTCCGTGAAGCCGAGCAGCGCTGCCGCCTCCATCTGGGGCGGGGCGCCGTGCAGGGACTGTTCCGCCCAGATGATCTTGCCGCCGGGGATGTAACGCGTCCCCCAGCGCTCGGCCATCTGGGCGACCAGGAAGAGCCCCCGGCCGCCCTCGTCCGTCGTGGCCGCGTACCGCAGGTGAGGTGAGGTGCTGCTGCCGTCGGCCACCTCGCAGGTCAGGCTCTGGTCGTGGAGCAGCCGTACCCGGATCGGCGCCGAGCCGTAGCGGATGGCATTGGTGAGGAGCTCGCTGAGGATCAGCTCGGTCCCGAAGGCCAGCTCGGACAGGTTCCAGGCCTCGAGCGTCCGCACGGCCTCGGCGCGCATGCCCGCGACCGCGCTGGGATCGGACGGCACGTCCCACTCGGCGACCCGGTCGGGGCCGAGGACCCGGGTGCGGGCGATGAGGAGGGCCACGTCGTCCTTCGGACGGGCGGGCAGCAGGGCGCCCAGCACGTCCTGGCAGGTCTCCTCGGGCGTCCGGTCGGCGCGGGCGAGGGTCTGGCGCAGCAGCTCGATGCCGACGTCGATGTCCCGGCTGCGGTCCTCGATCAGGCCGTCGGTGTAGAAGACGAGTCGGCTGCCCTCGGTGATGTCCAGCTCAGCGGACTCGAACGGCATGCCGCCGAGTCCCAGCGGCGGCCCGGCCGGCAGCTCGGGGAACTCGACGCTGCCGTCGGGGTGGACCAGCGCGGGCAGCGGATGTCCGGCCCGGGCCATGGCGCAACGGCGGGAGACGGGGTCGTAGACCGCGTACAGGCAGGTCGCACCCGTCATCGCCGGGCCGCCCTCCGGGGCGCCGTCGCCGCCCGGCTCGTCCTGGTCGATACGCCCGACCAGATCGTCGAGATGGCCGAGCAGCTCGTCGGGCGGCAGATCGAGCGTGGAGAAGTTGTGCACCGCGGTGCGCAGCCGCCCCATCGTCGCGGCCGCGTGCAGGCCGTGACCGACGACGTCGCCGACCACCAGCGCCACACGGCTGCCCGGCAGCGGAATCACGTCGAACCAGTCCCCGCCGACCCCGGACTGCGCGGGCAGATAGCGGTGCGCCACGTCGACCGCGCTCTGCTCGGGCAGGGCACGCGGCAGGAGGCTGCGTTGCAGCGTCACGGCCAGGGCGTGTTCGCGCGTGTAGCGGCGGGCGTTGTCCACGGACACGGCGGCACGTGCGACCAGCTCCTCGGCCAGGGAGACGTCGTCCTCGTCGAACGGCTCGGGCTTCTCCGACCGCCAGAAGTTGGCGACGCCCAGGACGACACCGCGGGCCTGCAGCGGCACCGTGATCAGCGAGTGGATGCCGTACTCGACGATCTCCCGGGTCCGCTCCGGGTCCTGGGCGTGCCAGCCGGGTGCGTCGGACAGGTGGGGCACCAGCTCCGCCCGTCCGCTGCCGAGCCCGATGGCCTGCGGTGTCGACGGGAGGAACGCGATCAGCCTGCCGCGCTCGTAGAGCGGATGATCGTCACGGATGCCGCTGACGGCGGTGCGCCGCATGCCCGGGGACGAGCCGTTGGGCTCTTCGCCCTGCAGTACAGGGTCGGCGAGGTCGACCGTCACGAAGTCCGAGAAACGGGGGACGGCGACCTCGGCCAGCTCCTCGGCCGTGCGGGTGACATCGAGCGTGGTGCCGATGCAGACTCCGGCGTCGTACAGGAGCTGGAGGCGCTTGCGGGCCACGTCCGCCCTGCCCGTCAGGGCCTGGAGCTCCGTGGAGTCCCGGATGGTCGCGACCGTGCCCATCGGGCCGCCGGGGCCGTCGGTGTGCCGCTGGTTCACCACGAGCAGCCGGTTGCCTGCCGTGTGCACCTCGTCGGTCGCCGAGCGGCCCGAGGCCAGCAGTTCGGCGGTGTCGGGGTCGAGCCCCGTCAGCTCCGTCACGGGCCGGCTCTCGGCGTCGGGCCCCAGCTCCAGGAGCCTCTTGGCCTCGTCGTTCGCGAGCAGCAGCCGGCCATCGTCGCTGACGATGACGACGCCTTCCCGCACGGCGTGCAGGACGGCGTCGTGGTGTTCGTACATGCGGGTCATCTCGGTCGGCCCGAGGCCGTGCGTCTGCCGTTTGAGCCGTCGGGTCACCAGCGCGGTGCCCGCGGTGGCCAGAGCGAGGCCTGCCGCGCCGGCGCCGAGGATGACCGGTAGCTGGCGGTTCACCGCGCCGGTCACGTTCTTGACCGTGAGGCCGGCGGAGACGAGGGCCACGACCCGGCCGTCCGGGTCGGTCACGGGGACCACCGCCTGCACTTCCTGGCCGAGCGGTCCCTGGACGCTCTCGAGCAGGACCTCGCCCCTCAGCGACGGTTCGATGGTGCCGACGAATCGGTGCCCGATCCGGTCCGGCTGGGGATGTGTGTAACGGATCCCCTTGGTGTCCATCACCACGATGAAGTCCACGCCCGCCGCCCGGCGGGTCTCCTCCGTGATCGGCTGGAGCACCCGGGAGGGATCGGGCAGTTTCAGGGTGGCGAGCAGCCCCGGGCCATGGGCAAACGTTTCCGCGACGGCGACGGAACGGTTCCGGGCTTCCCGCTCGGTGTCGCTCCGGGTCTGCAGCACGAGGGCGAGGATCGCCCCGAGCACAAGCAGGACCACGACCGCCACCTGGAGGACAAAGACCTGCCCGGCGACGCTCCTGGGGCGCTTGCCGATCAGTGGCCGAACCGATACGCCCCGGAATCGGTCGAAGCGCCTGATCACGGTGTTCTTTCTAGCATTGCTGGGCCCTGTGGGGCTATACGGGCATGCCGGACTCTGGGCAACGCCCGGTACCAGGCCCGCTCCGCCGGGCTGTGAGTTACGTCACAGGGGCGATATCGGCCCGGTCGAATGCTCAGCGGGGCGCCGACGGCGGCCGGTGGCCGGACGGCATCGATCCGCCGGGGCGCATGTTGCGCCGAACGGCCCCGGCCGGGCTCTCGCGCCCGGGCCGCGGCCCCCGGTGACATCGCTGTCATCGCTGTCGGCGAGGCCGCCGCGGACGTCGTCGTCACCTGTACGTCCTCGGACACGCGATCAGCCCCACCCCGTCCTGGCCGCTGCTCGGCGACCTCTACGGGCGCCGCAGGGCCCCGGTCGAGGGGGCGATTGCCCTCGCCGGACAGGGCGGCCGGGCCGGGCCGTAGGGGGCGTCCTGGGCAGCTGTGTGTGCCGACGCAGCCCTGCTGGTCCGCCGCGGCCGTGGCACGGCTCGCCTGCCGGTCGTGACCGAGGCCGGGCCAGGTGGGCCGGAACAGGACAGGATTCACGCGCACACCGCGGCCGACGCGTCGTCCGCACCGGTGATCATCCGGTGCAGCAGCTCCGCGGCGGTGCGGCCGAACGACGGGTCGTTGATGTGGGTGGCAACCTCCCGTACCTCGACGGCGCTCTCCCGCAGCCCCTCCCGGAGCGCGGTGAACAGCGCTGCGTCGGCCATCGGATCGTGGTACGGCCCGCCGGGGGCGCCCAGCGTGGAGAGCCCCCTCAGCGGGACGCACACCGCCGTCGGACCGGTGGCGTCGCGGAGCTTCGCGGCCACGCGCCGGCCGAGTTCGGCGCACTCCGCGGCGGTCGTGCGGATCACCGTGACGCAGGGGTTGTGGACCCGCACATCGCGATCCCGCAGATGCTGCGGCGGGAGCGTGTCGACGGGCCCGAACTTCACCATGTCGAGGGCGCCCAGGCTCACCACCTGAGGAACGCCGTGGCGGCCCGCCGCGGTGAGGCGGTCGGGGCCCGCGGTCAGGATCCCGCCCACGAGGTCATCGGCGAGCTCGCTGAGGGTCAGGTCGAGGACGCCCGCAAAGAGCCCCTTTCCGGCAAGCGACTCGAGGGTACGGCCCCCGGCGCCGCTGGTGTGGAAGACCAGGACCTCGTAGCCGAGTTCGGTCAGCCGCTCGCGGGCCGCGTCGACGCCGGGTGTCGTCACGCCCGCCATGCTCGCCGCGACCACGGGCCTGCTGCCGCCCGCCGGCGGTCCGACCGGGCGCCCGGCGCGCGTGGCCGCGGCGAAGCCCTGCGCCATGCCGGCGACGGCGTCGGCGGCGTTCGCCAGGATCGGGGCCGACACGCTGTTGATCCCGGCGAGGTCGACGACGCTGTGCATCATCGTGATGTCGGCGGATCCCACGTAGGCCGAGACATCGCCCGAGGCCATCGACGAGACCATCAGCTTCGGGACCCCGAGCGGCAGCGCCCGCATCGCCCGGGTCGCGATCGAGGTGCCGCCGCTGCCTCCGATGGCGAGCACGCCATGGAGGCGTCCCTCCCCGTGCAGCCGCAGTACGGTCTCGGCCGCGCCGCGGGCCATCGTTGTCACCGCGGCGCCGCGGTCCCCTTCGGCCCGTAACCGCGCCAGGTCGGCGCCCGCCGCCCGGGCGACGTCGGCGCGCGGGACATCGGCGGCGATCCGGGGCTCGCCGACCACACCGGCGTCCACGACCAGCACGTCGACGCCGCGCCGCAGAAGGCGGTCCCGCAGCCAGCCGTACTCCTCACCCTTGGTGTCCAGCGTTCCCAGCAGCACAACGATCGCCATGCCACGTACTGTCCGGTGAAAGCGACAAAGCGACAAGGGGGCCGACGGGTCCACGCCATCGGCAGGGCCGGGGGGTGGAGCAGCGGAGCGGTGGAGCGTGCGCCAGGATGAGTGGCATGGCGAACATTTCCGGGCTTGTCGAGTCCCTCGGCCTTCAACCGCACATCGAAGGCGGGTGGTTCCGGGAGACATGGCGGACTCCGGCGGAAGCGGTCCCTGACGGATACGGCGGGGCGAGGCCGTTCGCGACGGGCATCTATTACCTTCTGCACCCTGGCGAGGCGTCACGCTGGCACCGGGTGCGCTCGGACGAGCTGTGGCTGTGGCACGGAGGCGGGCCGCTCCGTCTGCGACTGGGAGGGGAGGGGGCGGCCCCGAGTGAGGCGGACGCCGTCGAGACGGTGGTAGGGGGCGCGATCGAGAAGGGAGAGCGGCCGCAGTTCCTCGTGCCCGGTGGGTGCTGGCAGTCGGCCGAACCGGCGGGCGACGAACCCGTGTTGGTGACGTGCGTGGTTGCCCCGGGGTTCGATTACGAGGATTACGAGGATTGCGAGGGCGACGGGGCCGACGGGGCCGACGAGGACGTCCGCCCCGAGTGAACGCCCGCCGCCGCGGCCAGAATCGCGGCGAGCTGTCCGTGAAGCGTTCCCAGCCGCGGGTCGAACGACGCCGTCATCGCCGCCGATCCCACCGTGAACGCGTCCACCCCCGCCGCTCCGAGTGCGGCTATCCGCTCGGGGCTGTCGATGCCGCCCGCGACCACGAGCCGTCCGGACGTCGCCGCGCGGGCGCTGCGGACCAGCGCCGACGGATCCGCATCCGTGGCGCGGTACGCCAGGAGGTCCACGCCGGCACAACCGGCCGCCTCGAAACGCCTGCACTGCTCGGCCACTTCGCCGGGAGTACCGCCGAGCCGGGTCGGGTGGCCGGACGGGGTGCCGGGGAAGGGCAGATAGGCGATGCCCGTTCCGCTCAGCAGCTCCAATGTCTCCTCGACCCAGATGCCGCCCATCAGCTGGTCGACCCCGAGGTCGACGGCCATCCTGGCCGAGTCCAGGGCCCGTTCCCGGCTGGTGCTGACCACTTCGAGACTGCTGGTCGCGCCCGCGGCCTTGATACGGCGGTGCAGCGCGGCGAGCGTTCCGCGGTCCACGCCGACATCCTTGAAACCGATGTGCGCCAGCTGCAGCTCCGCCAGACCGTCGACGAGCCGCAGGCAGTCGCGTACGGTCCTGTCGTCGCGCGTGAGCATGAAAATGAAGTCCATCGCGTCCCTCTCTTCCGTCCCTTTGTCGCTATCGGCTTGTCGCTATCGGCAGCGGGACAACCTGCGCGCATGACGCAGCGCCGTGAGCAGACTGGTGTGATCGGCGAGGCCCTTGCCCGCGATGTCGAAGGCGGTGCCGTGGTCCACGCTGGTGCGGACGAACGGCAGGCCGATCGTGACGTTGACGCCGTTCTCCAGGCCCAGGTACTTGACCGGGATCAGACCCTGGTCGTGGTACTGGGCCACGACGACGTCGAACTCCCCGCGCCGCGCCCGCAGGAAGACCGTGTCGGCCGGCCACGGCCCGCTCGCCGCGATCCCCTCGGCGCGGGCGGCCCGTATCGCCGGGGCGAGGATGTCCAGGTCCTCGCGGCCCAGCAGACCGTTCTCGCCGGCGTGCGGATTGAGCCCGGCCACGGCGATGCGCGGCGCCGCGGTCCCGGCCCTGAGCAGGGCCTCGTGGGCGAGCCGGATCGTCGCCAGTTCCGCCTCGACGGTGAGGGAGTCGAGCGCGTCGCGCAGCGGCTGGTGAATGGTGACGAGCACGACGCGCAGCTCGTCGTTGGCCATCATCATGGCGTACCGCTCGGTGCCGCTCAGCGCGGCGAGGATCTCGGTGTGGCCGGGGTACGGAAGCCCGGCCAGGCGCAGGGCCTCCTTGTTGAGAGGCGCGGTCACCAGCGCGGCGACCCGGCCTTCGAGGGCGAGGGCGGTGCCCTTGGCGACGTACGCGTACGAGGCCGCCCCGGCCCGGCTGTCGACCTGCCCCCAGGGCAGATCTTCCGGCAGCGACGTCTCGGACAGCACGTGTACGACGCCGGGGGAGGCCGCGGTCATGCCGTCGGGCGAGGCGATTGGGCGGACGGGGATGTCGAGGCCGATCGCGGCCGCGCTGCGGCGGAGCACGCCCTCGTCGCCGATGACGAGGACGGGGGTGTCGCAGCGGTCGTCGGCGACGAGCCGGAGGGTGATCTCCGGACCGATTCCGGTGGGGTCACCCATGGTGACCGCTATGGGGTGGCGCACGGAGAACTCCCTACGAGGTCATGACGTCGGTGAGACGGCAGAGCGTGTCGCGGTCGCCGAAACCGCCCGCCTTGAGGGCCACCGGGATCCGGAGCGGGTGGTCGAGCAGGCCGAGGGCGATGCCGGGTTCGGGTTCGCCGACCAGGTCGACGGTCCTGGCTCCGAGGGCGAGCAGGACCGTGCGGGCGGTCTCGCCGCCGGTGAGTACGAGCGCGTCGAACGTCCGGCGGACGGCCAGTTCGACGACCGCCCTGGCCAGCGCCAGCGGTACGGAGTCCGCGGTACGGGCATCGGGGCCGTGCAGCAGCGCCCTGCCGCGACCGACCAGGGCCTGCTCCGCGCGCACCACGGCCGCGGGGTCCGCCACGGGTACGAGGGCGTCCTTGCCGCCCCGTGCCGCGAACCGGGCGGCCTGTTCCCGACCTGCCGGATGCAGACTGCCGACAACGACCAGGACGCGGGGTGCGGGTGAGAGTGCGTCAGCGTCACGTCCGGCGTCAGCGCCACGTCCGGGTACATGGCCGCCGGGGCCTTGGCCGTTGCCCGGTCCCGGCCCCAGACGCCGGGCCAGCGCCGCGGCGAGACCCGGCGAACCGACCCACAGCACCTGCCCCGGATCGGGCACCGCCGCGACCAGCGCGTCCAGGTCCCTGTCGGAAGCGGCATCGGCCAGCACGATCCGCTCTGCTCCGACGAGCGACCTGCGGACGGTGGCCGCCGGCCCGCCGACCCGTACGGCGCCCGGGAACAGCTCCGTCAGGTCGGCGCACCGCACCGGGTGCATGGGGTCGTGCGCGAACGCGGTGTCGTGCACAGGACGCCCCGCCAGAAGCTGCACGCCGCCGACCGTCGTGCGCTGCTCCGCCGGGAACGCGGGCGCGACGATTGCCGTACGACGGCCGCTTGCCGCCAGGGCGGCGGCCGTCTCCGCGGCGAGATGCCCCCGGAGCGTCGAGTCCACGGTCTTCAACAGGACGTCGGCATCGGCCAGCATCGCCGACGCGGCGGCGGTCCGCTCGGCCGCGTACGCCGCCGGTCGCACCCGGGTGTCGAGATCGACCGCTGTCACGCCGGCCTGCGACGCTCCGACCGCCGTCACGCCGACCGCCGTCACGGGCTCCGTCGCGTCAGTCGAAGCGGCGAGCCCGATCCGGGCCGGGAAACCGGCCGCCCTGAAGGGCGCGGCCCCGTCGCCCGCGCTCGTCAGGTCGTCGGCGAGAATCGCGATCCGGCGCGGCGGCGGGACGGCGTTCCGTGCGGGGCGCCGCATCACGCCTGCATGTCGTTCACGATCTCCGCCACCTTCGGGTTCCAGGTGTCGGAGTACGAAGCAAATGCGTGAGAGAGGCTGACCTTCTGCATCGTGCGAGCCCTTTCCGTCGGTCCGCCGTACGGCCTTACCGGGCCTTACTGTTGCTGGTCGTCGGGGAGGCTGTAAAGCGATGATTCCTCACGTCATCTGTGATGAAATCTCACACATGACGTGGAACACGTGGAGCGATCTGCCGCCGCTCGGAACCCTCGTGGCGTTCGAGGCGACCGTCCGGCACGCGAGCGTGAGCAAGGCCGCCGCGGAGCTGCATCTGACCCATGGCGCCGTGAGCCGGCAGATCCAGCAGCTGGAACACGCCCTGGGGGTGGGCCTGTTCGAGCGGCGCAACCGCTCGGTCGTACCGACCCCGGCCGCGCGCACGCTGGCCCGCGAGGTGACCGATGCCCTCGGCCTGCTCAGCTCGGCCGCCCGGCGCACCCGGGCGGCGGTCGCGCCCGGACCTCTCGTGCTGTCCTGCGAACCCACCCTGCTCATGCGCTGGCTGATCCCGCGGCTTCCGCTGCTCGCCGACGCCGCTCCCGGGCTCGACCTCCATCTCGTCGCGTCCGGCGGCCCGGTGCCGTTCGACAGGGAGGGGATCGACGTCGCGATCCGGCGCAATGACTTCGAGCTGCCCGAAGGCGTCCCGGCGCACCACCTCTTCGGCGAACTGATCGGACCTGTGTGCTCACCGGAGCTCGCCCGTGGCCTCCTCTCGCCCGCAGGCCTGGCGGACCTGCCGCGGCTCCACACCCGCACCCGGCCGACGGCCTGGTCCGACTGGGCGGGCTGCGCGGGAGCGGTGCTCCCCGACGCCGCCGAGCAGACCTTCGAGCACTTCTATCTGAGTCTGCAGGCCGCGGCCAGCGGCCTCGGCGTCGCCATCGGCCCCCTCGCGCTCGTCCACGACGACGTGCGCGCCGGCCGGCTCGTCGCACCGTTCGGCTTCGAGGCCGACGGCAGTGCGTACGTCCTGCTGACCACCCGGCCGTCCGAGGACGAGCGGGTGGCCGCGTTGCTGCGCTGGCTGGGCGAACAGGCCGGACACCTGCTCATCTAGAGAGCCGGGTACACCGACGCCTGTCAGCATGTGCCGCTCAGGTGGTCGCGAGCGAGATCTCGGTGGACTTGATCAGAGCGACAACGGATGAGCCGACGAAGAGGCCGAGCTCGGCGACGGCGTCGTTGGTGATCGCGGCCGTCAGTTCGCCGCCCTCGACCGTGAGCTTGACGCCGGCCATGGCGCCACCGGTGGAGATGGCCATGATCTTGCCGGGGATCTGGTTGCGGATGCTCACGCCCTCGACCGGGCCGGTGGCCAGGGCGACCTCGGTCGCTTTGACCAGAGTGCGGACCGGGGATCCCTCGGCGATGCCCAGCTCCTTCACGGAGTCGGCCGTGACGGCCGCGGTGACTTCCTGGCCGCCGTCCAGACGGACCTTGACCGTGGCCATCGCCTCGCCGGAGGTCACCGAGGTGACGGTGCCGGGGAGCTGGTTGCGGATGCTGAGACTCATGGGGCTGCGCCTTGATCGTCGAGTGGGATGCCGGTTCTCACAGACCCGGCGGTGACTCCTGCACTGTAAGCACACTCCCCGTAGCCGACCGGGCACGCATCGCAGGCACTGCCGCGCTTTATGGCTTCCTCCGAGCGAGTTCGCATCTGCCATGGAGAATCAGCCCGAGAGTTGTAAATACGAGCCTGATCGCCCTAGCGTGTCGCGCATGCAGTCCTACACCATTGGACAGGCGGCGCGTCTGCTGGGCGTCAGTCCCGACACCGCACGCCGCTGGGCGGATGCCGGCCGGGTCGCGACCCATCGCGACGAGGCGGGCCGCCGGCTCATCGACGGTCGTGATCTGGCCGCCTTCTCCATCGAGATCGCCCAGGGCGGCATCGGCGAGGAGGACGCCTCGTACACCTCGGCCCGCAACGCCTTCCCCGGCATCGTCACCGCGGTCAAGCTCGGCGATGTCGCCGCCCAGGTCGAGATCCAGGCAGGTCCGCACCGGCTGGTCTCACTCCTTACCCGGGAGGCCGTGGAGGAACTGGGTCTCGAGGTCGGCATGCAGGCCACCGCCCGCGTGAAGTCGACCAGCGTGCACATCGACCGCACCTGAGCCGAGCCGAGTCGAGCAGCGTCGAGTCGAGCCGAGTTCAGCTCGATGAGGCTCAGCCACGGCGTCAGGGCCCCATCAAGTGCGGCCCCCATCAAGCACGGCACCACCAAGCGGCGTCGCCCGTCACCGGCGCGGCTCTTCATCATCCGCTCGGGCGGCACCTGCCGGCCGGACTCGTAAGGAGCTCGACCCTCATGCCTTTCAGCACCACAAGGCGCCGCGCCGCTGCCGCCGCGCTCACTGCCGCCCTCCTCGTCCCACTGGCCGCCTGCGGCAACGCCGACAGCAAGGAGGACAGTGGTGCGAAGGCCTCGCGGTCCGCGACCGGCGGCACCGGAGCCCCGGCGGCCGATCTGACCGTGCTGGCCGCCGCGTCCCTGACCGATGTCTTCAAGACCGCGGGCGCCGTGTACGAGAAGTCCCACCCCGGCACCCGGATCACGTTCTCCTTCGCCGGATCCCAGGAACTGGCTGCCCAGGTCAGGCAGGGCGCCCCCGCCGACGCCCTGGTCACCGCCGACACCAAGACGATGGACGGGCTCAGGGCCGACACCGGCACCCCGGCCGTCATCGCCAAGAACCGGCTGGTCATCGCCACGGTCGAGGGCAACCCCAAGAAGGTCGACGAGCTCCAGGACCTGGCGGGCAGCGACCTGAAGGTCGTGCTTGCCGCGCCGGAGGTGCCGGTCGGGCGCTACAGCAAGAAGATCCTCGACGCCCAGAAGATCACCGTGAAGCCGGTCTCCCAGGAGCCCAACGTGCGCGCGGTGCTCAGCAAGGTCGAGCTCGGCGAGGCCGACGCCGGTCTCGTCTACAAGACGGACGCGGCCGCCGCCACCGACAAGGTCGACGCGATCGAGATCCCGGACGCGCAGAACGCCATCGCCGAGTACCCGGCCGCCACCCTGAAGCAGTCCAGGAACGCGGAAGCGGCCGCCGCCTTCGTCGCATGGCTGTCCACCCCGGAGGCGCAGAAGATCCTCGGGGACGCCGGCTTCCAGCAGCCGTAGAACGCGCCAACTGCCGCAGGGGCTGTCCGGATCGGGGGACCGGGCAGCCCCACGGACGCCCGGTTCCGCGACCACCGGGTCCAGGGCCTCCGACCGACTCCAGCACCTCCGATTCCAGGACCTCCGATGAGACGAAACCGCACCCGCGTCGGCCCCCGCACCCCCATGGCGCTGGCGGTCCCCGCGCTGCTCGCCGTCGCGTTCCTGCTGCTTCCGCTCATCGGGATCCTCGCCCGCACCGAGTGGAGCGACCTCGGCGCGCATCTCACCAGCCCCGGTGTCGTCGAGGCGCTCCAGCTGTCGCTCCTCGTCTCGTTCTGGGCGCTCGGGCTGTCCCTGCTCCTCGGCGTGCCGCTCGCCTGGCTGCTGGCCCGGGTCGACTTTCCCGGCAAGGCCCTCGTCCGCTCCCTCGTCCTGCTGCCGATGGTGCTGCCGCCGACCGTCGGCGGGGTCGCGCTGCTGCTCGCCTTCGGGCGGCGGGGCCTGCTCGGGCCGTGGCTGGAGGACTGGTTCGGCATCACGCTGCCGTTCCACACCTCGGGTGCCGTCGTCGCGGCCACCTTCGTCGCGATGCCGTTCCTGGTCATCAGCCTCGAAGGTGCGCTGGGCGGGCTACGGCCGCGCTACGAGGAGACCGCAGCGTCCCTGGGAGCTTCGCCGGTACGGGTGTTCCGCACCGTCACGCTGCCCATGGTGGCCCCCGGGCTGATCGCCGGAGCGGCGCTCACCTGGGCGCGGGCACTCGGCGAGTTCGGCGCGACCATCACCTTCGCCGGCAACCTCCCCGGCACCACGCAGACCCTGCCCCTCCAGGTGTATCTGCTCCTTCAGGAGCAGCCGGAGGCGGCGACGTCCGTGTCGTTGCTGCTGCTCGCCATCACCATGGGCGTACTGATCGCCCTGCGCGGCCGCTGGGCCGGAGCGCCCGGGGACCGGCCGCGTCCCCCCGCGCCGATCGCCGACGACGCGTCACCCGCGGAACTCGCGGAACCAGCCCCCGCGGGCCTTCCCGACGGGCGTGGGGGGGGCCGGCCCGCCCCCCCCCCCCCCCCCCCCGCGGCCCGGGGGCGGGCAGCCGGCGGCGACGGCGGGCAACCGCGCGCCCCGGGGCCCCCCCCCCCCACCCCCGCGCACCCCCCCCCCCCCCCCCGGGGGGCCCCCCCCGGGGGGGGGGGGGGGCCCGCCCCCCCCACGCCCGTACCGCCCCAGGAGCCCTGGCCGCTGCACGCCGAGGTCACCGGCTTCAACCGGCTCACCCTGGACGCCGATCCGGGCACCACCATCGCCGTCGTCGGCCCCAACGGCGCCGGAAAGACCACCCTGCTTCGGGCCCTCCTCGGCCTCACCCCGCGCGCCCACGCCGTCCTCACGCTCGGCGGCACGGACGTCACCGAACTCCCGCCGCACCGCAGGGGCGTGGCCTGGGTCCCCCAGGACGGCGCGCTCTTCCCCCATCTGACGGCCCTCGCCAACACCGCGTACGGGCTCCGCGCCCACGGCACCCCGCGCGCCGAGGCCCGCCGCGCCGCCCAGGAGTGGCTCGACCGGCTCGGCGTCGGCCACCTCGCGCACCGCAGGCCGGCCCAGCTGTCCGGCGGTCAGGCCGGCCGGGTCGCACTCGCCCGGGCACTGGCGGCGCGCCCGCGACTGCTCCTCCTCGACGAGCCCCTCGCCGCGCTCGACCAGTCCACCCGTGCCCATGTCCGGCACACCCTGCGCAGCCATCTCGACGGCTTCGGCGGCGTCTGTCTGATCGTCACGCACGACCCTGTCGAAGCGGTTTCGCTCGCCGACCGGGTCCTCGTACTGGACGACGGCCGCGCACTCCAGGACGCACCGCCCGCCGAGGTCACCCGGCACCCCCGCTCCCCGTGGGTGGCCCGCATGCTCGGCCGCAACGCCTGGCCCGGCACCACCACCCCCGAGGGCCTCCAACTCCCCGACGGCGCCACCCTCGTCGTGGCGGACCCCCTGCCGACAGGCACCGCCGCCCTCGCGATCATCGCCCCCGAGGCGGTCTCCGTCCACTGCGACAAGCCCGAAGGCAGCCCGCGCAACGTCTGGCCCGGCACGGTCCGCGAGATCACCACGAGCGGCAGCCGACTGCGGGTCCTGATCACCTCGGAGCTCGCTCCTGACCTGGTGGCGGAGATCACCCCGCAGGCGGCCGCCGAGCTCGGCCTCGTCGACGGGACGCCGGTGTGGACCAGCGTCAAGGCGACGGAAACGACGATCGTGGCGGTCTAGCGGGTGTCCTTCGGCCGTGTTCCCGATCGCCGGTCGGGCGCCACGGACCCGGGCCACCGTCAGGGGCACGTGTAGGTGAAGTCGGCCGCCGCGGTGTGGTGGGTCGGCGAGGTGATCCGCAGCTCGGCCCGAGCGGCGTACTCGCCCTCGCCGTGAAACGTCCACAGCAGTCGCAGACGTGCCTGTCGCTGCCCGCGCGCGAGCCGTTCGGTCAGTTCCTGCGAGGCGGTGCCGTCGCTGCGCACCCAGCGGTACGTCAGGGTCCCGGGCCGCCCGTCCGTGTCCACCAGGGCCGTGATGTCCGCGGTGCCGCCGCAGCCGGGCCCAGCGGGATCGGTGCGGACGGACACGTGCCGTACCGCGACGCCCGGCCCGTACCGCTCCCAGGCGAGGAAGCAGAGCACGGCGAGCAGCACGAGGGCGGCGAGGGTGTAGCGGCGCAGTCCCGCGAGCCGGGGGACGGGGCGCTCGGGCGGCAGGGGAGTGCGGCCGGGGAGCGTGCCGTGCCAGACGGTGGTCGTACTGTCCCGCTCGTAGCGGGTGAGGGCGGCGGCCGTCACGCCCGGGCCGAACCGGAGGACCATTCCCTCCACCCGGTCGGGGACCGCCTCCTGCCGTGGGGCGGGCCGCTCGACCCAGTGGCTGGCCAGCACGGTCGCGCTGTAGTCGTCACCCGGAGCCGGAGCCGGAGCCGGAGCCGGAGCCGGAGCCGGAGCCGCTCCAGTTACCTGCCCCGGACCGGGCGCCGAGGGGATCCGCGGGTCGTTCATGTGATGGTGCACCGCCTGATCAGGATCTGCTGCTCGGAACCGCCGTTCGCCGCGGCCGGTGACGTCCCGGCCCGGACGCTCCAGTAACAGCCGCTGCCCTGGAAGGTGTGCTCGACGGTGAGCGTGTACCGCGTGGCGCCGCTGCGCTCGAACGTACTGGACCCGTCCGGTGTGCCGGCGACGCCCTTCGCGTCGCTGGTGGCCCAGTTCAGGCTGAGGGTCACCGGGGCGGTCCCGTCGGTCACGATCTCCACGGTCGCGCTCGCGGTCGCCGGGCCCGTCTGCCGCAGCGAGGTGACGGAGACGGAGGTGACGGTCACCGCCGGCGGCTCCGAGGTGACCGGTGGGTCGGACGTGACCGATGGCTCGGTGGTCACCGGGGGGACCGAGGCCGTGACCGGCGGCGCCGACGGTCCGCCGGGAGAGTCGGACGAGGGCGACGGCGTCGGTCCCGGAGCGCTCTCCGACGGAGAGGGGGAGTCGGTCACCGTGGGGCTTGCCGACGGTGAGGAGGGTGGCGCGCCGGTCGGTTCGCCCGGCTCCGGCAGGGCGCTGGTCGTGGCGACTGCCTGCGCCGTCGTCCGTCCCGGCCCCTCGTCGGCGGCCCGTGCCGTCAGGACCACGACCAGACCCAGCACCAGCGCGAGCGCCCCGGCGAACAGCCCCTGCCGGCCGGGCCACAGGCCACCGAGCCGGTGGCCACGCCCCAGCGAGGTCGTGGCCAGTGCGGCGGTCGAAGCGGGCGGTGCACCGGCCGACGGGAACAGCAGCGGCAACAGCGCGGCGAGCGCGGCGAGTTTCCGCTGCCCGCGCTCCTCCCAGTCCGGCCCGTAGGCCGCCAGTGCGACCGCCTCGAGCTCCGCCACGAACGCCTCGGCGTTCGCCGGCCGCTCCTGCGGGCTCTTCGCGAGACCGCGCCGGACCAGCGGACGCACCGGCTCCGGTACGTCGTCCTCCGGTACGGGGGCGGTGGTGTGCTGCAGCGCCAGCTCGGCGAAGTTCTCACCGGTGTACGGCTTCCGGCCCGTGACGCACTCGAAGAACGTCGCCGTCGCCGCGTAGACATCGGCCGCGGGCGAAGCAGGCTCGCCGCTCCACTGCTCCGGCGCCATGTACGCGGGAGTGCCCGCCACGCCGGGTGTCGTGCCGCGGCCCACAGCGATACCGAAGTCGGCCAGCTTGGACGAACCGTCCGCCGCCACCAGCACGTTCTCCGGCTTGTAGTCCCGGTGCACCACTCCCGCGCGGTGCGCAGCGGCGAGCCCCAGCAGCGAGCCCTTGAGGACCACGAGCGCCGGCTCCGGCCCCGTACGTCCCTCGCGCGACAGCAGCGCGCGAAGGGCGATGCCGTCGACCAGTTCCATCACGATGGCCGCCCCGTCGGGCGCCTCGACGTACTCGTAGAGCCGCACCACATGCGGTGTGTCGAGCCCGCCGAGCAGCCGCGCCTCCGACCGGAACTCCCGTACGAAGGTCTCGTCCCGGCGCATCCGCTCGCTGAGGTACTTGACGGCGACCGGGATGCCCGTCGCGTCGTGGACGGCGAGGACGACACGGCCGCTGCCGCCCGCACCGAGTTCCCTGGTCTCCGTGTACCCGGGGACCGACCAAGCGTTCATTCCCGCCCCCCTCGGCGGCCGGGCCCGCACGGCTGGCGCGGGCCTCGGATGCTGTCCCCACGACAGACACATTTCCGCCACATCCGGTTCCCGGCGCCGCGGATCCGGCCCACGCGCTACAGGTACCACCGGCCACCGACGGCTGCCCCTGGCCCTGGCCCACGTGACATGGCGGGTCAGGCAGGCACCAAGCTCAGTCCTCCGCCCGCTGGGTGACGGGCGCCTCGGTGCGGTCCCCGAGGAACTCGTACCACCGGCGCTGCAGACAGACGTAGCGCACATCGGCTTCCACCAGGCGGAGGAAGGCCTCGACCGTCTCGGCGAGACGCTGCTGCAGCCCGGAGTCGGCGAGCAACCCGTCGGAGGTGAAGCCCTGGTGGGCCTTGGCGAGGCTGAACATGTCCGGGTAGACCCGGGTGCCGAGGTGCTCCAGAGGCACTCTCAGTGCCCACAGGCCGCGGTTGCCGCCCACCATCGACGGCGATGCGGAGACGAGCATCGCGTGCTTGCTCTTGAACGGCTGCGGCTGGACGCGGGAGACCCAGTCGATCGCGTTCTTCAGCACTCCGGGCACGGAAGCGTTGTACTCCGGGCTCGAGATCACAAAGGCGTCGCACCGCTCCAGCCGGTCGCGCAGGGCGAGGGCGCCGCTCGGCAGCCCCTCGGCGGCCTCCGCGTCGCCGTCGTACAGCGGCATCTGGAAGTCGCGCATGGCGGCGAGGTCGGCCGTGGCACCGGTGTCGGAGACCAGGCGGGCGACGAGGGAGGCGAGGCGGGCGTTGGTGGATCCGGCCCGCAGCGAGGCGCCGATGAGAAGCACCCGAAGGGGACCGGAAGGGGTGTCCGTGGACATGGGTACCGTCCTTCGTCCTTTGTCCTTCGTCTTTCTGACGTGTGTGAGCGCCCGGCGGGGCGTCACGCGGACCAGTGTCGTCCGGGTACGGCCGCGGCGCGATCGGGGCGAGCCGCGCGGGCTGCACCCGGCGCCGCAGGAAGGGATCCTGAAGGCGTGACGATCGACGAGGCGGCGGAGCGCCTCATTCCCCTGCCCACCGACCGCGTGGCCGCCTATGCCATGGACTGGCGGCACGACCACGAGTGGACCCAGGGCATCCGTACGGCGGAGCTGACGCGCGCAGCCGACGACGGCACCGGCTTCGGGGTCGGCGCCGAGGTGACGCGTACCGCGTACTTCCTCGGCAGGCGCATCGACTACGTGCTTCGCGTGGCCGCGTACGACCCTCCGGAACTGCTGGACATGGTGTCCGTGGCCGGCCCGATGCCGATGCACGTCACCTACACGTTCACCCCGGATTCCCGGGGCACCCTCGCACGGATCCGCGTCCGGGGCGGCCCCGGTGGCCCCTACCGCCTGGCGGCACCGCTCATGGCTCGCAAGGTCCGCTCCTCGATCGCCAAGGACCTCCGCGACCTGGAGCGGACACTTCTGGAGCACTGAGCGTCACGGCGGGCGCGGTCGTCCCACACTCTCCGTCACACCGGCACTACGCTCCCCGGCGACGACCGGTCGCGTCCCCGGAGGCTCCGATGGCATCCCCTGACTCTCCCAGCCCCGATTCCCCGCGCTACGACGGCCTGCGCGCGATGTTCGTCAACTGCACGCTCAAACGGTCGCCCGAGATCAGCAACACCGAGGGGCTGATCGACAGGAGCCGCTCCGTCATGGAGGACAACGGCGTCGCCACCGAGCTCGTACGGGCCGTCGACCACGACATCGCGACCGGCGTGTGGCCGGACATGACCGAGCACGGGTGGGAGACCGACGAGTGGCCGGCGCTGTACGAGCGGGTCATGGCGGCCGACATCCTGGTGCTGGCCGGACCGATCTGGCTCGGCGACAACAGCTCGGTGATGAAGCAGGTCATCGAGCGCCTGTACGCGTGCTCCTCGCTGCTCAACGACCGTGGACAGTACGCGTACTACGGGCGCGTCGGCGGGTGCCTGATCACCGGCAACGAGGACGGCGTGAAGCACTGCGCGATGAACGTCCTCTACAGCCTCCAGCACCTCGGCTACACCGTCCCGCCGCAGGCCGACGCGGGCTGGATCGGGGAGGCGGGGCCCGGACCCTCGTACCTCGACCCCGGGTCCGGCGGGCCGGAGAACGACTTCACCAACCGCAACACCACCTTCATGACCTGGAACCTGCTGCACGTCGCCGCCATGCTCAAGCGCGCGGGCGGCATCCCCGCCCACGGCAACCAGCGCTCTGAGTGGGACGCGGGCTGCCGCTTCGACTTCCCGAACCCCGAGCACCGCTGACGTGCGCAGCGCGCCCCGCGCGCGGGCGGCCCAGCCGCGGGCGGCGCACCCATGAGGGCATGGACGACGTTCGCCTCCGAGGAACCGGTTGCCGTGGACCCCGCAGATCGTCAAGGGTCCCTGCGGTCGTATCCACCCGTTCGGCTCATCCGCGCCGTCGCGCCTGAGGCGCCACGCCGGGCGGCGCCCGGATCCCGGCCGGGACCGTGGTGTGGTGCAGCCGGCGGACCACCCACCGTGATCCGCGCCGCCTTGGCCACCCTGCGGCGCACCGAGGTGCGGATCTAGGCTGAGGTACGGGCGGCACTGCGGAGGTGTGCCATGTCGCGCAACCACCACTTCCACCTCGACCGGGGAAGCCACTCGATCACGGTGAACGTGGGCCCCGGCAGGACCGGCGGCATCGAGCTTCTCGTCGACGGCAAAGTGATCGCGTACCGGCGTGAGCACGGTACGGGAACGACGGTACTGACCGGCGAACTGCCGGACGACCCCGTCCGCAGCTTCCTGGTGCGGGTGCACCAGCCGCACCTGGTGCGCGTCAAACCCGGTTGCACGGTGGAGCTGGACGGCGTGGAGCTTCCGATGCCCGAGCGGTACGCCGCGTTCTGAGCACGCCCGGCCGACACGGCCGCGGCCGATCGGTCGGCCGTGTCAACCGCTTTCGAGTGACACTGCGGCCCGGCAGCGGCACACTCGGGCCCGGCGGCGTCCACGATCGCAGGCGGCCGGACCCGTCTCCGGCCGTGAGCCGCCGGACCCGGTGGAAGGCCGCCATGCACATCCTGCTCGTCGCCAGCGCGTACAACAGCCTCACCCAGCGAGTCCACGCCGAACTGCGGGACCGTGGACACAGCGTCCCCGTGGAGCTGACCCCCCACGGCGATGCGGTACGGGACGCCGTCCGCCGGCACGAGCCGGACCTGGTGGTGGCGCCTCTGCTGATGGCCGCCGTCCCGCGCGACGTGTGGACCGTGCACACCTGTCTCATCGTCCATCCGGGGCCCGTCGGCGACCGCGGGCCGTCGTCGCTGGACTGGGCCATCCACGAGGGCGCCGCCACCTGGGGCGTCACCGTCCTGCAGGCCGACGAGGAGATGGACGCCGGCGATGTGTGGGCGACGGCGAACTTTCCCGTACCGCCCGTCGCCAAGAGCGACCTGTACCGCAACGAGGTCTCCGACGCCGCCCTGACCGCCGTGCTGCTGGCCGTCGACCGCTTCGCGTCCGGTACGTACACCCCGCAGCCGCAGAGCAGCCTGCCGCACGCGGTGAGGACCCGCCCGTACTTCCGCCAGGAGCTGCGGCGCATCTCCTGGGAGGACGACTCGACCGAGACGGTCCTGCGCACGCTGCGCGCCGCCGACTCGCAGCCCGGCGTGCTGGACGAGCTGCTGGGCGGCGAGTGGTTCCTCCACGGCGGCCACCCGGAGGACGGACTGCGCGGCCGCCCCGGGGCGCTGCTCGCCACCCGCGCCGGCGCTGTCTGCCGCGCGACGACGGACGGTGCGGTCTGGATCCCCGAAATGCGGCCCCGCCGCCGACCCGGGGGGCCCGCCACGTTCACGCTGCCCGCGACCGTGGCCCTGGCGGACCGGCTGCCGTCCCTGCCGGACCTTCCCGCGCCCCTGCACCGCGACGAGCGCCGCCGGACCTGGAGCGACATCCGCTACCGGGAGGAGGGCCAGGTCGGGATCCTGTCGTTCTCCTTCCCCGGCGGCGCGATGAGCACCTCGCACTGCCGGCGGCTGCTGGACGCCTACCGGGTGGCCTGCTCCCGGCCCACCTCGGTGCTGGTGCTGGGCGCCGGCCGGGACTTCTTCTCCAACGGCATCCACCTGAAGGTGATCGAGGCTGCCGCCGATCCGGCGGCGGAGTCCTGGGCCAACATCAACGCGATGAACGACCTGGTGGAGGCCGTCCTGACCACCACCGACCGGCTGGTCGTCGCCGCCGTCGGCGGCAATGCCGCGGCCGGCGGCGTCATGCTCGCGCTGGCCGCGGACGAGGTCTGGTGCAGGGCGGGCGCGGTGCTCAACCCGCACTACCGGCTCATGGGGCTGTACGGCTCCGAGTACTGGACGTACACGCTGCCCCGCCGAGTGGGCGAACCGATGGCCCAACGCCTCACCCGGGAGGCGCGGCCGATGACCGCCACCGCCGCGCTGCGGACCGGCCTGGTGGACCGGATCGTCGACTGCGGACCGGAGGAGTTCACCGCCGAGGTGACCGCACTGGCCGCCCGGCTGGCTCGTTTTCCCGCGACCCAGTCCCGTATCGCCGCGAAGAAGGCGGAGAGCGAGCGCCGGGAGGCCGTCAAACCGCTGGCCCGCTACCGGGAGGAGGAGCTCGCCCGCATGCTGCGCACCTTCGCCGACCCGACCGCGCCCTATCACGCGCTGCGCCGGGCGTTCGTCCGAAAGGAGCCGCCGCCCGGCACCGCATCGGAGCATCGTGCGGTGGCAGGGGGACAGGGCGCCTGTTAGCAAGAGAGAAGTCCTGAACGCGGGACTTTGTCGTCATACCTCCCCAGGAGGCGTCCTCATGGATGCAGCAACGCCGACCACGGTCGACGCCGCGGACTCGTCCGGCGCCGCGGCCACGGACGAGAAACCGATCCATATCCTCTGGATCAACGCGGGACTGAGCTGCGACGGCGACTCGGTCGCCCTGACCGCCGCCATGCAGCCCAGCATCGAGGAGATCGCGCTCGGCGCACTGCCCGGTCTGCCGAAGATCCAGGTCCACTGGCCGCTGATCGACTTCGAGAGCGGCCCGGTGGGCGGCGCCGACACCTTCATCGAATGGTTCTTCAAGGCGGAGCGCGGCGAGCTCGACCCGTTCGTTCTGGTCATCGAGGGCTCGGTGCCCAACGAGTCCATCAAGCAGGAGGGTTACTGGTGCGGCTTCGGCGACGACCCGGAGACCGGCCAGCCCATCACGACCAGTGAGTGGATCGACCGGCTCGCCCCCAAGGCCCTGGCCGTCATGGGGGCCGGCACCTGCGCCACGTACGGCGGTATCCATGCGATGCAGGGCAACCCGACCGGTGCCATGGGCGTGCCCGACTACCTGGGCTGGGACTGGAAGTCCAAGGCGAACATTCCCATCGTGTGCGTCCCCGGCTGTCCGATCCAGCCCGACAACTTCGCGGAGACCCTGACCTACTTGCTCTACCAGGCCGCCGGGTCCGCGCCGATGATCCCTCTCGACGACAAGCTCCGCCCTGCCTGGCTGTTCGGTGCCACCGTCCACGAGGGCTGCGACCGGGCCGGCTACTACGAGCAGGGCCAGTTCGCCGAGACGTACGACTCGCCCAAGTGCCTGGTCAAGATCGGCTGCTGGGGCCCCGTCGTGAAATGCAACGTGCCCAAGCGCGGCTGGATGAACGGCATCGGCGGCTGCCCGAACGTGGGCGGTATCTGCATCGCCTGCACCATGCCCGGCTTCCCCGACAAGTTCATGCCGTTCATGGACGAGCCGCCCGGCGCGAAGCTGTCCACGACGGGCAGCGGAGCGTACGGGGCCTTCGTCCGCAGACTCCGCTCGATCACCGCCAGGACGGTGGACAAGGAGCCCAAGTGGCGCCACACGGGCGAGAAGATCACCACCGGCTACCGCCCGCCGTGGTGACACGCCCTCAGGACACCGACCCCAGGCCACCGACCCCACCCCCTCCTGCTTGAAGACGTGAAGAAGGGCACCACACTCACAATGGCGACACAGGCGAAAACGACCGGCGACGGCCTGGTGGAGATGTCCTGGGATCCGATCACCCGGATCGTGGGCAGTCTCGGCATCCACACGAAGATCGACTTCAAGCAGAAGCGGGTCGCCGAGTGCTACAGCACCTCGTCGGTCTTCCGCGGCTACAGCGTCTTCATGCGGGGCAAGGACCCGCGCGACGCGCACTTCATCACCAGCCGCATCTGCGGCATCTGCGGCGACAACCACGCCACCTGTTCCGTGTACACGCAGAACATGGCGTACGGAGTGAAGCCGCCGCACCTCGGCGAGTACATCATCAACCTCGGCGAGTCCGCCGAGTACATGTTCGACCACAACATCTTCCAGGAGAACCTGGTCGGGGTCGACTACTGCGAGAAGATGGTCCGCGAGACCAACCCGGGCGTCCTGGAACTCGCCGAGCGCACCGAGGCGCCGCACGCCGCCGAGCACGGCTACCGCACGATCGCCGACATCATGCGCTCCCTCAACCCGCTCGAGGGCGAGTTCTACCGCGAGGCCCTCCAGGTCAGCCGCTACACCCGGGAGATGTTCTGCCTGATGGAGGGCCGCCATGTGCACCCCTCCACGCTCTACCCGGGCGGTGTGGGCACGGTGGCGTCCGTCCAGCTGTTCACCGATTACATGACCCGCCTCATGCGCTACGTGGAGTTCATGAAGCGTGTCGTGCCGCTGCACGACGACCTCTTCGACTTCTTCTACGAGGCGCTGCCCGGGTACGAGGAGGTCGGCCGCCGGCGCGTGCTGCTCGGCTGCTGGGGCGCGCTCAACGACCCCGAGTACTGCGACTTCACCTACGCCAACATGAGCGAGTGGGGCCGGCGGATGTACGTCACCCCCGGAATCATCGTCGACGGCAAGCTCGTCACCAACGACCTCACCAAGATCAACCTCGGTATCCGGATCCTGCTCGGCAGCTCGTACTACGAGGACTGGGAAGGCCAGGAGCAGTTCGTCACCCACGACCCGCTCGGCAATCCCGTTGACCCCCGCCACCCCTGGAACCAGCACACCATTCCCGCCCCGCAGAAGCGGGACTTCGCCGACAAGTACAGCTGGGTGATGTCCCCGCGCTGGTTCGACGGCAAGGAGCACCTGGCGCTGGACACCGGCGGCGGCCCCATCGCCCGCCTGTGGTCCACCGCGCTGTCGGGGCTCGTCGACATCGGGTACGTCAAGGCGACCGGCCACAGCGTCGTCATCAACCTGCCGCGCACGCTGACCAAGCCGGAGACCACCTTCGAGTGGAAGATCCCGCAGTGGAGCAACGCGCTGGAGCGCAACCGCGCCCGCACCTACTTCCAGGCCTACGCCGCGGCCGTCGCCCTGCACTGCGCCGAGAAGGGCCTGGACGAGGTGCGCGCCGGACGCACCCAGACCTGGGAGAAGTTCGACGTGCCGGACGAGTCCATCGGCGTCGGCTTCACCGAGGCCGTACGCGGCGTCCTCTCCCACCACATGGTCATCAGGGACGGCAAGATCGCCAACTACCACCCCTATCCGCCGACACCGTGGAACGCCAGCACCCGCGACACCTACGGAACCCCCGGCCCCTACGAGGACGCCGTGCAGAACACGCCGATCTTCGAGGAGAACCCGCCGGAGAACTTCAAGGGCATCGACATCATGCGCACCGTCCGCAGCTTCGACCCCTGTCTGCCCTGCGGCGTCCACATGTACGTCGGTGACGGCAGAACGGTGAAGTCGATGCACGTGCCCACCGGACTGAGCGGCCTGGCCGGATGAGCGCGGTGACCGCGGAGGAGGCGGGCCGGCGCGTCGAGGAGATCCTCGACCGGCTCGCCGCGAACGGCGACGAGCAGGCGTGCGCGACGGCCGAGGAACTGGTGCGCGTCCTGATGGACTTCTACGGCGCCGGGCTGGCCAGAACCGTCGAGCTGCTCGGCCGCCCCGCCGTCGCGCGGCCCGGCGGCGACCCGCTCGCCGGGCTGCTCGGCGACGAACTGGTCGCGAGCCTGCTGGTCCTGCACGATCTGCACCCCGAGGACGTCCCCACCCGCATCGCGCGCGCCCTGCGCAGCGTCAAGCACTCCGTCGAGTCGGCCGGGTACGACGAGTCGACCGGTGTGCTGCGGCTGCGGGTCACAGGCGCCACGGGCTGCGGCTGCCCCAGCACCCAGGAGGTCGCGCGGCAGGCCGCGGCGGAGGCCCTGGCCCGCTTCGCCCCCGAAGTGACGGCCGTGGAGCTGGACACGACGGCCGCCGCCTCGCGTGAACCGGCCCTCCTCCAGATCGCCTCCCGGCCGCCTCACACGCCGACCCGGGCCGACGACTCCGCCGGCCGCTCCTCGGTCACGGCGCGGTGAGCGCGCTCCGTACCGGGCCGGGAGCCCCCGGCCCCCGGGGCCTGCGCCGCTTCACGACACCCCGGCCGCCCCGCGAGGAGCGGTGCGAGCTGTGCGGGGTCCCCCTCGACGGCGAGCATCATCGGCACCTCGTGGACACCGAGAATCGGGCACTGGCCTGCGCATGCACTCCCTGTGCCCACCTGCTGGACCGCCCGGGCGCGTCGAAAGGCCGCTTCCGGGCGGTCCCCGGCCGCTACCTCACCGACCCCGGCCACCGGATCGACGGCAACGCCTGGGAACAGCTGCGGATCCCCGTCGGCGTCGCCTTCTTCTTCCGCAACACCGCACTCGACCGGCTGGTCGCGCTCTACCCGAGCCCGGCCGGCGCGACCGAGAGCGAACTGGAGCCGTCGTCCTGGCAGACCGTCCTCGCCGGCACCCGGCTCGCCGCTCTGCTCGAACCCGACGTCGAGGCGCTGCTGTTGCGCCGCACCGGCGGAGACACCGAGTGCTACCTGGTGCCGGTCGACATCTGTTACGAACTGGTCGGCCGGATGCGGCTGCACTGGCAGGGCTTCGACGGCGGCGCGGAGGCCCGCGCCGAACTCGACGCCTTCTTCGCCCACGTACGAGAGCAGGCCCGGGAGCCACAGGGGAGCCCGTCATGACGGCGGCCACGACTGCGATGTCGGAGTTCGCCTTCAGCTGCACCGGCGTGCGCGCCGATCCGTATGCCGCGGGCCCCACCCTCGTCTTCCGGCTGCGGATCACCGCGTCCCCGCAGACGCGGGTCCACGCCCTCGCCCTGCGCTGCCAGCTGCGCATCGAACCGGCCCGGCGCGGATACGAGCCCGCCGAGGCCGACGGGCTCACCGACCTGTTCGGCGACCGCTCACGCTGGGGCAGCACCCTGCACCCCCTGCAGTTCGCCCAGGTCTCCCTCATGGTGCCCGGCTTCACCGGCGAGACCGAGACGGACCTCGTCGTGCCCTGCACGTACGACATGGACATCGCCGCAACCCGGTACTTCCACGCGCTGTCCGACGGCGACGTGCCGCTGCTGATGCTGTTCTCCGGCACCGCCTTCACCGGAGCCGGCGGGTTCCACGTCGAACCGGTGCCCTGGGACCGGGAGGCCACCTGCCCGGTGCCGGTGAAGGTCTGGCGGGAGATGGTCGAGCAGCACTTCCCAGGGTGCGGCTGGATCCGGCTGCCCGGCGACACCCTGGACGCCCTGCTCGCCTACCGGTCGCGGCGGGCACTGCCGTCCTGGCAGGCGACGATCGAGGCCCTCCTGGACGCGGCGGGCGAGAGGACGGCCCCATGACCACAGCCGTGTTCACCCCGGAGACCGAAGCCCGGCTCGCCCACGCCCGGCACGTCGCCGACGCCGTCCTCTTCGAGGGCTATGTGCTGTACCCGTACCGGGCGTCGGCGGCCAAGAACCGGCTGCGCTGGCAGTTCGGCGTGCTCGTACCGCCCGCCTGGAGCGCCGCCGGGGAGGAGCACGAGTTCCAGCACACCGAATGCCTGATGGAGCCCAGGCCCGGCGCGACCCTTGCCGTCGAGGTGCGCTTCCTGCACACCCAGCGGCGCACCGTCCAGCAGGCGGACGCGGACGGCGGCTACGGGACCGTGCGCGAACTCCACCTCGACGACCGCGTCGTGGTCCCCTGGGACGAGGGCGTGGAGGAGCGTGTCGAACTGACCGTCCCCGTGGCCGAGCTGACCGGGGACGGGACGGCGTTCCCCTTCATCCGGCCCGCGCACGAGGAGACCGAGCCCGTGCTGGACGCGGCCGGGCGGACCGTGGGGCGGCTCGTCCGCCGGCGCGAGGAGGTCGGCGGAGTCGTACGGCTCCGCGCCGCCGAACTCGACGGCCCCTACCGGACCCTGAGGCTGACCGCCGTCGTCGAGAACACGAGCCCCTGGATGCCGGTGCCGGGCGGCGACCGCGACGCGGCACTGCCGCACTCGCTCGTCGCCAGCCATCTGCTGCTGTGCCTGGACGCCGGGACGTTCCTCTCGATGACCGACCCGCCCGAATGGGCGAAGGGCGCCGTCGCGGCATGCCGGAACCTGCACACCTGGCCGGTCCTCGCGGGCGAACCCGGCAGGGGCGACCTCGTACTGTCGTCCCCGATCATCCTGGAGGACCATCCGGCCATCGCGCCGGAGAGCCCCGGAGCCCTGTACGACGCCACCGAGATCGACGAGATCCTCGCGCTGCGCACCGCGGCCCTCACCGACGAGGAGAAGCGCGAGGCCAGGGGTACGGACGCGCGGGCCGCGGCCGTGATCGACCTCGCCGACTCGATGCCCCCCGAGGTCCTGGAGCGCCTGCACGGCGCGGTGCGCAGCATGCGCGAGGTCACCGGACCAGGGCAGCAGCCCGCCGACTTCGGAACCGACGGCCCCGGCCCCGGCGTCGTCCGGCCCGACACCCCCTGGTGGGACCCGGGGAGCGACGCGAGCGTCGATCCGGCACACGATCACGTCCTGATCGGCGGCAGGCCGGTCGCCGCCGGCAGCCGGGTGCTGCTGCGGCCGGGCCTGCGCCACAGCGACGCCCAGGACGTCTTCCTGCACGGCCGCAGCGCACTCGTCGAGGCCGTCCTGCACGACGTGGACGGGGGGGTGCACATCGCGGTCACCGTCGAAGGCGACCCCGGTGCCGACATCCGCCGCGAGCAGGGCCGCTTCCTGTACTTCCAGCCCGACGAGGTCGAACCCCTGGAGGACGCGTGAACGGCCCCGCACAGGACACCGCCCGCACGCTCGTCGCCGGCGTGGGCAACATCTTCCTCGGCGACGACGGCTTCGGCGTCGAGACCGTACGCAGGCTGACGGACGAGCAGCTGCCCGGCCACGTCGAGGTGGCGGACATCGGCATCCGCGGTGTCCACCTCGCCTACCAGCTGCTCGACGGATACGACACGCTCGTCCTGGTCGACGCCTGCGCCCGCGGCGGCGAGCCCGGAACGCTGTATGTGATCGAGGCCGGGAACTCCCGCAGCGTTCCCACGGCGAGCGTCCCGCTCGACGGTCACCGGATGTCCCCCGACGCCGTCCTGGCCCTGCTGGACACCCTGTGCGCGGGCACGGGCGCCACCCCGCCGCAACGCACATTCGTCGTCGGCTGCGAACCCGCCTGCCTCGAAGAAGGCATCGGACTCAGCCCGCAGGTGGCCGCCGCCGTGCCCGAGGCGGTGCGCATGGTCACGGAACTGGTGTCCCACCAAGCCCCACGGCAGACCCTTACAAGGAGCACATCATGAAGAAGAGCAGCATCATCGGCGGCGCTGCCGCCGCCACCGCGGTCGCGGCTCTCGTCCGCCTCCTCCCCGACATCAAACGCTATCTGCGCATCCGCGCGATGTGACGAGGCGCCAAGGGGCCGTGCACACGCGCCCGCCCGGTCGCTGCACCGAATGACGTACGCAGCCGTGTGGTGTCGGCGCGCCGGTGCGCCGGGCCCCCTGACCCGGCCGTGTAATGGCCGAGGGGTGTCCGGCGCGCAGGACGGAGACCGATGCACGAGATGTCCATCGCGATGGCCGTCGTCGACCAGGTCGAGGACGCGGCGCGCCGCTCCGGCGGCACCCCCGCGGTCAGGACCGTACGACTCCAGGTCGGCGAACTGGCGGGAGTGGTCCCGGACGCCCTCACCTTCTGTTTCGAACTGGCCTGCGCCGGCACCGTGCTGGAAGGCGCGGAACTGATCGCGGAGTCCGTCCCCGGCCGGGCCCGCTGCGAACCGTGCGCGGACGTCTGGGCGGTCGGCATGCCTCCGCAGCTGTGCTGCCCGCTGTGCGGCACGGCGACCGCCGAGCTGGTCTCGGGCCGTGAGCTGCGGATCGCCGCCGTGGAGTGGGACGACGACCCGGCGTACGCAAACCTCCGCCCCCATCGCGAACCGATCCCCGAGGAGAGCTGAACCATGTGCCGTGTCGTGGATCTGCAGCAGGCGGTGCTCGCCAAGAACGACGCCGCAGCGCACACCCTGCGCGCCGAACTGGCAGCCCGCGGAACCACCGTGGTCAACCTCCTCTCCAGCCCCGGCAGCGGCAAGACCGCACTCCTCGAGGCGGAGCTGCTGCTGGCACGGGAACGGGGGGTGCGGGTCGCGGCGCTGACGGCCGATCTCGCGACCGAGAACGATGCCGAACGCCTGGCCCGGTCCGGCGTGCCGGTCAAGCAGGTGCTCACCGACGGGCTGTGCCACCTGGAGGCCGGAATGCTGGCCGGGCATCTCGACGGCTGGCTGCCCCGGGACACCCGGCTGCTGTTCGTGGAGAACGTCGGCAACCTCGTCTGCCCGGCCTCGTACGACCTCGGGGAGTCGCTCCGGGTCGTACTGGCCTCGGTGACCGAGGGCGAGGACAAGCCGCTGAAGTACCCCACGGCCTTCGGCCTCGCGCACCTGGTCGTCGTCACCAAGACCGACATCGCCGATGCCGTCGGCTTCGACGAGGCCGCGTTCCGCAGCCATGTGCAGCAGGTCAACCCGGGTGTGGACGTGGTCCTCACGTCCGTGCGTACGGGGCAGGGAGCCGGAGCCCTGCTCGACCGCGCAAGCGCGGCTGCCGAAGGCGACCCGGTCCATGCGCCGGTCATGGCGCGGGCCCGCTCGTGACGTCCGCTCAGCCCGGTCTGGCGGCGGCCATGTCCGTACGGCGCCGCCGGGTCACCGTGCGGGGTGTGGTGCAGGGCGTCGGCTTCCGGCCGTTCGTGTACACCCTCGCCACCGGACTGGAACTGACGGGCCATGTGACCAACACGGGCGACGGCCTCGTCGCCGAGGTCGAAGGCGCGCCGCTCGCCGTGGCGCGGTTCTGCGCGCGTATCGGCAGGGACGCCCCGCCCCTGGCGATGGTGGAGTCGGTCCACGACGAAGAAGTCCCCGCCACCGGCGGCAGCGGCTTCACCATCCTCTCGTCACTCACCGACGGACCCGTCCGCACACTCGTCTCCCCGGACACCGCCTCCTGCGCCGACTGCCTGGCCGAGCTCGCCGACCCGGCCGACCGGCGCCACCGGCATCCCTTCATCACCTGCACCCACTGCGGGCCGCGCTTCACCATCGTCACGGGACTGCCCTACGACCGCGACCACACGACGATGGCCGACTTCCCGATGTGCCGCGACTGCGCCCGGGAATACGCCGATCCGGCCGACCGCCGCTTCCACGCACAGCCGGTCGCCTGCCCCTCCTGCGGGCCCCGGCTGCGGCTGATCATCGCCCCGGCCGCCCCGGGGCTGCGGCCCCGGCACGTGCTCGCACCCGATCCGAACGACCGGAGCCTCGGCGGTCCTGCGAGCACGGCGGACCCGGTCGCCGAGGCGCGCGCGCTCCTGTCCGGCGGCGCGATCCTCGCGGTCAAGGGGCTCGGCGGCTACCACCTCGCCTGCGATGCGACCAACTCCGGGGCGGTGGCGCTGCTGCGCAGCCGCAAGGCCCGGGGCCGCAAGCCGTTCGCCCTGATGGCACGGGACATCGCCACGGTCGAACACCTCGTCCACATCGGCGCCGAGGAGCGCGAGCTGCTCACCGGCAGCACCCGCCCCATCGTCCTGATGCGCCGCCGCAGCGCATCCCCGAAGGAGCCCGGCGCCCCCCGGATCGCGGAAGGGGTCGCCCCCGGCAGCCCCGACCTCGGCGTCATGCTCCCGTACACACCGCTGCACCATCTGCTGCTCGGGCTCGACGGCGACGACGGAAGCGCGCCCCGCCTCCTCGTCATGACCAGCGGCAATGTCGCAGGGGAGCCCATCGTCACCGACGACACGGAGGCGCTGGACCGGCTCGCCCATCTCGCCGACGCCTGGCTGCTGCACGACCGGCCGATCCATGTGCCGTGCGACGACTCCGTGGTGCGCATCTGCGACGGAGAAGCGCTGACGCTGCGCCGCTCACGCGGTTATGCCCCGCTGCCGGTCTCCCTGCCCGTGTCCGTGCCGCCCGCCCTCGCCGTCGGCGGCGACCTGAAGAACACCTTCTGCCTCGGGACCGGCCGCAAGGCCTGGCTGTCCGCCCACATCGGCGACATGGACGACCTCGCCACGCAGCACGCCTTCGCGGTGGCCGAGGAGCAGCTGGAGGCGATCACCGGGGTACGGCCGGGCCTCCTCGCTGCCGACCGGCACCCCGGATACCGCTCGGGCACCTGGGCGCGGCGCCACGCCGGGGACCGGCCGCTCGTTCGCGTCCAGCACCATCACGCGCATGTGGCGTCGACCATGGCCGAACACGGCCTGGACGGCAGCCGACCGGTGATCGGCGTCGCCTTCGACGGCACCGGATACGGCGAGGACGGAGCCGTGTGGGGCGGGGAGTTCCTGCTGGCCGACTACGATGGCTTCACCCGCTACGCGCACCTCGCGTACGTACCGCTCCCGGGCGGCGACGCGGCCGTCCAGCGCCCGTACCGCATGGCCATTGCGCATCTGCGGGCGGCAGGCATCGACCGGACGGCCGGCCTGCCCTGCGTCGAGACCTGCTTGCCCGGCGAACTCGCCTTGCTGGAACGGCAGCTGGAGCGCGGCCTCAACTGTGTGCCCACGTCCAGCATGGGCCGACTGTTCGACGCCGTCTCCTCGCTCGCGGGCGTATGCCACCGCGCCGGGTACGAGGCGCAGGCCGCCGTCGAACTCGAAGCCGCCGCAGTGAGCACCGCCGCCGACGACGACGGCGGCCGTTACGCCTTCGCCCTGCGTGCGCCCGGACCGGAAGGCCCGGCCGCACCGGCCGGCCCGGCCCCCGCCCTGGCCGCCGACCCCGCACCCGTCCTCGCCGCAGTCGCCGACGACGTACGCACCGGCACTCCTGTCTCCCTGGTCGCGGCGCGCTTCCACGGGGCGGTCGCCCGCCTCGTCCGTACCGTCTGCGGCACGGCACGCGAGCAGCACGGGCTCGACACCGTGGCGCTGACCGGGGGAGTGTTCGCCAACGCGCTGCTCTCCTCGGCCTGCGCACGAGGACTGCGGAAGGACGGCTTCACCGTCCTGCGCCACCACCGGATCCCCCCGAACGACGGAGGGCTGGCCCTCGGCCAGCTCGTCGTGGCCGCCCGCACGACGGCCGAGGCCGCCGGATGACGGAGCGCGCCGCGGCGCGACAGCGAGGAGACACTCATGTGCTTGGCGGTACCCGGCAAAGTGCTGGGCATCGAGGACCGGGACGGCACCCGCATGGCCACCGTGGACTTCGGCGGCGTGGTCAAGGACGTGTGCCTGGAGTATCTGCCAGACCTCAAGGTCGGTGAATACGCCATCGTCCACGTGGGATTCGCCCTGCAACGGCTCGACGAGGAGTCGGCCCGGCAGACGCTGGAGCTGTTCGCGAACCTCGGCATGCTCCAGGAGGAGTTCGGCGATCCGTGGGAGCCCGTCGCCGAAGCGGACGGAACCGAGCTGCCCGCCGCCGGCGGCGTCGCCGGGGAGGAACAGCGATGAAGTACATCGACGAGTTCCAGGACCCGGACCTGGCCCGGCGGCTGCTCGACGAGATCCGTGCCACCGTGACCCGGCCCTGGGCGCTGATGGAGGTCTGCGGAGGCCAGACGCACACCATCATCCGGCACGGGATCGACCAACTCCTCCCGGACGGGATCGAGTTGATCCACGGCCCCGGCTGTCCGGTGTGCGTGACACCGCTGGAGGTCATCGACAAGGCACTGGAGATCGCCTCACGCCCGGGGGTGATCTTCTGCTCCTTCGGCGACATGCTGCGTGTGCCGGGGACCGGCCGCGATCTGTTCCAGGTGCGTGGTGAGGGCGGTGACGTACGGGTGGTCTACTCACCGCTCGACGCCCTTCGCATCGCTCAGGAGAACCCGGACCGCGAGGTCGTGTTCTTCGGCATCGGCTTCGAGACCACCGCGCCGCCCAACGCCATGACGGTGTATCAGGCCCGCAGGCTCGGCATCCCCAACTTCAGCCTGCTGGTCTCCCATGTGCGCGTACCCCCGGCGATCGAGGCGATCATGCAGTCGCCGAACTGCCGCGTCCAGGCCTTCCTCGCCGCCGGGCACGTCTGCAGTGTGATGGGTGTCGGCGAGTACCCGGAGCTCGCCGAGAAGTACGAGGTCCCCATCGTCGTGACCGGATTCGAGCCGCTGGACATCCTGGAAGGCGTACGCCGCACCGTCCTGCAGCTCGAGCGCGGTGAGCACACCGTGGAGAACGCCTACCCGCGTGCCGTCAGAGCCGAGGGCAACCAGGCCGCACAGGCCATGCTGGACGACGTCTTCGAGGTCACCGACCGCGCCTGGCGCGGCATCGGGGTGATCCCCGACAGCGGCTGGCGGCTGTCCCCGCGCTACCGGGACTACGACGCCGAGCACCGCTTCTCGGTGACCGGCATCGACACCCGCGAGCCGGCCGAATGCCGCAGCGGCGAGGTCCTGCAGGGGCTGCTGAAGCCCCATCAGTGCGAAGCCTTCGGCACCACCTGCACCCCGCGCACCCCGCTCGGCGCGACCATGGTCTCCAGCGAGGGCGCCTGCGCCGCCTACTACCTGTACCGGCGGCTCGATCCGGCCGCCGCCTCCCGGAAGGGAAGCCCCGTTGTCTGAGACCAGCCAGTCCGCAGCCACCCAAGCGCCGGACGTCCTGGCGTGGACCTGCCCCGCTCCACTGCGGGACCAGCCGCGCGTGGTGATGGGCCACGGCGGTGGCGGCACCATGTCCGCCGAACTGGTCGAGCACATCTTCGCGCCCGCCTTCGGCGGACCGGCGCTGGCCGGGCTCGGCGACTCCGCCGCGCTCGAACTGGGCGGTGCGCGCCTCGCGTTCTCCACCGACTCGTTCGTGGTGCGGCCGCTGTTCTTCCCCGGCGGCAGCATCGGCGACCTCGCGGTCAACGGCACCGTCAACGACCTCGCCATGAGCGGTGCCCGGCCCGCGTATCTGTCCTGCGGTTTCATCCTCGAGGAGGGGGTCGAGCTCGGGGTCGTCACCCGCGTGGCCGAAGCACTCGGAGCGGCTGCCCGCACCGCCGGAGTGGAGGTCGCGACCGGCGACACCAAGGTCGTGGAAGCCGGCCACGGCGACGGCATCTTCATCAACACCTCGGGCATCGGCCTCATCCCGCACGGTGTTGATCTGCGCCCGCAACGCGTCGTACCCGGCGACGTCGTCATCGTCAGCGGCCCGATCGGCGCCCACGGCGTCGCGATCATGAGCGTGCGCGAGGGCCTGGAGTTCGGCGTGGAGATCGAGAGTGACTGTGCCGCGCTCGGCGGCCTGGTCGCGGCGATGCTCGCGGTCACCGACGACCGTGACGTCAGTGGCGCCTGCCCCCTCCACGTACTGCGCGATCCGACACGCGGCGGACTCGCCGCGGCCCTGAACGAGCTCGCGACGGCATCCGGCACCGGCGTCGTCGTGCAGGAGCGCGCGATCCCGGTCCCGCCTGCCGTGGCCAACGCCTGCGCCGTCCTGGGCCTGGACCCGATGTACGTCGCGAACGAGGGCAAGCTCGTCGCGTTCGTCGAGCGCGAGCACGCCGACGCGGTCCTGGCGGCCATGCGCGCGCATCCGCTGGGCAGGGAGGCAACGGTGATCGGCGAGGCGGTCGCCGGCCACCCCGGAATGGTGGTGGCGCGCACCGGACTCGGCGGCACGCGCGTGGTCGACATGCCGCTCGGTGAACAACTGCCGCGCATCTGCTGAGCCTTCGAACCCAAGGAAAGAGGAGGACGTAGCGAGCACGCCTGCCCGATCCTCGCGAGCAACCGGAGCAGCGGCGGGCTCGCCTGCTGCCGGCAGTCGTCGCAGCACAGGGGGCCCTTCCTTGAGGGCCCCTCTGCCACATTCAACGGCGTGCGCAACCGCAGTCCGGCAGTCGACGGGTCGTCTCGTGGAGCCGTGCGCCGGTGCCGTGTCCTCGTGCTCAGTCAGCGACCCCACCCTCGGCCGGCTAATTTGCCTAAAGCTATTAGGTAAATAGATAATTGAGTCTGCCGAATACGAGGAAGGCTATGGCGCGCGTAGGACTGACCACGGAACGCCTGACCCTGGCCGGGGCGGAACTGGCTGACGAGGTCGGCTTCGACCAGGTGACCGTCTCGGCGCTCGCCAGGCGGTTCGACGTCAAGGTCGCGAGCCTGTACTCGCACCTGAAGAGCTCCCAGGACCTCAAGACCAGGATCGCCCTGCTCGCCTTGGAGGAACTCGCCGACCGGGTTGCCGCCGCCCTGGCGGGGCGGGCCGGCAAGGACGCCCTGACCGCCTTCGCCAACGTCTACCGCGACTACGCCCGGGAGCATCCCGGCCGCTACGCCGCAGCCCAGCTCAGGCTCGACCCCGAGACGGCAGCCGCCAGTGCTGGAGGCAGGCACGCACAAATGACGCGGGCCATCCTGCGCGGCTACGACCTGGCGGAGCCGGACCAGACGCACGCGGTCCGACTGCTGGGCAGCGTCTTCCACGGCTACGTCAGCCTGGAGATGGGGGGAGGGTTCAGTCACAGCGCCCCCGACACGCAGGAAACCTGGTCACGGATCCTCGACGCCCTCGACGCCCTCCTGCGGAACTGGCCCGCGCCCTGACCGAGGACCCCACACCAGCCGGACGCCGCCGACCGCGCGGCGCAATCGGCGAGTCCGACCATCCGACGGACACGCTGCCCACCAAACGGGTTTACACAGGTGCCCGGCGCCGCCCGGACGGGGTGTACGACCTGCTCGTCGACGGCCGCCTGGCCGACCAGGCATACGTGACCGGCGGCAACACCCTGACCATCGACATGACCACCGGGACCGCCCAGAATCAGCCCGGCCCGCCCGGCACCCTCCGCTTCACCGGCCTGCCCGACCGTGTGAAGGACGTCGAGATCTGTTCGATCAGCCACGGCTCCGACCCGCAAGCCCCAACGTCGGACTCCATGTCCGGCGTATCCACGATGGCGCACGATCCCGGCGCGCCACCACACCTCGCCTCACCGGCTCTCCTCCGCCTGGTGCGGCTGCGGACTCGCCGGCGCCCTGCTCGTCGAGTTCGGCGGCGCTGCGCAGCGCCTTCGCGCGCATCACGGTGCTGGAGCGGGGTGCTGGTCTTCATCGACGAGGTCGGACGGTTCGACCACCTGATCCCGATCGGCACGCCGGACAAGGCGGCCCGCGAGCCGGGGTCGCTCCCGGTCGTCCCGTGGTCACATGCCGCTCGCGCCCGGGCTGAACTCCCTGATAATGGTCATTCGGGTCTATATCCGGACGCGGTGCGCGGCGGTTCGCCGGCGCGGCAGAGGAGGGCGTTATGAACCGGGACGACACCGGCGAGGCGTACGAGCTGATCTTCTCGCACGGCGAGGTGGACGCTGAGGGCGAGGACGCCGTCGTCGTACGCCGTACCGACCGCAAGGGCCCGGGCGGCCATCCGGTCTACGCCGACGACACCGGCATCGTGCAGGCCGAGATCAGCGACCGCGGGGAAGTGCGGATGCTCGCCAGCGGCGGGCACCAGCAGCCCGCGTCGGGCGTCGAGGCCCGCCCGGTCGCCTAGGTAGGACCTGATCCACAGGACAGGCCCCCGGCCCGAGGACATGCCCCAGCCGGCAGGCCGTCACCACGCCAGTTCGTCGTCGAACATCATCATCGCCGACTCGTCGGGCAACTCGCCCGCCGGCGCCAGTTCGGCCCAGATGATCTTGCCGTCGGTGACATAGCGGGTCCCCCAGCGCTGTGAGAACTGGGCCACCAGGAACAGTCCGCGCCCGCCCTCGTCGGTGGTCGCGGCCCGGCGCAGGTGCGGGGACGTGTTGCTGCCGTCGGACACCTCGCAGACGAGCGTGCGTCCGTGCAGCAGACGGGCCCTCACGGGCTCGGTGCCGTAGCGGAGCGCGTTCGTGAGCAGTTCGCTCAGCACGAGCTCGGTGACGAACGAAGACTCCTCGAGCCCCCAGTCCGCGAGCCTGCGGGTGGCCTCGTTGCGCACCCGGGAGACCTCCGCGACATCGAACGGCACGTCCCACACGGCGACGTTCTCCGCCGCCAGCAGCCGGGTACGGGCGACGAGCAGCGCGATGTCGTCGCTCGACTGGCTGGGCGGCATCGCCTTCGTCACGGCGACACAGGTCTCCTCAGGAGTGAGATCCGGCGGGGCGATCGCGGCCCGGAGCAGCTCCAGTCCCTCGTCGATGTCCCGGCGGCGGTCCTCGACCAGCCCGTCCGTGAACAGGACGAGCCGGCTGCCTTCGGCCAGATCGACCTCGATCTCCTCGAACGGGTGTCCGCCGATGCCGAGCGGCGGCGACACCGGCAGCTCGGGATACCTCACGCCGCTCACCGGTTCGACCAGCGCCGGCGCGGGATGCCCGGCGTGCGCGAGCGTGCAGCGCCCGCTGACCGAGTCGTACACGGCGTACAGGCAGGTGGCGCCGGTGATCGGGGCTCGGTCGTGGTCCTCGGCCGTCTGGTCGGCGTCGATACGGATCACCAGGTCGTCGAGGTGCGCCAGGAGATCGGCCGGGGGCAGGTCGAGGGACGAGAAGTTGAGTACGGCGGTACGCAGCCGCCCCATCGTCGCGGCGGCGTACATGCCGTGCCCGACCACGTCGCCCACCACCAGGGCGACACGGAACCCGGGCAGCGGAATGACGTCGAACCAGTCGCCGCCCACCCCGGCCTGCGCGGGAAGGTAGCGCCAGGCCACCTCCAGCGCGTCCTGCTGCGGCAGATCACGGGGGAGCAGACTGCGCTGCAGGGTCACGGCCATCGCGTGCTCCCGGGTGAACCTGCGGGCGTTGTCGATCGCCACCGCCGCCCGGGCCGCCAGCTCCTCCGCGAACGACGCGTCGTCCTCGTCGAAGGGCGGCTGTTCCCCGGTCCGCCAGAAGTTGGCCATGCCGAGGACGACGCCCCGGGCCTGCAGCGGCACCGTGATCAGCGAGCGGATCCCGTAGTCGAGCGCCAGCTGCGCCCCCTCCGGGTCCTGGCTGCGCCAGCCGTGGAGGGTGGTCAAATCCTTCGCGAGCACGGCCTGGCCGCTGTCCAGGGCCGTGGCCATCGGGGTGGTGGGGATGACGAAGCGGATCAGGTCCCCGACGGGCTGGAGCGGAGGATCGTCGCGGACGCCGTGCAGGGCCGTACGGCGCATCTCGGTGGTGGTCGCGCCGGTCGGTTCCTCGCCGCGCAGCACATGATCGAGCAGTTCCACGGTGGTGAAGTCGGCGAACCGGGGGACGGCCACCTCGGTGAGCTCCTCCGCCGTCCGCTTCACGTCCAGCGTGGTGCCGATCCGCACCCCCGCCTCGTACAGCAGGGTCAGGCGCTCCCGGGCGATCTCGGCCCGGCCGGACAGAGCCCGCAGCTCGGTGGTGTCACGAAGGCTCGCGACCACGCCCGGGACGCCTCCGTACGGCGCCGTGGGCCGCGTGTTGACGGCGAGCAGTCGGTCGCCGGAGAGGAACACCTGGTCGGAGACCTCTTCGCCGGACACCAGCAGCTGGGTCATGCCCGCGCCGAGGCTCAGCTCGGACACGAGCTTCCGGTCCGCGTCGGGAGGCAGTTCGAGGAGCCGGCGCGCCTCGTCGTTGGCGAGCACCAGCCGCCCGTCGCCGCTGACGATCAGCACGCCCTCGCGCACCGCGTGCAGCACCGCGTCGTGGTGCTCGTACATCCGGGTCATCTCCGCCGGGCCGAGGCCGTGCGTCTGCCGCCGCAGCCGCCGGCTGACCAGCGCCGCGCCGCCGGTGGCGAGCGCCAGCGCACCGGCCGCGGACCCCAGCACGACCGGAAGCTGCCGGTCCAGCAGTTCACCGACGTTCGCGACCTGGATACCCGCGCTCACCAGGCCGACCACCCGCCTGCTGGCATCGTGGACGGGGACGACGGCCCGGACGGCGTCGTTCGGCTGGCCCTCGAAGGTCTCGGTGAACGCCTCGCCCGCGACGGCCCGCGAGATGTCCCCCTCGACGCGCTCGCCGATCAGCTCGGGCACCGGGTCCGTGTAGCGGATCCCGTCGAGGCTCAGTACAGCGATGAAGTCGACGCCCGCCCCGCGCTGAGCCTTGTCGGCGGCGGGCTGCAGGATCGCGGCGGGGTCCGGGGACTTGAGCGCGAGTGCCGTACCGGGCGCGTGCGCGAAGGTCTCCGCCGTGGCCAGTGAGCGGTTCTCCGCGTCCTGCCGGCTGTCGTAACGCGCCTGCAGGACCAGGGCCGCCGACGCGGCGATCACGACGAGGATCACCACGATCGCCTGGAGGAGGAAGACCTGGGTGGCGAGGCTGTGCACGCCGAGGAGTGAATGCGGACGCCGCTCTCGGTCCGCCGGGCGCTCGCGCTGATCGCGTGACCGTCGGCGGCTGAGCGGCTTGACCGCCGTCAGCCGGGACCGGCGGGAACGTCCGATCATGTCCCAGTTCTAACACTGCGCCGCCCTCCGGGGCGACTGCACGATGACAACGGTGCGGCGCGGGGGAGACGCGGTCCGCGCCGGATGTCTTGACGCCCGGGAAACGGCTTCGGAAACTGACGGCCAAGTCGATTTGGTCCGTCCCGTTTCCCCCGCCCGCGCGCGTCCGCCGCGTCCACCCGACATCCGTGGAACACCCGGCCCGAAGCGGGTCAGTGTGAGGCTGACCGCCTGACCGCCTGACCGCCTCACCACCGCACCGCCGCGGCGCTGCTCGCCCTCGTCATCGCCGTGGCGGCGTTCGTCCAGGGCGCGAGCGGTCCTCCGGGGTTCGCCCTGATCGTGGCGCCCGTGTCCGGCTTCCTCGCGCCCGGGCTGCTCCCCGTGTTCCTGCTCGCCGTCATGATCCCGCTCAATCTCCACATCGCGTGAGCGAGCCGCGCTCGATCTGCGCGGAGCGGGCTGGATCAACCGTCGCCGCGTGCTTCCTCGTCGGCCGGCCGGCCTCGCTGACGCTTCTCCTCGCGACGGGCCGGGCACAGCCGGCGCAGCTGGGGTGGGCGGCGATGGTCGGCGGGCGGACGCCGGGGCCGCGGTCGTCGAGGGGCGCGTGGCCGTCGCTGGGCACGGCGTCGGTGGTGGGGCCGATGGCGGTCACCGCCACATTTTCCTCCATGGCCCGGGCTGGGGGCACCCGTTCGGCGGCATACGGGAGGGGTCACGGCGCGCGGGCGGGTAGGCGAGCGCACATGCCCTTCAGATTCGGTGCGCCGGACGACCCCGCGGCGTACCACGGCCACTGGTTCACGCGGCTCCACCGGCGGATGATGACGTCCTTGGTCGGGCTCGCCTGGAACCGCGGGCGCGAGATGGAGCTGATGCACCGCGCCATGGGCTTCGCGGCGCTCAGCTTCCTCACCCTCGTGCCGCTGCTGGTCGTCGTCGCGGCGGCCGACCTCGCGAGCGGCCAGGGCTTCGCCAAGTGGCTGGTGCAGGGCCTCGGCGTGTCCGAGGTGTCGCAGGAGGAGGTCGAGCAGCTGTTCGGTAAGCCGGGGCAGGCCCTGCAGCGGACCACGGCGCTCGGTCTCGCCGCGCTGGCCGGGTTCGGGGTGACCTTCGGCTCCGCCGTACAGACCGGATACGAGCGGGCGTGGGACCTTCCGACCGCGCGCTGGCACACGATGTGGCGGCACGTCGTCTGGCTGGCAGTGCTGATCGGCGCTCTGCTGGCGTTCGTCGCCACGCCGACCCCCGCGGACGCGTCGGCCGTGGTGACGATGCTCGTCGCCTGCGGGGACCTGATCGGCACCTTCGTCTTCTTCTGGTGGTCGCAGTGGCTGCTGCTGTGCGGCCGCGTCCGCTGGCGTGCCCTGGCGCCGGGGGCGGCGACGACCGCGCTGGGGCTGCTCGGGCTGCGGATCTTCTCGCAGTTCGTGTTCTCGCCGCTGATCGCGTCGAACGCGGTGACGTACGGCCCGTTCGGGACCGTGCTGGTCCTGCAGTCCTGGCTGGTCGGCGTGGGCTTCGTCGTCTACGGCGGCGCGCTGGTCGGGCGGCTGTTCCACGAGGAGCGCCTGCGGCGCAGGCTCACGGCGGAGGGGTACATAGGACCGCCGGATGAGTGAACGGTCCGCCCGCGGGGCGGAGTTCTCCGGTTGAGCGATCGACGTGGGGGACGGCGAGGGAATTGCCGTACGTGCAGGGCCGGTTGGCCGGTGGCGTCGGCGTGTCCCGGCTCAGTTGCCGCGATCCTCGAACGACGCCAGGTAGGAGGCGGCCATGTCGTCGTCGCCGTGCCCGGCGCGCTCCGCCCGTTCGAAGCGGGCGATGCCTGCCTGGGCGACGTCGACGAGGACCCCGGCGCGTTCGGCGGCTTCGGTGATGAGCCGGGTGTCCTTGAGGGCGTTGGCGACGCTGAAGGAGGGGGTGTAGTCACCGCTGAGGATGACCGAGGCCTTGGCGCGGAGATAGCCGCTGTCCAGGGCTCCGCCGGAGACCGAGTCGAGGAAGGCCTGGGGATCGACACCGAGGCCCCGGGCGAGCGCCAGGGATTCGGCGATGGAGTGGTTGAGGGCGGTGACCCAGCTGTTGATGACCAGCTTGAGGCGGCTCGCGGCCGCCGTGGCGGCGTCCTCGCCCATCCAGGTCGTGTGGCGGCCGATGGCGTCGAAGACGGGCGCAAGGACGACATGGGCGGCCGGCGGGCCCGCGGCCAGGACGACGAGTTCGCCCGCTTCGGCGGGCTGCCGGGAGCCGACCACCGGTGCGTCGACGAACGCGAGGGCGTGTTCACGGGCGAAACCGGCCAGCTCCGCCGTGGCGGCCTCGCCGACGGTGGCGGTCTGGGCCCACACCGTGCCCGCGGAAAGACCGTCGGCCGCTTCCTGCATCGCGGCCAGCACCCGCGGCCCGTCGTTCAGCATGGTCACCACGACATCCGCGCCGGTGACCGCGTCAGCCGGCGTACCGGCGCAGTACGCACCGTCGGCCACCAGGGCCTCCGCCTTCGCACGCGTACGGTTCCATGCCCTGACGGGCAGTCCCGCGCGGAGCATGCTGCGGGCCATGCCCGCGCCCATGACTCCCGTACCGAGCACAGCCACCGTAGGGCGGGCCTGTGCGCTGTCGCTCGTGGGCGTGGTCACGTGAGGTGCCTCCTGGCGTGGCTGTGTTGCCCGTGGCTGGTGGGGAGATCGTAGGCGAGGGGGCGTGCGCAGCTTCGTCAAGCGACGCTCAGGACCCGGAAGTATGATGAACGTCGGGTTCCGTCTGGTACGGGAACGGACGTACATCGGAGCGGTCAATGACGCGGCGTCGTCCACCGAGGTCGGCGAGCGCCGACGATCTCCTGGTCACGCTCGGGCGTCTCACCGCACAGGCGCGGGAGAGCGCCGAGCTGCAGAGGGCCCGGGTGGACCTGGCAGAGGCACTGCAACGGGACATGCTCCCCGCGGCTCTGCCGTCCCTGCCCGGACTGCGGACAGCGGCGCGTTACACGCCCGCCCGCGACGGACTCGACATCGGCGGGGACTGGTTCGACGGTTTCGTCATGCCCGACGGCTCACTCGGGTTCTCCATCGGGGACGTACAGGGACACGACGTCGAGGCGGCCGCCTTCATGGGGCAGATCAGGATCGGGCTGCGCGCCGTGGCCACGGCGGCGACCGACCCCGGCGAGGTGCTGAGCCGGGCCAACGACCTGCTGGTCTCCGTGGCGCGCGACCTCTTCGCGACCTGCACGTTCGTCCGCTTCGACCCGTCGGCCTGGGTCCTCGAGAGCGCCCGGGCCGGACATGTTCCCGCCGTCTGGGCCACGGCCGACGGCAGCTGTGGCGCTGCACAGGACGACGGAGGGATGCCGCTGGGCATCCAGCCGGGCGAGGGCTACCCGGTGACCAGGCGCCGGCTGACTCAGGCGGGGGCCTTCGTCCTGCTCACGGACGGGGTGATCGAAGGCCCGACCGTCCCCATCGACACGGGGCTCGACCGGGTGACCCGCCTCGTGGGCGCCGGCACGGGCGCCGGGGCCGGCGCCGACGAGCTGGCCGCCGCCGTGATGACGGCGGCCGAGTTCACCGACCACACGGACGACGCCGCCGTACTCGTACTGCGCCACGACGCGTCCGCACCCGACCGCACCGACTGAGGTCGGGCCGGCCGGCGCGTGTCCCGGGAGGCGCCCGGGCGGGGGACGTTGTGTCATGACAGGTGTGGGCCGCACCAGGGAATTCCGACGCATCGGGGCAGTCGTGCTCCTCATGCTCGCCGTCGCCGCCGCCTACTACGTGGCAGGGCTGGTCGGACTGACGCTGCAAGTGGTCGTCGAGGGCGCGGTGGTCACGCCGCTCTGGCCGCCCACTGGCATCGCCGTCGCCGCCCTGATCTGGTTCGGGCTGCGGATCTGGCCGGGGATCGCCCTCGGCACCTTCCTCGTCATCCTGGCCCTCGGCTCGTTCCGGCCCTTCGCCCTGGCCGTCCTCGCCGGGAACTGCCTCGCCCCGGTCTGCGCCTACCTGATGCTGCGCCGGGCGGGCTTCCGCGCCGAACTCGACCGGCTCAGGGACGGGCTGGCGCTCGTGTTCCTGGGTGCCTTCGCCGGGATGCTGATCAGCGCGACCTTCGGGGCCGGAGTGCTGGTGCTGGCGGGTCTGCTCGCACCGGGCAGCTTCTGGCCGATCTGGTCGGCGTGGTGGGCGGGCGACGCCATGGGCGTCCTCGTGGTCACACCGCTGCTGCTGGTGGCCCGGACGGTCCGGTGGCCCGTGGACCTGCATCCCGCGCGCTGCGCCGAGGCTGTGCTGCTCCTGGTCAGCGTCACCGTCGTCGCGCTCGTGACCACCCAGAGCTCCGTCGCCGTGCTCTTTCTCGTCTTCCCGCTGCTCATCTGGGCGGCGCTGCGCTTCCAGCTGCCGGGTGCCGCCCCGTGCGTCCTGATCGTGTCCGTGCTGGCCATCTCGGCGGCGACGGACCGGGCGGGGCCGTTCGCCGGGCACAGCCTCTTCGCGGTCATGGTCACGCTCCAGGCGCTCAACGCGTCCGCGGCGCTCACGGGCCTGCTGCTTTCGGCGATCGTGACCGAGCAGAGCAATGTCCGCCGCAAGATCGAACAGGCTTGCGCAGAGCTGGCCGAGGTGGTCGACCAGCTCTCCCCGGGCACGACCGTCCGCAGATGGCCGCCGCCGGACGAGTCCGGCCGCTAGGGGGTGTCCGCGGAGCCGCCTGACGTCGCAAACCCAGCCTCTAGGGGCTGCCTTGCCCGGAGCGCCCACGGTCGACCGCGGTGCCGGTCCCGGCGGCCCCGGCGGTCCGTCGCGGCACGCTCTTCAGGCCCAGGGGGCGAACCCGACCCCGCGTCCGTCCGCGTCCCGCTGGATCTCCAACAGCCCTTCGACCGCATCCCGGTCGATCGGTCCGTACACATGCGGGAAGAGCGTGTCCGGGGCGACACCGGGCGGCGGGGCCGAGCCGGCCGGCTCCGAACGCACGGGGGAGCGGAGCTTGGTCTCGTCGATGAGCAGGGCCATCAGCGGGCCGGGGGTGTCGCGGTAGTACGCGCTGACGACGGCGAGCGTCGTCGGCTCATCGGGGGAGCAGTGGATGAAGCCCTCGGCGACGAAGGACTTCGGTGCGTACGGCCGTTCGGGCATGGCGAGCCAGTCGTCGAGCGGGACCACATGGATGATCATCGTTCAGTTATAGCCCGCTTCCGCCCGCCCCTGTCCGCCCCGGGCCGTCATGGCGCGGCACAGCGCACCGGAGCCTCGCCCGTCGCCCGTCGCCCGTCGCCCGTCGCCCGTCGCGCCCGTCGCCCGTCGCCCGTCGCTCCCGCCTCGGGCCGGCGTCGGGCTCGCGTCGCGCCTGCGTCAGGCGTTCGTCAGGCATTGGTGGGCCTCCGTCAGGCCCGGATCACGACGACTCCTGCCTCCTCGAAGCGCGCCGCCGTCTCGTCGGGCACGGCCGCATCCGTCACCAGCGTGTCCACCTGGTCCGTGCCGCAGATACGCGCGAAGGCGCGGGCCGCCAGCTTCGTGGAGTCGGCGGCGACCACGACCCGCTGCGCACGCTCGCACAGCAGCCGGTTGATCGCGGCCTCGTCCTCGTCGTGCGCCGCCGCACCGTGCACCACGTCGAAGGCGTCCACGCCCAGCACCGCGACATCCATGGTGATCTGGCTGAGCACCCCGTCGGCGAGCGGGCCGATCAGTTCGTACGACTGCGGGCGCGCCACCCCGCCCGTCACGACGATCTTGAACTGCGGCCGGATCGCCAGCTCATTGGCGATGTTGAGGGCGTTGGTGACGATCGTGAGCGCGGGGGAGCCCGTGGCCAGGTCGGGGCGCGCGGCCAGCGCCCTGGCGACCTCCGTGGTCGTGGTGCCGCCCGTGAAGCCGACCGCCTCGCCGGGAGCGATGAGCCCGGCGACCGCCGCGCTGATGCGCTGCTTCTCCGCCGCGCGCCGGGACGTCTTGTAGCGCAGGGGGAGTTCGTACGAGACCCCGTGCACGACCGCGCCCCCGCGCGTGCGTACCAGCATCTGCTGCTCGGCGAGCTGGTCGAAGTCGCGCCGGATCGTCGCGGCCGAGACGTTCAGCTCGGCCGCAGCCTCCTCGACGTCCAGCCGGCCCCGCTCGACCAGCAGTTCCAGCAGCGTCTTCCAGCGGGCGTCGCGGGACATCCACAGCTCCGTTCCTCGAATGATCCACGTGACCTTAGCGCACACCACTCTCCCCAATGCTTGAAGATGATTGAAAGCTCGCGCTATCTTGCAGAAATTCGCACGCGCCAGCGGGCGTCGCACTCGAAAGGTGGAGCAGGGGCATGAGCCATGTCGCGAACGAGCTGGCGAGCCAGCCGGAGTGTTGGGAGCGGGCCGCGGAACTGGCCGCGAGCCGGGCGGGGATACTCCCCGCGGCGGGCGAACGGGTGGCGTTCGTCGGCTGCGGGACCTCGCTGTTCATGAGCCAGGCGGCGGCCGCTCTGCGCGAAGGCGCGGGGCAGGGCGAGTCGGACGCGTTCGCCGCCTCCGAATTTCCCGAGGGCCGCCGGTACGACCGAGTGGTCGCCCTGACCCGCTCCGGCACCACCACCGAGGTGCTCGAACTCCTCGGCAGGCTGCGCGGACGGACCCGTACCACCGCCCTCACCGCCGACCCGGCGACGCCCGTGACGACGGCCGCCGACGATGTCGTCGTCCTCGACTTCGCCGACGAGAAGTCCGTGGTCCAGACGCGGTTCGCCACGTCGGCCCTCACCCTGCTGCGCGCACACGCCGGACTGCACACCGAAGCCGCGGTGGACGATGCGAGGGACGCGCTGGCCGAGCCCCTTCCCGACTGGCTGACCGGCTGCAAGCAGTTCACGTTCCTCGGCCGCGGCTGGACCGTCGGCCTCGCCAGCGAGGCCGCGCTCAAGGTGCGGGAGGCGTCGGCGTCCTGGGCCGAGGCGTACCCGGCGATGGAGTACCGCCACGGCCCGATCAGCGTCACCACCCGCGGCACGGCAACCTGGATGATCGGTGACGCCCCGTCGGGGCTGGCCGACGAGGTCCACGGCACGGGCGGCATGTGGGTGGCGGGCGGCCTCGACCCGCTGGCCGAGCTCGTACGGGCGCAGCGCCTCGCGGTCGCCCTGGCCGAGGCACGTGGCCTCGACCCGGACCGCCCGCGCCACCTGACCCGTTCCGTCATCCTCGCCGGAGCCTGACCGATGCCGCTCGCCGAGACCGGAGCGCTGGTCGCCGAGGCCGCCGCGGAGCGCCGCGCCGTGGCCGCGTTCAACATCATCACGCTGGAGCACGCCGAGGCCGTCGTCGCCGGGGCGGAGTCCGCGGGCTCCCCGGTCATCCTGCAGATCAGCGAGAACGCGGTGAAGTACCGCTACGGACGCGTCCTTCCGCTCGCCAGGGCAGCCGTCGAGGCGGCCCGCGAGGCCGCCGTACCCGTCGCACTGCACCTCGACCACGTCAAGAGTGGGGACCTGTTGCGGCAGGCCACCGACGCCGGGTTCAGCTCGGTGATGTACGACGCGTCGCACCTGTCGTACGAGGAGAATCTCGCCGCCACCCGTGCCGCGGCCGACTGGGCGCACGCCAACGGTCTCTGGATCGAGGCCGAGCTGGGCGAGGTCGGCGGCAAGAACGGCGCGGCGCCGCTGGACGCCCACGCGCCGGGGGCCCGTACCGACCCGGACGAGGCGCGGGTCTTCGTCGAGGCGGCCGGTGTGGACGCGCTGGCCGTCGCGATCGGCAGCTCCCATGCGATGACGTCCCGCACGGCGTCGCTCGACCACGAGTTGCTGGCCCGGCTGGCCGGGTCGCTCGACGTACCACTGGTGCTGCACGGATCGTCGGGCGTCCCGGACGCGGAACTGTCGGCCGCCGTTTCCGGCGGAATGGCGAAGGTCAACATCGGGACCGCGCTGAACGTCGCGATGACGGCGGCCATCCGCGCATACCTGGCCACCAACGTCGACGCGGTGGACTCCCGGAAGTATCTGTCGGTCGGCAGACGGGCGATGGCCGAGACGGTGACCGAACTGATCGGGGTGCTGCGGGGAGAGGCGGACCCGGCGACCCGGTGACCCAGGGGGAACCGATGGCCCGTGACGGGCAACCGGGTGACCCACGGCGGAAATTCGGTTGCCCGTCCCGCGGCGCCTCTGCTGCACTGCCGACGACAGCCGGGAGACGGCCACAGACCAAGGAGCGGGAACCTGGGAATTCTGGCGCATGTCGACGCCGGTAAGACGAGCCTGACCGAGCGGCTGCTGCACTCCGCCGGTGTCATCGACGAGATCGGCAGCGTCGATGACGGAAGTACGCAGACCGATTCCCTCGAGCTGGAACGGCAACGCGGCATCACGATCAAGTCCGCCGTCGTCTCCTTCGCCATCGACGACATCACGGTCAATCTCATCGACACACCCGGACACCCCGACTTCATCGCCGAGGTGGAGCGGGTGCTCAGCGTGCTGGACGGCGCCGTGCTGGTCGTGTCGGCAGTGGAGGGCGTGCAGGCGCAGACGCGGGTGCTGATGCGGACGCTGCGGCGGCTGCGCATTCCGACCCTCGTCTTCGTGAACAAGATCGACCGCGCCGGGGCGCGATACACGGATGTGCTGCGGAGCATGGCCGCGCGACTGGACCCGTCGATCGTCGCGATGGGAGCGGCCGACGGACTCGGCACCCCGAGCACCCGGTTCACGCCGTTCACCGGCGCCGACAGCGCGTTCACCGCCCGGCTGGCCGATGTGCTGGCCGACCACGACGACGCCTTCCTGGCCGCTTACGTGCACGACGAGTCGGCCGTCTCGTACCGCAGGCTCCGCGACAGGCTCGCGGACCAGACCCAACAGGCCCTGGTGCACCCGGTGTTCTTCGGCTCGGCCATGACGGGCGCGGGCGTGGAGGAACTGATCGACGGCATCAGGGAACTGCTGCCCGCGGCAGAGGGCGATGCGGAGGGTCCCGTGTCCGGCACGGCCTTCAAGGTCGAGCGGGGGCCGGCGGGTGAGAAGATCGCGTACGTGCGGATGTTCTCGGGTACGGTACGGACCCGGGACCGGCTGCGGCTCCGCGCCGGCGACGAGGGGAAGGTCACCGCGATCAGCGTCTTCGACCGCGGCTCGGCCGACCGTCGCGAGACGGTCGCGGCGGGACAGATCGGCAAGCTGTGGGGCCTCGGTGACATTCGCATCGGCGACCCCGTCGGCGTACCGCGTGCGGCGGACGCGGACCGTCGTCATTTCGCACCGCCGACACTGGAAACGGTGGTCGCGCCCTACCGCCCCTGCGACAAAGGCGCGTTGCACACCGCGCTCACCCAACTCGCCGAGCAGGACCCGCTGATCAACCTCCGGCAGGACGACATCCGCCAGGAAGCGTCCGTCTCGCTCTACGGCGAGGTGCAGAAGGAAGTCATCCAGGCGACGCTGGCCAACGATTTCGGCATCGACGTCACCTTCCGCGAAACGACGACCGTCTGCATCGAACGGCCCCTCGGTACCGGTGCGGCCGTCGAATTCAAGGAACAGAAACCGGCCAACCCCTTCCTCGCCACGGTCGGACTGCGTGTCGAGCCCGCGCAGGCCGGCGCCGGTGTGGAATTCCGGCTGGAGGTCGAGCTCGGATCGATGCCGTACTCCTTCATCAAAGCGGTGGAGGAATCCGTGCGGGAGACCCTGCAGCAGGGGATTTACGGATGGCAGGTCCCCGACTGCACGGTCACCATGACGCACTCGGGCTATTACGCGCGCCAGAGTCACGCTCATGCCGTCTTCGACAAGAGCATGTCCAGCACCGCCGGCGACTTCCGCGGCCTCACACCGCTGGTCCTGATGAGCGCGCTGCGCGAGGCCGGCACCAGCGTGCACGAACCGCTGCACCGCTTCCGGCTCGAGGTCCCCGCCGACACCCTCGGACCGGTCCTCTCAGCACTGGCCCGGCACCGTGCCGTCCCGCAGACCACGACGCTCCAAGGGGCGACGTACACGCTCGAGGGAGACGTTCCGGCGGGCCGGGTGCACGGGCTGGAGCAGCGGCTGCCGGGACTGACGCGCGGTGAGGCCGTGCTGGAGTGCGCCTTCGAGCGGTACGCACCGGTCAGCGATGCCCTTCCGGCCCGGCCGCGCACGGACCACAATCCGCTCGACCGCAAGGAATACCTGCTGCACGTCCTGCGGCGGGTGTAGCGCACGTCATCAGCACGCCGTTCCCCCGAGACAGGAGACCGATGTTGAACGCCTCACCCACCACCCCGCACCGGATGGACCCCGCCGGCGGCTGCCCGCACGCGGACAACGCACGGCTGCTCGCGCAGGGCGCCGTGACCCCGGTCGTCCTCCCCGGTGACGTGGCGGGCATGGCCGTACTCGGACACGACGCGCTCAGGGAGTTCCTCGCCCATCCCGACGTCGCCAAGAGCGCGGAGCACTTCACGGCGCTGCGCGAGGGACACATACCCGATGGCTGGCCCCTGATGACCTTCGCGACCGTGCAGGGCATGACGACGGCCGACGGCGCCGACCACCGGCGGCTGCGGGCGTTGGTGAGCAAGGCGTTCACCGCGCGCCGGGTGGAGGAGCTGCGGCCACGCGTCGAGACCGTGACCGCCGAACTGCTCGACGGCCTCGAAGCGGCCGCGGCCGCGGGCGGCGGAACCGCCGATCTGCGCCGGCACTTCGCCATGCCCCTGCCGATGGGCGTCATCTGCGAACTGCTCGGCGTGGACACCGAGTACGTGGACCGGCTGCACGGACTGTCGCACAAGGTCGTCGCCACCGACATCGGGCCACAGGAGGCGATGGCCGCCAACAAGGAGCTCGTCGAGGTGCTCGCCGCCGTCGCCGCCGCCCGCACGGCCGACCCGGGCGATGACCTGACCAGCGCGCTCATCGCGGCGCGCGAGGAGGACGGCGACCGGCTCAGCCGGTACGAGCTGCTCGGCACCCTGCTTCTGATGATCATCGCAGGGCACGAGACCACCCTGAACCTGATCACGAACGCCGTCCGTGCGCTGTGCGCCCACCGCGACCAGCTCGCCCTCGTGCAGGACCGGAAGGCGAGCTGGGCGGACGTCGTCGAGGAGACCCTGCGCTGGGACAGTCCGGTCAGCTACTTCCCGTTCCGCTATCCGACGAAGGACCTCACCCTCGACGGGACCGTCATTCCCCAGGGCACGCCGGTGCTCGCCGGATACTCGGCCGCCGGACGCGACAAGGCCGCACACGGCGCCGACGCGGACCGCTTCGACCTCACCCGCGGCTCCGCATCCCGCCATATCTCGCTCGGCCACGGACCGCACTACTGCCTGGGCGCACCGCTGGCCCGAATGGAGGCGACGATCGCCCTGGAGCGGCTGTTCACCCGCTTCCCCGAGCTGGACGTGGCCGTCCCCGAGGCGGAACTCCCGCGCCACTCCAGTTTCGTGGGCAACAGCGTGGAGAAGCTGCCGGTGCGGCTGCGTCCGTAAGGGCGCCATGACCCGGTCGCAGTACGCGGACGGGCGCCCGGCCCCGGGGCCTGTCTTCCGGATCTTGCCGGGCGCGCCGGCCCGGGGTCTGCGACCCTGAGGTCGTGCCGGGCCGCCGGCGCGGGTGAGCAAGGAGAGACGATGGCTGGACAGTTCGAGGCGACCGTCGTGATCGACCGCCCGGTCGAGGAGGTCTTCGCCTTCCTCGCCGACGGCGAGAACGATCCGAAGTTCAGCCCGAGGGTGCAGGAGATGGCGAAGACGACGCCCGGACCCACGGCCGCCGGGACCGTCTACCGGAGCAAGGTCAAGGACGCCGGGATGACGACGGACCGGGAGTTCCGGATCAGCGAGTTCGAGCCGCCGCGCAGGATCCGCTGGACCGAGAACTCGAAGAACATCGTGACGGTCCCCGAGGGCGGCTACGACCTGGAGGCCGTGGACGCCGGCCGGACCCGGTTGAGGGTGTTCAACACCCTGGAGGGCCACGGTCTGGGCAAGCTGCTCGTGGGGTTCGCCCTCAGCGCCGCGCGCAAGGACGCGGACGCCTTCGCCCACCGCATCAAGGCGGCCGTCGAGGCGTCCTGAGCCGGTCATCGGCGGACACAGCGTCAAGGCGGCCGTCGAGGCCTCCGGAGCCGGTCATCGGCGGGCGCCGGCCCCGACCCGCGGCCGCCGGTCCTCAGGCGTCCTGCTGCGGGGCACCCGGGATCTCGGCCCCCGAGGGCATGCCCTCCGCGACGTACGCGTCGTAGTACGGCTGCCACGGCTCGGCCGATTCGCTGTGGGGGCCCTCGGCCGGGGCCCCGGCCAGGTGCTTGTCCAGTTCGGCGAGGCAGACGCTCCAGCCCGCGGCGTTGCGGGCCGCGGTGTTCTCCGCCGCCAGGACATTGGTGAGCGTCAGCCGGCAGCCCGAGTCGCCCTCGGGCGCCAGTTCCAGGTGGATCTCGTCGCCTTCCCAGGTGAAGGCGAAGCGGTGCGGCGGTTCGAAGGCGAGCACCGTCCCCGTCGAGGCGTACATGTGGGGGTCGTCGGAGAACTCGATCTTCCCTCCGGCGTGCGGCTCCAGCCGGACCGTCGACGGGAACCAGTGGGCGAGCCCCTCCGGCTCGGAGACGGCGGCCCAGACCTGCTCGACCGGCCGGGGGTACGAGCGCTGGAACTGGACGGCCGGCCGGCCGTCGAAGGTGATGAAGGTTCCGCGGTTCATGGTGGCTCCTCTGTGCGTGCGCCGTCGCGGTCGCCCTCGTCGAGGTAGCGGCCGAGTGCGTCGAGTCGTTCGTTCCACAGACGCCGGTACGGCGCGAGCCAGGCGTCCAGCTCCGCGATCGGACCCGGCTCGATCGCGTAGATGCGCTGCTGCGCCTGCCTGGTCACCCGAACGAGCCCGGCCTCCCGCAGCACCCTCAGATGCTTCGACACATTCGGCTGGGACTGACCGAGCACCTCGACCAGCTCGCCGACCGCCCGGTCGCGGTCGCGCAGCAGATCGAGCACGGCCCGCCGGTGGGGGTCCACGAGGGCAGACCAGATGGCGTCTGTCATACGTCGAATATGCGCCAACGGTTATATGCCTGTCAAGGCATGTAAAGGCGCCACAAGCTTTCCTCCCATGCCCCGCCGCAGCAGCACGCCCAGGTCAGGCGCCCTTGGCCGACGGCGAGTCGAGGAGCAGCCGCAGCTGCTTCTCCCCGTCACCCGACACCGAGTGCTCCACCTCGACCGCGAAGCCCGAGGTGAGCGCCTTGGTCAGCCGGTCCACCGCCGGATACGACCCGGACAGCTCCGCCGCCACGGGCGCGCCGAGCTTGGTGGCGGCCACCGGTCCGGCCGTGTCGGCGGGCGACACGTCATAGGTGGCCATCCAGATCGTGGGGTGGCTGCCCCGGCCCAGCCGGTGCGGGTGCTCCTCGGCGTCCCGGTCGCAGGGGTACGCCGCGAGCAGCGCGCCGAAGACGGCGTCCGCATCCTCCGGTGCGCCGCTGAGCTGCACCGATACTTCCTCGCCGTGCTTGTCCGTCGCGGTCACGGTGATCCCCGTCCTCTCTCGCACTGGGGTCTCCCTCTCCAAGGTCCCACCTCCCGCCCCGCACAGCACGGGCAGAGCATCCTCCGGGTGGCGGCCACGCCCTGGGGTGCCCGCCCCGAGCCCCAAAGGCGGCCCCGCCCAGGGTGGGCGTTCAGCGCCACCAGGCGGCCCCGCCCAGGGTGGGCGTTCAGCGCCACCAGGCGGCCGAGCCCAGGGTGGCCGTTCAGCGCTCCGCCGGCGGCTCGCCGGTCCGCGTCCAGTTCAGCAGCTCGTCCGCGGACCACGTGTTGATCACCCGCGCGTCGGGCACCCCGCACTCCTCCGCCCGCGCGCAGCCGTTGATCTGCCAGTCCAGCTGCCCGGGAGCGTGGGCGTCCGTGTCGATCGCGAACAGAGCCCCCGCATCGACAGCCCGCCGTAGCAGCCGCCGCGGCGGATCCAGCCGCTCCGGACGGCTGTTGATCTCCACCGCCGTCCCGTACTCGGCACACGCCGCGAACACCTGCTCGGCGTCGAACTCCGACTCCGGCCTGCCCCGCCCCGTCAGCAACCGCCCGGTGCAGTGTCCCAGCACATCCACCAGCGGATTCGCGACCGCAGCGATCATGCGCCTGGTCATCGGCCGCGCCTCCATGCGGAGTTTGGAGTGCACCGACGCCACCACCAGATCCAGCCGGTCCAGGAGCTCCGGCTCCTGGTCCAGCGAGCCGTCCGGCAGGATGTCGCACTCGATCCCGGTCAGCAGCCGGAACGGCGCCCAGGTGCGGTTCAGTTCCCCCACGACGTCCAGCTGTTCCCGCAGCCGCTCCGCCGTCAGCCCGCGCGCGACCGTCAGCCGCGGCGAGTGATCGGTGAGCACGGCCCATTCGTGGCCGAGGGCAGCCGCGGCCCTGCCCATCGCCTCGATCGGGCTGCCGCCGTCCGACCAGTCGGAGTGCAGATGGCAGTCGCCGCGCAGCGCGGCGCGCAGCCGCGTCCCGGCATCGCCCGGGACGGGCTGCGCGCCCGACTCCTCCTCGAGCCGCCGCAGATACGCGGGCACCTCCCCGGCCAGGGCCTCCCGCACGACCTGTGCGGTCTTGGGCCCGAGACCCCGCACCGCCTCCAGCGAGCCGGACGCGGCGCGCTCGCGGACCTCGTCCTCACCGAGTGCGGTGACCGCCGCCGACGCCGTACGGAAGGCCCGTACCCGGTACGTCGGAGCGCCGGAACGCTCCAGCAGGAACGCGATCCGGTCGAGAGCCTCCACGGGGTCCATGGCCGGGTTGCCGGCTACATCTGGAGCACGGACAGAATGTTGCCCGCCGGATCCTTGAACCAGGCGATCGCCGGGCCCTCGCCCCGGTTGATGCCCTTCTCGTCCTGCTGGAAGCCCTCGTAGCGCTCGAACGTCACACCGCGCGCGACGAGTTCGCCGACGGCCTTGTCGACGTCGTCCACCGGGAAGTTGAGGATGGTGAACGTCGCGGGCGTGTGCTGTTCCTTCGGGTACACGAGCACGTTCGTGTCCCCGGCGAGGTGCAGGGTGAGCAGTCCGTTCTCCTCGGAGACGCGCAGGCCGAGCGTGCCGCCGTAGAACTGCTTCGCCTTCTCGATGTCGTCGACCGAGAAGCCGCTGAAGGCCTTGCTCTCACCCAGCATGGTCCATCCCTTCGTCGTCGCAGCGAATCCGTACTCTCATCGTCATCGGGGTGCCGGTCATCAGCGACCGACGAACTCGCGCGCCAACTGGTTACCCAGCGTGACAGCCGACCCGTGGGACTCGATCGGTGAGACGCGCGAATCGCGGAACACGATGTACGTGACACCGGAGTTGACGCCGCCGGTCTGCGGATCGGGATCTATGCCCAGCGCGTCGGCCGTGGCCCACGAGGCCTCGCCGATGATGTTGCTCGGTCCGACGTCCCCGACCACCGCGTACACCACCCTGCCGCGGTAGATGACGGCCGCGACGCTGCCGCCGCGTATGCCGGAGTCGCTGTAGTCCCAGCGCGAGCTGGCGCCAGGGACGACGATGAAGGGCACATGCTCGGAGCTGAGAGGATCTCCCTCGGAGTCCGAGTACGCGGTCTCGGACTGGAAGTACGGGTCCACGTCGCTGTTGCACTCCCTCGTGGGCCACCCGTCGCAATCGATGTCCATGTCCGCTTCCCAGAACACGGCATCGCTCGTGCCGCACACCGGGACGTCGGCGGGTTCGTCCTCGTCTATTCGGTACCGGCCGTCCGATATTCGGTCGCAGTTCCTGACCTCGGCCAGTAGGTCCGCCGCGCTCACCGAACCCTCGTAGTACGTACGGGTGGAGGCGGAGGCGGTTGCGGGGAGAACGGTGGCGGCCAGCACTGCCGCGCAGGCGGTGGCGACCGCCTTGGAACTTTGGGGCACGGGGGATTTCCTTCGGTTCGGGCGCGGCCGCTGTCAGCGGCCGTCGCGTATGTGGTGGCCGAGGCGGTCCAGAAAGATCCGCTGGCCCGGGACGAGCAGCTGCGCCGCCCGCTCCAGGGAGAACCAGCCGACCCGGTCGACCTCCGGGAACTCGCTCAGCACGCCGGACCGCGGCGGCCACTCCATGGTGAAAGTGCCTGGTACCACCCGGTCCGGGTCGAGATCGCCCTCGACCGCCCAGATGGTGACGACCTTGCCGCCGGGCTGGCGGCTCTCGCCGAGCGATACGGGGTCCCCGTCGGGCACGGGCAGTCCGAGCTCCTCCTCGAACTCCCGGCGCGCGGCGGCCTCCGGCTCCTCATCGGGGCCGTACTCGCCCTTGGGGATCGACCACGCGCCCGCGTCACGGGCCGCCCAGAAAGGACCGCCCATGTGCCCGATCAGGACCTCGACGCCAGGGCCGTCGACCCGGAAGAGAAGGAGACCAGCGCTCTGCTTGCCCGACATGGCGTCGAGTCTGCTGCCGGCTTCACGCCGCCGCCATCGCTCCCGAAGGGCCGAGGCAGGCGGGACCGGCTCAGTTCTCCGGCTCCGGCAGCCGGGAAATGTCGACGGACTTGTCCGCCGGGGGAGTGGCGGACGGAACCGGCTCGTTGTACGCGGAAAGGGTGATGCTCGCCCTGGCCGACCCCGCCGTCGTCTCCAGCTTCACGGGATAGGGCTTGCCCTCGGTGGCGACGTACATCGTCGTCGTCCGCCCCGCCCGCTTCCCGGTCACGGCGATGACGTCGACGCCGTCGACCTTCGTCCTCCCGCCCTTGGTGAGCGGGACCTTCGTGTCCGGGGAGTCGGCGATCGAGTCCAGGAGACGGCCGAGGTCACACACGTCGGCCATGCTTCTGAGCATGCTGTCGTTCGTGCTTCCGCGCAGATAGCGGCCCTTGAAGAGCTCCGCGGCCTGCTGACCTGACCCGGGAACCTGGCTCTTCCAGAAGAGCTCGTCCGGTTTCATCCACACCGTGTCGCCGCGCTTGATGATCTCGACGGACCCCTTCGCGCCCGTGCTGACCGTTCCGGCGCAGTTCCCGTCGCGGTCCATCGTGAGATCGAGCTTGCTCACCGAGCCCGCAGGGTGAAGATCGCCCTCGGTGCTGACGTGCACCGACGTGGCGCTCAGCATGGCCTTCTTCGCCCGGTCGGAGATCTGCTGGGCGCTGAGGGAGTCGATGTCGTCGTCCGCGAGGGCCGGGCCGGCGCCCGCCAGAGCCACCGCGGCCACGGCCGCCACCAATGCCCCTACAGGCGTTCGCGCGGTCGGGCGATGTCCGGTCACGCCGTTCGCCTCCCTGGCGTGTGACTGGCGTGTGATCCGTACCTGACGAGCGTACGTCGGCGGGCTGCGCCACGCCCATTCGGGGGAAGCGACCGCACATGCCCGGCGACGGACGCCACGTCCGCCACATCCGGATTGCTTCCGGCGAGGGATGCCGGGCCGGATGCGCGGGCCCGCCGCGTTGCGTCGCCGCCCGGGGCGCGGCAGGGTCGTAGATGCGAGTCCGAAGGAGGACACAGCCATGCCCATCGCCACGGTGAATCCCGCGACCGGCGAGACGCTCAAGACCTTCGAAGCACTCGGGCCCGAGGCGATCGAGAGCCGCCTGGCCGCCGCCCACGAGGCGTTCCGGCAGTACCGCACCACCGGATTCGGTGAACGCGCGCTGCTGCTCAAGAAGGCCGCCGGACTCCTGGAGGAGGACCAGGAGGACATCGCGCGCACCATGACCACCGAGATGGGGAAACCGATCACGGCTGCGCGGGCCGAGGCGGCCAAGTGCGTCAAGGCCATGCGCTGGTACGCCGACCATGCCGAGGAACTCCTCGCCGACGAGCCCGTCGCTGATGCCGATGTGAAGGACTCGGGCGCCGCCGTGGCCCACGTCCACTACCGGCCGCTCGGTGTCGTTCTGGCCGTGATGCCGTGGAACTTTCCCCTCTGGCAGGTCGTACGGTTCGCCGCGCCCGCGCTCATGGCGGGCAACACCGGGCTGCTCAAGCACGCGTCGAACGTCCCGCAGACCGCCCTCTACCTGGGTGATCTCTTCCACCGGGCGGGCTACCCCGACGGCTGCTTCCAGACCCTGCTGATCGGCTCCGCGGCGGTCGAGGGCGTCCTGCGCGACCCACGGGTCGCCGCCGCGACCCTCACCGGCAGCGAACCCGCCGGGCGGTCGGTCGCGTCCGTGGCCGGTGACGAGGTGAAGAAGACCGTCCTGGAGCTCGGCGGCAGCGACCCGTACGTGGTGATGCCGTCCGCCGACGTCGACAAGGCCGCCAGAACCGCGGTCACCGCGCGCGTCCAGAACAACGGCCAGTCCTGCATCGCGGCCAAGCGCTTCATCGTCCACGAGGACGTGTACGACACGTTCGTCGAGCGGTTCACCGCGCGTATGGAAGGGCTCACGGTGGGGGACCCCCTGGACGAGTCCACCGACGTCGGCCCCCTCGCCAGTGAGCAGGGGCGCACCGATCTCGAGGAGCTCGTCGACGACGCCCTGCGCCTCGGTGCGCACGCGCTGTGCGGGGCCGGCCGGCCCGGGGACCAGCCGCACGGCTGGTTCTACCTTCCGACCGTCCTCACCTGGATCACCCCCGAGATGCGGATCCACCAGGAGGAGACCTTCGGGCCGGTGGCCACCGTGTACCGGGTCACGGACCTGGACGAGGCGGTGCAGGTCGCCAACGACTCGCCCTTCGGGCTGAGTTCGAACGTGTGGACCCGCGAGGAGAACGAAGTCGCCCGATTCGTACGCGATCTGGAGGCGGGCGGCGTGTTCGTCAACGGGATGACGGCATCGCATCCCGCCATGCCGTTCGGCGGCGTGAAGCGCTCCGGGTACGGGCGCGAGCTGTCCGGCCACGGCATCAAGGAGTTCTGCAACACCACGACCGTCTGGCGGGGCACCGCGCCCGAGCCCGCCGGGGCCCGCTGACCCGGAGCCGTCCCCGGACCCGCCCCGCGCGGCGACCGGTCCGTCGTTCCAGCCGCCCGATCCGTGGGCAGGAAACCCCTCGCATGCACCAGTGGGCGAGGGGCAGGAGCGCACGGATCATGGAGCGGCAGACGGACTGGCAGTTTCTCGACGACCGCGGCCACTTGGCGACGGCGGACCGGCGGCCCCGCAGGGCCGTCACGTACATACAGGCCGGGGCGACCCTCTGGGACCACGGCATACGACCCGCCGGACTGTTCGGGTCGAACCACGACGGCGACGGGCCCGACCCGGTGAAGGCGGGCGGATTACCGCTCGACGACATCGCATATCTCGGCTCCGGCACCGCGCTCGACGCCGACGCGTTGCTCCGCGGCGACCCCGATCTCGTCGTCGCCGTCACCTACGGCGGCGCGCAGGTGTACGGGCTCGACCCCGACGCGGCCAAGCATGTCGAGGAGCGCGTGCCCCTGGTGGTCCTCGACGTCGGCCAGAGCCAGTCGCTCGCCTCCGTCCGTGCCCGCTTCGCCGAACTCGCCCGCGCGCTGGGGGCCGACGGGGAACTCGCCATGGCCGGCCCGCTCGCCCGGGCCGAGGCCCGCCTGCGCGACCTGGCGGCCGCCGGAGCACCCGACGCGCGTCCGGTGCTGCTCGCGGTCTCGCCCGCCTCCGCGGACAGCGGGTATCTCGCGAAGCCGTACTCCTGGCCGGACCTGCGGGAGCTCGCGGGCTTCGGCCTCGATCTGGTGGACCCGCAGGGCGGCCCGAGCACCAACTGGTTCACGGCCGAATGGTCCGACGTCGCCGGACTCGCTCCCCAGGTCCTCCTCGTGGACGTACGCGCCAATGCCTACCCGCTCGACTCCCTGCGCACCGAAGCGGCATGGCGGTCCGCCGCGTCCGGTGCCCGTGTCGTCCCCTGGAACCCGGAGGCCCCGTGCAGCGCGGGCTCGCACACGCGCTTCTACAACCAGGTCGCGGACGCGGTCGAGGCGGCACGGCAGGCGCGTCCCTGACGGCGCCACCGTCGAGAGTCCGACATGATCGCGGCCCATGGACCAGCCGGCACTCTCGATCGGACCCTCACGCGCCACGGCCCAGCGGTCTTGTACGACGTGGGGGCATGACCCGTCGGACAGGGCCTAACCGTTGCGCTGTGCCGACGGGGACGCCGACGGCGGCGTTTCGTGCGCGTCGGGTCGTACGGCGTCACCGGCTGTCGCCGCCGCATGGCACGCGCCCCGGCCCTCCGCCCGCGCGATGATCCGGCCCCCTGCGACGCGCACCGCGGTCTCGGTCGTGTCGCTGACGGACGGGACGCCGGCCGCCGCGGCCACGGTGCCGGACGGGTCGTGGACGACCTGGAGGCGAGGCCAGGCCGGGCGGGGGAAGGACTGGCGGAGGCAGGCGGACAGTCCGGCGACGGTAAGACGGGCGAGGGGGGAGAGTTCGTCCGCGGCGGCGGTGACCAGGACCGCGGTGACAGGGGTGCCGGACGGGGCCGCGCGGAGGGCCTCTTCGGCGGCCTCGAGGCGGTGCAGTCCGAGCACGGCGATCACGCCGTCGTCGGTGAGGCGCGCCGGCTCGCCCGTGACGGCGTCCGTTGCGGCGGGCGGGGACCACCGCTCTTCGGCGAGGCGGGCCCGCGCGAACCATTCCGTGGGCGCCCACCAGGCGTCACCGAGATCGAGGGCGGCCAACTGCTCGCAGACTCCTACGACGTTGAAGGGTTCGACGAAGCCGGGCGCCGCGGCCGAGAGCTGACCCGCACCGTGCAGGGTGGTGAGTACGGCCTCGGCCACCCGCACCCGCCGGCCCGCCGGCGCACCGGAAGGCGGCAGTTGCTCCAGGGCGAGCCCGAGCAGGATCGCGTCCAGCTTCATCAACTGTGCGTACGGCTCGCGAAGCCGCTCGTCGGCCAGCACTTCGGGCAACAGCTCCGTGCCGAGCCGCGCCATGCCGTGCGGCTCGTCGGCGGCGGCGCCGCCGCCGGCGAGTGGTAGCCGGGCCGTCCAAGCGCGGGCGAACGTACCGAGCGCCTCTCGGGCGGTACGCACCGACGGCGGCGGAGTCGTACCGGGCGCGCCCTCGGCGAGGTCGGCCAGCACCGAGAAGTACAGGGCCCGCTTGCCCGGGAAGTTGGAGTAGACGGCGCCTCGCGTGAGCTCGGCCCGTTCGGCGATGGCGTCGACCTTGGCCTCACGGAAGCCGCGCTCGGCGAACTCGTCCGCCGCGGCGGCCAGCACCTTCGCGCGGTTGCGCTTCTGCAGCTCCGCCCTGCTGAGCCGGGCCATGGTCCTCCTCGACGCGACTCGATCCCGCCTCAAGGTACCGTGGCCATTCGGATGACCGCATCATGTGTCGGCTCGGGACGTGTCCACCGACTCGGGAGGCGGAGCGACCGCGACGACGGTCGTGACCGTGACCGTGACCGTTCCTGGGACCGCGGCCGCTCCGGCGCCGTCAGTCCCCGCGTGGCGTCGGCCCGGCCGCCGACCCGCGCGTCATCGGGGGCTCATCGGGCGTCTCCGCGACCGGGCGGAGGAGTACGGCCCGCGCCACCTTCGGCGCGAAGAGCGACGTGAGTGGCGAGGTCAGCGTCAGTACGGAGCGGAACGCGGGGCCCACGACCGGGTCGGTGGGGTAGCGCTCCTGGACGCGGCTCAGGTACCAGCCGGCGGGCCGGTCCAGGGGCCGGGTGGCGAGTGCGTTCCCGATGGCCCCCGGCATCTTCTTGTCCGAGCCCGACGAGATGTCCCAGGCCTGGCGCGACGCCTCGAACAGTGCCTGCTGGACCCGGCGCGTCGTGGGTGTACGGCGTGGATCGGCCAGCGTGTCGCGCAGCGCCACGGCGCTCATCGCGGCGACGGCCATGCCCTGCCCGTAGATCGGGTTGAACGTGCACAGCGCGTCGCCGGTCGCGAGGAACCCCGCGGGGCGACGGCCCGGACGGTCGTACCGGCGGCGGAGGTTCGAGGCCGACCGGTGGCCGAAGGGCGGAGACAGCGGTTCCGCCTCGAGCAGCCACTCATGGATGAAGGGGTGCGGCAGGCGGGCCGCGAACGCGGTGAACCCCTCCTCGTCCGTGGGCGGTTCCTGGCCGCGCACCCCTGACAGGACCGCCAGATAGTTGCCGTCCTCCAGGGGCAGCACTCCGCCGCCGTACACCTGTGAGGGGTTCGGGATGACGTAGTAGCCGAGCGCGTGGGTGCCGAGGTTGTCGCCTTTGTTGCGGTAGACCCGGGAGGCGTAGGCGAGGCCGGTGTCGATGGTCTCCTCCTCCGGGGCCTCGGCGCCGATCGCGCTGAGCCACTGCGCGGCACGCGAGCCGCGCCCGGACGCGTCCACGACCAAGTCGGCGTCGAGGGTGGGCGGTTGCTCGCGGGACGACGACTTCGCCGTCCCGCCCCGCTCGCGCAGCAGCACCCCCCGTACGCGGGAGGCGTCACCGGCCAGTCCGACGGCCTCCGTCGAAGTGACGGTCGTGATCACGGGGTTGGCCAGCACCCGCTGCCGCACCAGATGCTCGATCTGGGCGCGTGAGCCGGTGTAGATGTACGTCGTCGGGTCCGTGCGGGGAAACCAGCGGCCCGTCTGCCACTGCACCATGTCGGACGGCATCCCCACCGGGGGTGCGCCTGCCGCCCTCAACTCGGCCATGAATCCCGGCAGCAGGGAGTCCAGAGCGCGCTGGCCGCCCTCCAGCAGCACATGGGCGTGGCGGCCCTGAGGGACGCCGGAGCGCGGTTCCGGGCCCCGGGGGAAGCGGTCGCGCTCGACGACCGTCACCTTGTCGGCGTGCTCGGCGAGGACATGGGCCGCAAGGAGTCCCGCGAGGCTTCCCCCGATGACGACGGCATGGCGCCCGTCCGCGCCGCCCCGCTGCCAACTGCCTGTCCTTTGCGCATGGTTCACGATGTCCGCCCCTCGTGGTCAGCGAGTCGATCTAGGACTGACCAGTATCCCCGGCCCGCGCGGGCAGATCACGGGCGCCGAGCCGTAGATGCTCGGTGTGGTAGACGGCTTCGTCCAGGAGCTGGGCGACGTGATTGTCGTAGAGGCTGTACTCGATCCGGCGGGGGAGCGGGTGCTGGTCGTCGGCGACGGCGTCGACGACGCACCCGCGCCGGCCGCGGCGCACTGCTCGGTCGCGATGGGCCGCGCCGGCTCGGACCTCGCTCTGCAGACCGCCGACGCCGTTGTCGTACGCGACGAACTGCCACCCTCCCCGCCGTGGTGGCCCTGTCGCGACGTGCCCGTCGCGCCTGCGGCGGGCCCCGCGGCGGAGCCGCATATCGGACACCGCCCCATCCCGCCCCGGGGCTGCGCCCCAGACCCCGTTCGGGGATTTCACTCCCGACCCCCCGCGCCTCAACCGCCGGCGGGGCTCAACGTGAGCCTGTCCGGCGTTTGAGGACGGATACCCGGGTCCACCGCGGTACCGGATCGCTCCGAGCTCGTCCGGCGTTCGAGGGCGGACATGCGGGCCGCCCGGACGGTACCGGTCACGTCCCACGGGTGTCCGAGGCGAAGCCCCGGTTCAGTCCGCCTCGGGCCGGACGAGTTCCGCCAACGCGTGTGTCAGCCACTCGATCCAGAACCGCTCCAGTTCGATCCCGCCCCGCAGCACGACATGCCGCAGCCTGTCCTCGACCGAGTCCCGATCCGGCGGGAAGTGCCGCTTCTCGATGTCAAGGTACTCGGCCAACTGTCGCTCGTGCAGGGCGAGATGACGGCGCAGCTCGGCCTCCAGGCCCTCCGTCCCGACCATGGCCGCCGCCCGCATCCGCAGCAGCAGCGCGTCCCGGATCGGCTTCGGGTCCTCGGTCCTGGCCACCCATGTGGTCAACTCCGCGCGGCCCGCGGGCAGAACCTCGTACTCCTTCCTCTGGCCGCGCGTGGGCTGCGGGGCAGGCAGGGCACGGATGTGCCCCGCCTCCTCCAGCTTCCCCAGCTCCCGGTAGATCTGCTGATGCGTGGCCGACCAGAAGTAGCCGATCGACCGGTCGAAGCGGCGGGTCAGCTCCAGCCCCGACGACGGCTTCTCGAGGAGGGCGGTGAGGATCGCGTGCGGGAGTGACATGACCGCATCCTAGTGTCATGCGCCTGAAATCCGGAGCGTTATTTCTTCCTGGTTGTGTCGGTGGTGGACCTGATCTTGGTGAGGTAGTCGGCGAGGGAGTTGAG